>NZ_JBMKHS010000014.1:0-103551 GCF_049238105.1 Enterobacter cloacae complex sp. IR5418 | reverse complement strand
TTTCCTCTTTCAGAGTCAACCCGTTATTTCAGGATTTTTTCTCTTCAACCGACCGGGTTGTCTGTGAAGTGATTCACATCCGCCGTGTCGATGGAGGCGCATTATAGGGAGTTCACGAGCGACCGCAACAGAAAAGTTGCAAAAAAATGACTGACTGCTGTATTCCCCAGCAAAACCCCGCTTTATACCTTTTTACGCACAGACTTATCCACAATTCATTGACGATCCCGGTGTGATCCACCCAATTGAACACTATACTAGCGGCAAATATTTCTCTCGCGGGCCAACCTCATGACGACACAACGACTTCAACGTGACTGGCGTATCCCAACCGCCGGGCTGACCGTGCTGGTGTTACTTATGGCAGGTTTTGCGCTGCATACGCACTGGAATGCTTTTATTCAGTGGTGCCTCGCCACCCAGATCACCCTACACCGATATCTGGTGATGTATCTCCTGCAACTTAATAATCATCAGTACAGCGGTGGGCTGTGGTTGTTAACCGGTGCGTTTCTTTATGGTGTACTCCATGCCGTTGGACCGGGACACGGCAAATTTATCGTCGCCACTTATCTCACCACCAATAAAGAGAGCCAGCTCGCGGCGCGCGTCGTACCGTTTATCGGTAGCCTGATGCAGGGCGTCAGCGCGATCCTCTTTGTCTTTATCCTGGCGGTTGGCTTAAACCTCGCGTCAGGGGATATCAGCACCAGCCGTTGGTATGTCGAGAAAATCAGCGCCGTACTGATTGCCGCCTTCGGTGCGTTTATCATTTATCAGGCGCTCAGCAGCCTGCGCCCACGCAAAATGGCGATTAACGCCATCAAGCCGCTTCACCAGCATAATGAACAGTGTGGCTGCGGCCATCACGGCGTTGGGGTGGATCTAACCAGAAGCGACTGGAAAACCCGCCTGGGCGTGGTGCTGGCCATTGGCGCGCGCCCGTGCAGCGGGGCAATTATGATCCTGATGTTCTCGAATGCGCTCGGCATTATTAGCTGGGGGATAGCTGCGGTGATGACAATGTCGCTGGGCACGGCGCTGTCGATTATGGGGCTGTCGCTGGCGGTACGTTACGCGCGTGAACGCACAGTAGCCTGGTTTGGTGGCGGCACGTCTCTGAACTGGGTAATGCCGATGGTCAAAATTGCCGGAGGGGTTGTTCTGATCCTGTTCGCGACGGTCCTGTTCCTGACGGTGATCCCCGTCAGCGCGGGCGGCGACTATATCGCCGCAGGATGCTAATAAAAGAAAACCCGCCAGCGGCGGGTTTTTTATCATTCGTTGATTCGCGGATGCTGATCAACAAGGCGAGAACGTTTTTTCTGAAGCGCCTCAATCTCTGCGTCAATATCTTCAATCTTCTGCTCTACATTATCGTAGTGCTCACGCAGGATCTCTTTCGCTTCCTGAATATCAGACGCCGCAGGCGTTGCCCCTTTCAGCGGACGATTCGCCGTCTCCTTCATGGTAATACCGGTAATCAGGCCGATCACCGCAATGACCATCAGATAGTAAGCAGGCATCATCAGGTTCTGCGTGCTCTCCACCAGTGAAGCAGCAAGCGTCGGCGTCAGGCCCGCAATCAGTACGGAGATATTAAAGGCCGCGGCCAGCGCGCTGTAGCGAATATGCGTCGGGAACATTGCCGGCAGCGTAGAAGCCATCACCCCGATAAAGCAGTTGAGGATCACCGCCAGCATCAGCAGACCGGCGAAAATCAGCCCCAGCACGTTACTGTTAATCAGAATAAAGGCCGGGATTGCCAGTGCGAACAGGGCGACGCTGCCAAGAATAATGAATGGCTTACGGCCAAAGCGGTCGCTCAGCAGACCCATAATCGGCTGCACAAACAGCATACCTACCATGATGGCGATAATAATCAGCACGCCGTGGTCTTCCGAGTAGTGCAGGTTATGCGACAGGTAGCTCGGCATATAGGTCAACAGCATGTAATAGGTGACGTTGGTGGAAATCACCAGACCAATACAGGTCAGCAGGCTGCGCCAGTGTTTAGTCGCGATCTCTTTAAACGACACTTTCGGGCCATCCTGCAACCCTTCACGGTCACCCTGCTCCAGCTTATCAACGTGCTGCTGGAACGCAGGCGTCTCTTCCAGGGCGTGACGCAGGTAAAGGCCAATAATGCCCAGCGGCAGCGCCAGGAAGAATGGAATACGCCAGCCCCAGTCAAGGAAGTTCTCTTCACCCACGACGGTTGAGATCAGAACGACAATCCCTGCACCCATGACGAACCCGGCAATCGAGCCAAAGTCCAGCCAGCTGCCCATAAAGCCGCGTTTACGGTCCGGAGAATATTCGGCGACAAATATCGATGCGCCGGTATATTCGCCGCCAACCGAGAAGCCCTGCGCCATCTTACAGATCAACAGCAGAATCGGCGCCCATATACCAATGGTCGCATACGACGGAATAAGGCCGATACAGAATGTACTTATCGACATGATGACAATGGTAATAGCCAGGATTTTCTGGCGACCATATTTATCACCCAACATGCCGAAGAAAAGACCACCGAGAGGGCGAATCAGGAAGGGAACAGAGAACGTACCCAGCGCGGCAATCATCTGCAAGCTGGGATCGGCACCGGGGAAGAACACTTTACCAAGTGCATAGGCCACAAAGCCATAAACACCAAAATCGAACCACTCCATCGCATTACCGAGCGAGGCCGCTGTAATCGCTTTGCGCAGTTTCGCGTCATCAATAATGGTGACATCGCGCAGCGTGATGGGTTTTACTTTTTTCCTTCTAAGCATAGCTTTCCTCGTAGACTCAGCCCCGTCCGTTTCACAGCGCCTTTTGCAAGCTGTGAACCAGAAATTCGCTCCATGCGAATCTCCTTATTCAAGCGTAGCAGGTTTACTTACATTGACGTTTTACCTCAATACAACCGAACCTGTTGACGCCTGTCTGGGCAGTTAAAGACCTTTTTACCCTACCAGCGTTTATATATGTGATCAACTTCACATATATTTTTCCTGTTTGTAAGTTGCCTTCAGCTTTTGTCAATTCACGATAAATAAGCTCATTCTCAATACCCCTTATCAAACCGATTTTAACGCCCGTTATTATTCCGCTCAAAACAAAAAAGAATCACATTTCTTCACACGGAATTTACACAAAATTTAATTATTAACAGTGAGAAATCCTGTTTACATTCAATATGTGACGAAGATAACTAAAACACTGTTTTATTTTGATTGAATCACAATTCCAAAGATCGCATGATAAATCCGAACACGATATCCCAGCGGCTTTCAAATGAAGGGAAACTGAACGTCAGAATTTCGCTTTACAGCATAAGTAACGAATCTATTGGTTCCGTTAAAAGGCAATCCATTGAATTTGCTGATCTAATTTTTAAGATTTCCGCCAGCCACGCGGGCGAGATGTGAGGGTTAATGATGAAAATTAAAGCTACAATAGAACGCATCCCTGGCGGGATGATGCTGGTCCCGCTGGTACTTGGTGCGATATTAAATACGCTGGCACCGAATACCGGTGCTTATTTTGGCGGTTTTACAAAAGGTATGATTACCGGAACGGTACCGATTCTGGCAGTCTGGTTCTTTTGCATCGGTGCGTCTATTAACTTGCGTGCAACAGGTACGGTATTACGTAAATCAGGGACGCTGGTCATTACCAAAATAGCGGTCGCCTGGGTTGTTGCCATGATCTGCGCGATGTTCATTCCGGAGAATGGAATTCAGACCGGTTTCTTCGCCGGATTATCCGTTCTGGCCATAGTCTCAGCAATGGATATGACCAACGGCGGTCTCTATGCCAGCCTGATGAATCAATATGGCACCAAAGAAGAATCAGGCGCATTCGTGCTGATGTCCCTGGAGTCGGGTCCGCTGATGACCATGTTGATTCTGGGGTCTGCTGGCCTTGCCTCCTTTGAACCGCACCACTTTGTCGGGGCGATCCTGCCGTTCCTGATTGGTTTTGCGCTGGGCAACCTCGATCACGATCTGCGCGATTTCTTCAGCAAAGCCACCCCGGTACTGATCCCGTTCTTCGGCTTCGCGCTGGGCAATACCATCAACCTGAACGTGATTCTCGAAACCGGCCTGCTGGGTATTGTGCTGGGTGTTGCCGTCATCGTCATCACGGGTATTCCGCTGATTATTGCAGACCGCGTCATCGGGGGCGGCAACGGAACCGCGGGTGTAGCCGCCTCTTCGGCCGCAGGTGCTGCGGTAGCCAACCCGGTGATTATCGCCCAGATTAACCCGGCCTTTGAACCCGTGGCCGCTTCCGCTACGGCTCTGGTTGCCGCCAGCGTGATTGTGACGGCAATTCTGGTCCCCATCATCACGGCACTGTACGCCAGACGCTTTGGGCATGTGCCTGAGTCCCGGACAGAACCTGAAGCGGTCGAAATGCACCACTAACCTGTTCGCCCCCTCCTTAAAACGAGGGGGCAATCACGCACCAAACATCTCTTCCACCATGCCATCTACCAGCCGTTTTGCCGAACAGAGCCTCGGCATCCCCAGCGCGACCGTTTGCCAGCTCTGCGTCACTGACCAGCTCACCGGATGTTTATCCGCCTGACACCAGTCCCCCAGCCAGCCCAGCATATCTTTATAATCAATCAGACCGGGAGAGGAGGGCGTCGTCAGCCACTGATGATAAAAATGCCGGGTCGTGGGAGAAGCATTAATCCCCTGTGCCAGATAGTTTGCGGCCATGCTGCGCAGATTGTCTTTCAGCATGGCCGCGACGTCACTGTTCGCCAGACGACAGGCATCGCCAAAAGCGCCCCAGCGCAACTCTTCCAGCGCAATAAAGCAGCGGCCAGCCAGCGACCAGCCGTCATACTGCCCGGCTCGCCAGCGGGTAAAAATTTGCTCGCTGTGCTCACCCGCCTGCACCGTAAGGCCGCGCTGCGCGAGCGCTTTCTCTTTATAAGCGGCACGCTGGTTGAAATGCACGGAGAGCGCCTCGTACTGTTGCAATAATCCGGGAGGGTGTGGGATGCGTGGGTTAACCTGCTGGCGCAGGGCTACCAGCTTATCGGTCATACGGGTCAGCGCAAGGTGTCCGGGGTCAAGCATCCCGGCCAGTTTCTCCGCCAGCCCCAGCCGTAGCGCTGCATTTTCGTTGAGCATTCCCGCCATTGCCCACGGCCGCAGCCGGGTCTGCGTAATGATCTCCTGCGTCAAACGCTCACGAAATTGCAGCTGCTGTGGCCCCAGGAGGGAGTGACGTGCAGCATCCGCCCCCTGGACCAAATCGACCATAAATTTTGGATGAATACACTCCAGCGTCCGCCCGGGACCGTCCAGTAGCTGTGTTGTCATGGTTGCTCTGCCGCGAATAAGGTTTGAATATCATCGCGTAACAGTCGGGTATCTTCCTGAATCCACGCCGCAGTGGTCATACTTTGCTTCAACAACTGGCTAAGCGCCCGGGTTGAATGCTCATTCTGCTGCCGCACGGCAAGGCTATCACGCAAGCTTTCCTGTAACCCGGTCAGGCATAACGAAAACTCTGCAAAGAACGTTGCCATACCTGCCGTAACAGAGACATCGACCTGCGCGGCCAAAGCTTTACGAATTTGATCGCAAAACTGATCGGTATGATGCGTAAATTTGCCATGAAGTTGAGCGATGTCGATGACATAGCGTGTGCGCGTCACCACATACTCTTCCCAGCCCCAGCCAGGATTATTGAGCCAGCGCGAGACGGTATCACGTACGCTGCCCGCCCCTGCTGGCTGACTGGCAGGAGGAGTGTCCTGCACAATGGCATCATTAAATAAACTGCGGGTATTGAAATTAAGCTGGTTTGCCTGGAACGCCGGGAAGCTAATCCGCGCCCGAAATCCGGCATGACTAAGCTGTTCCTTGATTCGCGTCTCGATGGGGCGCATCGCCTCATTCAACGATCGGGCGAGCGTAGACTCCAGTTGATCGAAACGTAACGCCAGCTCCCGGCCAATTCTGCTCTGCGCACTCAGCAAAATCTGTTCGCATGACGATCGGATCTTGCTCAGGACAATCTGCGCCTGCCCTTCATCGTCAAGCACCAGCTGCTGGATCGTATCCGCGTCGTCTGTACGCAAACTGGATGGCTCGCGCCCTGCTAAATCAAGAATAAACGGACGGCTGAAAATGTCGCCCAGCGCCTGGTGAAGTTCACCTTTCTGGCGAAGCAGGAATGAGTCCGTTGCGTTGAGCGCCTCTTCAACTTCATGTTGAACCTCATCGCTCACCACGCTTTGCCGCTGACGCAGCATCGTCATATCCTCTTCCAGACGCGCAATATTCAGTTCCAGCTCATCAAAAGCGACCGTCAGTCCCTGATGGCGAAAATCCAGGTATTCTCTGGCATTTTGCGCATAGTTCAGCAGCTTATGTGATGCCGACCGCAGAGCGAACAGCGAAGCGTTGGCGTAAGCCGCGTAAATCAGTTTGCGGATGGGCTGTTCAAACAGCGAATCCTCCCACAGCAGATCCGCCGCATGGCGAATATGGTCAATATCGTCCAGGTCGGCCGTTCGCCAGCGGCGACCCAGCGCGGCCTCGGCAAAATCCTGTACCCAACGCTGATCCTGATGATCGGGAAGCCGCCCATGGACGTTCATCTCATAGCGGGCGCGGTTTGCCAGATAAGCCCACATGGAAGAGACCGGATAAATTTGCCCCGGCGAAATATTCCCTTTCATCAGCGTGCCGGAAATCATCGCCCGCACCTGCTCTTCATCATCGCTGTTACGATCTTTCTGATCGAATTTATTGACCAGGGCGTAAAGCGGCACGGATTTCCCCGCCGCCGAAATTGCCTGACGAACCTCCGCATCAGAAATAGATTTAAGCTGGGTATAGTCCATCACCGCCAGCACGGCGGAGGCGCGCGCCAGCTGCTCGCTGAGCATTTTTTGCAGGTGCGGCTGCCCAGCCTCGTTCGGCCCCGGCGTGTCGAGCAGCGTCAGTTGCCCCAGGTGCGCGTCCAGACCGGCGAGATGCACAAACTCCACCTCAATCACCGGAATATGTTCAATCGCGGCATACTCAGAGAATGGAAACTCCACGCCCAGCGCCTGAGAAAGCCGCACCAGATCGTTCAGGCTTTTCAGACAATGAAAGATGGGCTCCGCGCCCAGGTGATGTTTTTCAAACGCCTCACCTCTTTCGATGCGCTCCAGCAGCGTAGTCATGTCCTTGTCTATTTCCAGTCGCCGCGCCAGCTTACCGCGATCTTTTTCGCACAGTTTTTTTTGCAACTGAGCAATCAGGGTATCAATGGGCGCAACGTGCAAAAAATGCAGCACCGGCTCCTTCTGGCCCGGCGTATGGCGGATCAGCGTGGGAAGCGCCGTCATCGGACGATTGCGGTTCGGCAGCACTTCAGTGCCCACAATCGCATTAATGGTGGTCGATTTTCCCGCTTTCATGGTACCCACAATCGCCAGTACCATTTCGAGCCGGGTTATTTTGCGTAATTCGTTATTCAGCATCGCCTGCTGAGCATCGACTCCCCGCGCGCTAAAATGTAATGGCAAAACGTTGTTATTAACGCTGCTCATGGCAGCGGCTGTGCTATCCAGCTTTGCAATCGGCATCGATTTTAATGAATCAAGATTGTTCAGTGCGAGCTGTAACAAACGTTCAGCTTCCTGGCTTAATTCAAATATGGTCTGTGTGTGCATGATAAAAGCCTTCCCTTAACGCAAATTTATTACTTTTATTAAGCCACGATGTTTTAATTATACTTTTCAGGCTTATATGATCACGTATGGAAAACATGTTCATTTAATACAACTGATTGAAGCCAATGAGAATTTAACAACCGCCCTCGTAATGCGTGTAAAACAACCCCTGGCCAGAAAGCCAAAAGTGAATAGACAAAACGCATTTTCAGGAAACATCAGGATATATCATCGTTATTTACCCACCAAAAAAGAGAGGTATTCCCTGGCACCAAAAGATGTATAGCATCAGAGGGGATAGATAAATAACGGCTTGTTCCTTCACCTTATCCGAAATGGCACAGCGTAGCAATTTGCGGTAATAAAATATTCGATACATTTAACATGATGACGATCGCTACCGTTCAGGGCACAACCCTCCCTTAATTCATTGACCGTTCGTGTCATCGCTTGCGCTTTTATGCGCTATTTTTATAAAACAATATCACCGACAAATGTGGGGATTTGCGTTATACTCGCTGCCTTTTTCGGCACACTGCCGTCATTTAGCTGGCGTTTTCCAGCGTGTTAACACTTTTGAGGATACCAACATGCAACTTCCACACTGCCCGAAATGCAATTCTGAATACACTTATGAAGACAATGGCATGTTCGTTTGCCCGGAATGCGCCCATGAATGGAACGATGCGGAGCCTGCGCAGGACAGCGATACGCTGATCGTGAAAGACGCGAACGGCAACCTGCTGGCAGACGGCGACAGCGTTACCGTTGTGAAAGATCTGAAGGTAAAAGGCAGCTCCTCCATGCTGAAGATCGGCACGAAAGTCAAAAATATCCGTCTGGTTGAAGGCGATCATAATATCGACTGCAAAATTGACGGCTTCGGTCCGATGAAACTGAAATCTGAGTTCGTGAAAAAGAACTGATTGACCCGCCCGGTGACGCTTCGCTTACCGGGCGTCCGGGAACTACACTTAACGGGCTTTTCTTACGTGAGGTAAAGATTATGCCGTTAAGTCCCTATATCTCTTTCGCTGGCAACTGTGCGGAGGCTACCGCCTTCTATCAGCAGGCCGTCGGCGCAGAACTCCTCTACAAAATCACCTTCGGCGAAATGCCTAAAGACGAAAACAGCGAAGAAGGCTGTCCGTCAGGCATGAACTTCCCGGATTCCGCCATCGCCCACTCGAACGTCCGCATTGCTGGCAGCGATATCATGATGAGCGACGGTCTGCCGCCCGGCAGCAGCGCGCAATACGCAGGCTTCACGCTGGTGCTCGACACACAGGACGTGAATGAAGGCAAACGCTGGTTCGACAACCTCTCTGATGGCGGCAATATCGAAATGGCCTGGCAGGAGACTTTCTGGGCGCACGGATTCGGTAAAGTCACCGACAAATACGGTGTGCCGTGGATGATTAACGTCGTTAAATCGTAGGCCGGTTAAGCGCAGCGCATCCGGCAACAGCGCCCGGTGGCGCTGCGCTGACCGTGCCTACGGTGATTGTCATCAAACTCACCTCAACTCTTCAAACTCCCGCAACCAACACTTAACCTGAATGTCATATTGATGCGCCAGCATGAGGCCACATTTATCGTGAGGCCCGGCACATGCAAACTGTCATTCGCGTCGAGAAACTGAGCAAAACCTTCCATCACAACAAGGCGCTGCATGCCGTTGATCTGACCGTCCAGCAGGGCGAAATGGTGGCGCTGTTGGGGCCGTCTGGTTCAGGTAAATCCACCCTTCTTCGTCACTTAAGCGGCCTGATTACCTGCGACACAACGCCGGAAAGCCGCGTCGAACTGCTGGGTAACACCGTGCAACACGCGGGCCGTCTGGCGAGCGATATTCGCAAAAGCCGCGCTCAGACGGGCTATATCTTTCAGCAGTTCAACCTGGTAAACCGCCTGACCGTGCTCGAGAACGTGCTGATTGGCGCGCTCGGCAGCACCCCGTTCTGGCGCACCTGCCTGCGCTGGTTCTCCCCATCCCAGAAGCAGGAAGCCTTACAGGCGCTGACCCGCGTCGGCATGGCGCATTTTGCCCACCAGCGCGTCTCCACGCTGTCCGGCGGACAGCAGCAGCGTGTCGCCATCGCCCGCGCCCTGATGCAGAAAGCCAAAATCATTCTGGCCGACGAACCTATCGCCTCGCTGGATCCGGAGTCCGCCCGCATCGTGATGGAAACCCTGCGCGACATCAACCAGAACGATGGCATCACCGTGGTAGTGACGCTGCACCAGGTAGATTACGCCCTGCGCTACTGCGAGCGCATCGTCGCCCTGCGTCAGGGCCATGTGTTCTTTGATGGCGCAAGCCACCAGTTTGATAACGAACGTTTTGATCATCTCTACCGCAGCGTAAACCGCGTCGAAGAACGCGCGCAGGCTGCTTAACGTCCCCATAACGAGGAATGGACATGAACTACAAAGCCGTTGCCGCGCTGGCCTTCACCAGCATGTTCAGCATCAGCACGCTGTTAAGCCCGGCCCACGCCGAGGAGCAGGAAAAAGCGCTGAACTTTGGCATTATTTCAACGGAATCACAGCAAAACCTGAAGCCGCAGTGGGAACCGTTCCTGAAAGATATGGAAACCAAACTGGGGATCAAAGTGAACGCGTTCTTCGCTCCGGACTACGCGGGCATCATCCAGGGAATGCGCTTCAACAAAGTGGACATCGCATGGTACGGCAACCTCTCTGCGATGGAAGCAGTGGATCGTGCCAACGGTCAGGTCTTTGCCCAGACCGTTGCGGCAGACGGCTCCCCGGGCTACTGGAGCGTACTGATCGTTAACAAAGACAGCCCGATCAACAACCTCAACGACATGCTCGCCAGACGCAAAGAGCTGACCTTTGGTAATGGCGATCCGAATTCTACGTCTGGCTTCCTTGTACCGGGTTACTACGTCTTCGCGAAAAACAACGCCTCCGCCAGCGACTTCAAACGCACGGTCAACGCCAGTCACGAAACCAACGCCCTGGCCGTGGCGAATAAACAGGTGGATGTTGCCACCAACAACACCGAAAACCTCGACAAGCTGAAGACCTCCGCGCCGGACAAGCTCAAGGAAATCAAGGTGATCTGGAAATCGCCGCTGATCCCGGGCGACCCAATCGTGTGGCGTAAAAATCTCTCCGAGAGCACCAAGGACAAGGTCTACGACTTCTTTATGAACTACGGCAAAACGCCGGAAGAGAAAGCGGTTCTGACGCGTCTGGGCTGGGCACCGTTCCGCGCATCCAGCGATTTGCAGCTGGTGCCGATTCGCCAGCTGGCGCTGTTTAAGCAGATGCAGGGCGTGAAGGACAACAAAGGTCTGAAGGAAGAAGAGAAGACCAGCAAAGTGTCGGAAATTCAGGCGCAGCTGGACGATCTCGACCGCCTGACCGCCGCGCTGGGCGCCATGACCAGCGTGAACAAAGCGGTGCAGTAACTTAAGTCCCCTCTCCCTTGAGGGAGAGGGTTAGGGTGAGGGGGAAATGCGCACGCTGATGCCCTCACCCCGGCCCTCTCCCACAGGGAGAGGGAGAACAGATCGTAGGCCGGATAAGCGTAGCGCCATCCGGCACACAAAGAGCCACGGAGTAAAACATGCAAACCATCACCCTCCCGCCGCCAAAGCGCAGCTGGTTCTCGCTCATAAGCTGGGCCATCCTGCTGGCGGTGCTGGTCATCTCCTGGAAAGGCGCGGAAATGGATCCGCTGCTGCTCGTCAAAGATTCCGGCAACATGGCGACCTTCGCCGCCGACTTCTTCCCGCCGGACTTCAGCCAGTGGCCGGATTACCTCAGCGAAATGGCGATCACTCTGCAAATTGCCGTCTGGGGCACCGCCCTTGCTGTCGTTCTCTCCATTCCGTTTGGCCTGATGAGCGCCGAGAACATCGTACCGTGGTGGGTTTACCAGCCGATGCGTCGTCTGATGGACGCCTGCCGCGCCATCAACGAGATGGTGTTCGCCATGCTGTTCGTGGTCGCCGTCGGCCTGGGTCCGTTCGCGGGCGTGATGGCGCTGTTCATCCACACCACCGGCGTGCTCTCCAAGCTACTCTCCGAAGCGGTTGAGGCCATCGAGCCTGGCCCGGTGGAAGGCATCCGCGCAACCGGGGCCAACAAAATCGAAGAGATCCTCTACGGCGTCCTGCCGCAGGTGATGCCGCTGCTCATTTCCTACTCCCTGTATCGCTTCGAGTCTAACGTTCGCTCCGCCACCGTGGTCGGCATGGTCGGCGCAGGCGGGATTGGCGTCACCCTGTGGGAAGCGATTCGCGGTTTCCAGTTCCAGCAAACCTGCGCCCTGATGGTGCTCATCATCATCACCGTCAGCCTGCTGGATTTCCTCTCTCAACGTTTGCGTAAGCACTTCATCTGAGAAGCGAGGCTTTGATTTGTATGCACTTATCCAGACATCCGACCAGTTACCCCACCCGCTGGCAAGAGATTGCGGCAAAGCTCGAAGTGGAGCTGCGCACGCACTACCGCTGCGGCGACTACCTGCCTGCCGAACAGCAGCTTGCCGACCGGTACGAAGTGAACCGCCACACCCTGCGACGCGCCATTGACCAGCTGGTCGAGCGCGGCTGGGTCCAGCGCCGTCAGGGCGTGGGCGTGCTGGTGCTGATGCGCCCGTTCGACTACCCGCTCAACGCTCAGGCGCGTTTTAGCCAGAACCTGCTCGATCAGGGTAGCCATCCCACCAGCGAAAAGCTGCTCTCGGTATTGCGCCCGGCCTCCCGCCACGTGGCGGACGCGCTGGGGATCCAGGAGGGTGACAACGTCGTACATCTGCGCACGTTGCGCCGGGTGAACGGCGTGGCGGTTTGTCAGATCGACCACTACTTCGCGGACCTCACCCTCTGGCCCGTGCTGCAACATTTCGCCAGCGGTTCCCTGCATGATTTTCTTCAGGACGCGACGGGCATCGCGCTCAAACGCACCCAGACGCGCATCAGCGCCCGCCGCGCGCAGGCAAAAGAGAGCAAGGTGCTGGAAATTCCCAACATGGCCCCGCTGCTCTGCGTGCGCACCCTCAACCACCGTGACGGCGAGGTCAACGCAACGGAATACTCCGTCAGCCTGACCCGCGCCGACATGATTGAATTTACCATGGAGCACTGAATGCACTTCGACACTGCCACTCGTCAGCGCTGGATGCGCGTGCTGGCCCACAGCCAGCCTGCTGCGCTGGCTGCCCGCATGAACGCGCTCGGCCTGACGCCGGACTACGACACGATCCGCGCGCCGGAGATCGGCCTGGTGCAGATCCAGGCACGCATGGGCGGCACCGGCGAGCGCTTCTTCGCTGGCGATGCCACCCTCACCCGCGCGGTGATCCGCCTGAACAGCGGCACGCTGGGCTACGGCTACGTGCTGGGCCGCGACAAAGCGCACGCCGAGCGCTGCGCAGCGATCGACGCGCTTTTACAGGAACCGCCACATTTTCAGACGTTAATGGAAACCCTTATTGCCCCGCTGGAAGCTGACCGCGCCGCACGCCTTGCCGCGCGTCAGGCCGAAGTGAATACCAGCCGGGTCGATTTCTTTACGCTCGTTCGCGGAGACAACGCATGACGCTTCAACCTGCTTTTACCCTGGCCGTCCAGGACGCCCAACAGAGTTTTCGTCGCCTGCTGAAAGCCATGAGCGAGCCGGGCGTGATTGTCTCCCTGCATCAGCTTTCACAGGGCTGGCTGCCGCTAAACCTGGCGACCACCAGCGTGCTGCTGACCCTGGCCGACAACGACACCCCGGTGTGGCTGTCAGGCGCATTGCTGAACGATATCGCCAGCCAGAACCTGCGCTTTCACACCAGCGCGCCGCTGGTCGAACAGCCCCAGCAGGCGGTTTTCGCCGTGGCCGACGAGCAGATCAGCCATGAACAGCTTAACGCCCTGAGCGAAGGCAGCGCCGTCGCACCGGAAACCAGCGCCACGCTGATCCTGCAAGTCTCCAGCCTGAGCGGTGGCCGCATGTTGCGCCTGACGGGGGCTGGCATCGCCGACGAGCGGATGGTCGCGCCCCAGTTGCCGGAGTGCATCATTCATGAGCTGACCGAGCGTCCGCATCCGTTCCCGCTCGGTATCGACCTGATCCTGACCTGCGGCGAACGCCTGCTGGCGATCCCGCGGACCACTCACGTGGAGGTGTGCTGATGTACGTTGCCGTCAAAGGGGGCGAGAAGGCGATCGCCGCCGCCCATGCCTTGCAGGAGCACAGACGTCGGGGGGATGACGCCCTTCCCGAGCTAAGCGTCGCCCAGATTGAACAGCAGTTAAACCTGGCCGTCGACCGCGTGATGACCGAAGGCGGCATCGCGGACCGCGAGCTGGCGGCGCTGGCGCTGAAGCAGGCCAGCGGCGATAACGTGGAAGCCATCTTCCTGCTGCGCGCTTACCGCACTACGCTGGCGAAGCTGGCGGTGAGCGAGCCGGTGAACACGGCGGAAATGCGATTAGAGCGCCGTATTTCTGCGGTTTATAAAGACATCCCCGGCGGCCAGCTGCTTGGCCCAACCTACGACTACACCCATCGCCTGCTGGACTTCACTCTGCTGGCGAACGGTGAAGCGCCGCAGCTCAACACTTCAGACGCCGAACACGACGCCTCTCCGCACGTCTTTAGCCTGCTGGCCAACCAGGGGCTGGCGAAGGCGGAAGAGGACACCGGCAGCACACCGGATGACATCACCCGCACGCCGCCGGTCTATCCCTGTTCGCGCTCGTCCCGCCTGCAACAGCTGATGCGCGGCGACGAAGGCTATCTTCTGGCACTCGCCTACTCCACCCAGCGCGGCTACGGGCGCAACCACCCGTTCGCGGCGGAGATCCGCAGCGGTTATCTCGATATCGAAATCGTGCCGGAAGAGCTGGGTTTTGCGGTAAACGTCGGCGAACTCTTGATGACAGAGTGTGAAATGGTTAACGGGTTTGTCGCGCCAGAGAATGAAGCTCCGCACTTTACCCGCGGCTACGGGCTGGTGTACGGCCTGAGCGAGCGCAAGGCGATGGCGATGGCATTGGTTGACCGCGCGCTCCAGGCGCCGGACTACGGCGAGCCAGTTTCCGGCCCGGCACAGGACGAAGAGTTCGTGCTGGCCCACGCGGATAACGTCGAGGCCGCGGGCTTTGTCTCGCACCTCAAGCTGCCCCACTACGTCGATTTCCAGGCTGAACTGGAACTGCTGAAACGCCTGCAACGGGAGCGCGCTAATGGCTAACTTAAGCGGCTACAACTTTGCCTATCTGGACGAGCAAACCAAACGCATGATCCGCCGCGCCATCTTAAAAGCGGTGGCTATTCCGGGCTATCAGGTGCCGTTTGGTGGTCGTGAAATGCCAATGCCCTACGGCTGGGGCACCGGCGGCATTCAGATCACCGCCAGCGTGATTGGCGAAGCGGACGTGCTGAAGGTCATTGACCAGGGCGCGGACGACACCACCAACGCCGTGTCGATCCGCAACTTCTTTAAGCGCGTGACGGGCGTCAACACCACCGAGAAAACCGAAGACGCGACGCTGATCCAGACCCGTCACCGCATCCCGGAAACCCCGCTGACGGAAGATCAGATTTTGATTTTCCAGGTGCCGATCCCGGAGCCGCTGCGCTTTATCGAGCCGCGCGAAACCGAAACCCGCACCATGCACGCGCTGGAGGAGTACGGGATCATGCAGGTCAAACTGTATGAGGACATCGCCCGTTTCGGCCATATTGCCACCACCTACGCCTACCCGGTGAAGGTCAACGGGCGCTACGTAATGGATCCGTCGCCCATCCCGAAATTCGATAACCCGAAGATGGACATGATGCCCGCCCTGCAACTCTTTGGCGCCGGACGTGAAAAACGCATCTACGCCGTCCCGCCGTATACCCGTGTGGAGAGCCTCGATTTCGACGATCACCCGTTTACGGTGCAGGAGTGGGACGAGCCGTGCGCCATCTGTGGCTCGAAGCACAGCTATCTGGATGAAGTGGTGCTGGACGACACGGGCAAGCGGATGTTTGTCTGCTCCGACACCGATTACTGCCGCCAACAGAGCGAGGCGAACAGCCAATGAAACCGCTGCTTTCAGTTGATAACCTGACTCACCTTTATGCGCCGGGCAAAGGCTTTAGCGACGTGTCGTTTGAGCTGTGGCCGGGCGAAGTGCTGGGCATTGTCGGCGAGTCCGGCTCCGGCAAAACCACCCTGCTGAAATCCATCTCCGCGCGCCTGACGCCGCAGAACGGCGACATTTTATATGAGGGCGTGTCGCTGTATGGCATGAGCGAAGCCGAACGCCGCCGCCTGCTGCGCACCGAGTGGGGCGTGGTGCATCAGCATCCGATGGACGGCCTGCGTCGCCACGTCTCAGCGGGAGGCAATATCGGCGAGCGACTGATGGCCACCGGTGCGCGCCATTACGGCAACATCCGCGCTACCGCGCAACACTGGCTGGAAGAAGTTGAAATCCCCGCCTCGCGCATTGACGACCTGCCCACCACCTTCTCCGGCGGTATGCAGCAGCGTTTACAGATTGCCCGCAATCTCGTTACCCATCCGAAGCTGGTGTTTATGGATGAACCGACCGGCGGGCTGGACGTCTCCGTGCAGGCGCGCCTGCTCGACCTGCTGCGCGGCCTGGTGGTGGAGCTGAACCTCGCGGTGGTGATTGTCACCCATGATTTAGGCGTTGCGCGCCTGCTGGCGGACCGCCTGCTGGTAATGAAGCAGGGTCAGGTGGTGGAAAGTGGGCTGACCGACCGCGTGCTCGACGACCCGCATCATCCGTATACCCAGTTGCTGGTGTCGTCCGTATTGCAGAACTGATGCTTCTTTGCCGAGTGGCGGCTCCGCCTTACCCGGCCTACAGGTGCGCTATTCGTAGGCCGGGTAAGCGAAGCGCCACCCGGCAACCCAAACCCACGAGGCCAAAATGATCCACGTTGAAAATGTCAGTAAGACCTTTGTGCTCCACCAGCAAAACGGCGTACGCCTGTCGGTATTGCAAAACGCCTCGTTAGAGGTGAATCAGGGCGAATGCGTGGTGCTGCACGGCCACTCCGGCAGCGGGAAATCCACCCTGCTGCGCTCCCTGTATGCCAACTATCTGCCAGACGAAGGCCATATCCATATTCGCCATAACAATGAATGGGTTGATCTGGTGCAGGCCCCCGCGCGCAAGGTGCTGGAAGTGCGCCGTACAACGATCGGTTGGGTCAGCCAGTTCCTGCGGGTGATCCCGCGGATCTCCGCCCTGGACGTGGTCATGCAACCCCTGCTGGATCTCGGCGTACCGCGCGAAACCTGCGCCTCTAAAGCCGCCAGCCTGCTGACGCGCCTCAACGTACCGGAGCGTCTGTGGCACCTCGCCCCGTCGACCTTTTCCGGCGGCGAACAGCAGCGCGTCAACATCGCCCGCGGGTTTATCGTCGACTACCCGATTTTACTCCTGGATGAACCCACCGCCTCGCTCGACAGTAAAAACAGCGCAGCGGTGATGGATCTGATCGAACAGGCCAAAGCGCGCGGCGCGGCGATCGTCGGGATCTTCCACGACGAAACCGTACGCAGCCGCGTGGCAGACAGACTGCACCCGATGGGGACACACGTATGATTATCAATAACGTCAGGCTGGTGCTGGAAAACGAGGTGGTTGGCGGCTCAATCGAGATCCAGGACGGCGTCATCCGCGCCTTTGCCGAAACCCAGAGCCGCTCACCGGAAGCGATGGACGGCGAAGGCGGCTGGCTGCTGCCGGGGCTGATTGAGCTGCATACCGATAACCTCGATAAATTCTTCACCCCGCGCCCGAAGGTCGACTGGCCCGCGCATTCAGCCATGAGCAGCCACGACGCGCTGATGGTCGCCAGCGGCATCACCACGGTGCTGGACGCGGTGGCGATCGGCGACGTGCGCGACGGCGGCGACCGTCTTGAGAACCTGGAGAAGATGATCAACGCCGTGGAGGAGACGCAAAAGCGCGGTCTCAACCGCGCCGAGCACCGTCTGCACCTGCGCTGCGAGCTGCCGCACCACACCACCCTGCCGCTGTTTGAAAAGCTGGTGGGCCGCGAGCCGGTCTCGCTGGTCTCCCTGATGGACCACTCGCCGGGGCAGCGCCAGTTCGCCAACATTGAAAAGTATCGTGAATACTATCAGGGCAAATACGCGCTCAACGATGCCGAGATGGCACGCTACGAGGAAGAACAGCTTCAGCTTGCGGCGCGGTGGTCGCAGCCGAATCGCCTCTCCATTGCCGCGATGTGCCGTGACCGCAACATTGCCCTGGCCAGCCATGATGACGCCACGCACGACCATGTTCGTGAATCCCACCAGCTTGGCAGCGTGATCGCTGAATTTCCCACCACGTTCGAGGCGGCAGAGGCATCCCGCAAGCATGGCATGAACGTGCTGATGGGAGCGCCGAACATCGTGCGCGGCGGGTCGCACTCCGGCAACGTGGCGGCAAGCAAGCTCGCCTCCCTCGGCCTGCTGGATATCCTTTCGTCCGACTACTACCCCGCCAGCCTGCTGGACGCGGCGTTCCGGGTGGCGGACGACGAAGGCAACCGCTTCACGCTGCCGCAGGCGATCCGTCTGGTGACGAAAAACCCGGCCAGCGCGCTTAATCTTCACGATCGCGGTGAAATTGCCGAGGGGAAACGGGCCGATCTGGTGCTGGCGCACCGTAAGGGCGAGCACGTACATATCGACCACGTCTGGCGTCAGGGAAAAAGGGCGTTCTGATGGGAAGACTCATCTGGTTAATGGGCCCGTCCGGCTCCGGGAAGGACAGCCTGCTGTCGGCGTTACGGCAGCGGGAACATACACAGCTGCTGGTGGCGCACCGCTATATCACGCGCGATGCTAACGCCGGGAGTGAGAACCATATCGCCCTGAGCGAGCAGGAGTTTTTTACCCGCGCCGGACAAAACCTGCTGGCGCTAAGCTGGCATGCCAACGGCTACTACTATGGCGTCGGCATTGAGATCGACCTCTGGCTGCACGCGGGGTTCGACGTACTGGTTAACGGCTCGCGGGCGCATCTCCCGCAGGCTCGCGCCCGGTACGAAGCGGCGCTGCTCCCGGTCTGTTTGCAGGTTTCTCCGGACGTTCTGCGTAGCAGGCTGCAAACGCGGGGGCGCGAAAACGCGCGCGAGATCGACCAGCGCCTGGAACGCGCGGCGCGCTACACCCCGTCGGGTTGTCACGTCCTCAATAACGATGGAAGTTTGCTACAGTCAGTCGAGACCTTTTTATCGCTTATTCGCCAGAAGGAGAAACAGCATGCCTGACTGCCAGCTTCGCCCCGCCACCGCCGACGATGCGCCGATCGTTTACGCTCTGATCTGCGAACTTAAGCAGGCAGAGTTCGATCATCAGGCGTTTCACGCCGGATATCTGGCCAACTTGCAGGATCACAATATGCGCTACCAGCTGGCCGAGCTGGACGGGCAGATCATCGGTATGATCGGCCTGCATATGCAGTTTCACCTGCACCACGCCCGCTGGATCGGCGAGATCCAGGAGCTGGTGGTGATGCCGCAGGCGCGCGGATTGAAAGTGGGTAGCCAGCTGCTGGCCTGGGCAGAGGAGATCGCGCGTCAGGCTGGTGCCGAGCTGACCGAACTGTCCACCAGCGTGAAGCGCGTGGACGCACACCGTTTTTATGTTCGTGAAGGGTATACGCAGAGCCATTTTCGCTTCACCAAACCGCTGTAGAGGTGCGTTATGAGTCTGACGATCACGCTGACAGGAACCGGAGGGGCGCAGCTGGTGCCGGTGTTTGGCTGCGACTGTGCGGCGTGCCGACGGGCACGTTTGCAGGAAAATTATCGCCGTCGCCCCTGTAGCGCGGCGGTCAAATTCAACGATGCGGTCACCTTGCTGGACGCGGGTATTCCCCACCTGATGGACGACTGGCCCGCGGGGAGTTTCAGGCAGTTTTTGCTCACCCATTATCATATGGATCACGTTCAGGGGCTGTTCCCCCTGCGCTGGGGCGTGGGGGCGACCATTCCGGTTTACGGTCCGCCGGACGACGCAGGCTGTGACGACCTGTTCAAACATCCGGGTCTTCTGGATTTCAGCCACACGGTCGAGCCATTCGTGATGTTTGAACTTCAGGGCTTGCGGGTTACGCCGCTGCCGCTCAATCATTCAAAGCTGACCTTCGGCTATCTGCTGGAGTCCGCCCACAGCCGCGTCGCGTGGCTTTCTGATACCGCCGGGCTACCGGATAAAACGGTGACGTTTCTGCTTAACAACCAGCCGCAGGCGATGATTATCGACTGTAGCCATGAACCACGCCCGGAGACGCCGCGCAACCATTGCGATTTGAATACGGTGATTGCGCTGAATAAGGTGATTGGCTGTCCGCAGGTGATCCTGACGCACATCAGCCATCAGTTTGACGTGTGGATGATGGAGAACCCGCTGCCGTCCGGCATTGAAGCGGGCTATGACGGGATGGTGCTGGTGCTGGATTAGGTTTTGCCGGGTGGCGGCTGCGCCTTACCCGGCCTGTGCGTTACGATACCGGGGTTTACTACCGATCGTAATCGTCCTCTAACCGGCGCTCATCCTCTTCTAAGCGACGACGATCGTCATCCAGCTGGCGCTGACGCTCGTCTAAACGCTGGCGTCGATCTTCTAACTGCCGACGACGATCGTCGTACTGTCGACTGTCGGTTTGACGGCTGCGATCGTAACGATCGTCGTCATCGTCATTACGGCTGCTGCCGGGGTTATAGGCGTCGTTGATCGCCTGCTGAATATTGCCAATGGCATCATCAATCACATCGGCATGCGCCAGTTGGCTGGTTAAAGTCAGCAGACCTAATAACAGAGCGGTAGAGTAACGTTTCATAAGGCCAGACTCGCAGGTGAACTGGCCTTAAAGTAATGAATGGCTGTTCGCTGGGGTAGCGGAGGAATCTCAAATTACCATCACCTTACGCAGCGCCTGCGCCAGCTGTGCGCGGGTGAACGGCTTTCGCAGTAACTGAACCTCCGGCAGCTGCGGGTTATGCGCCGGACGTAAATCCTGCCCGCTGATCAGCAGAACCGGCAACTGCGGATAGTGGCTGCGCACATGGTCGATGACCTCCGCACCGCTCAGGCCGCCCGGCAACATCAGGTCGCTGATAAACATGCCGATATCCGGCGACGCGTCCAGCATGTTTAGCGCCTGCTCGCCGTTTTCGGCTTCAAGCGTCAGGTAGCCAAGCTGGTGCAGTTGCTCGCACAGGGTCTGACGCACACCCGCCTCATCTTCCAGAACCAGCACAAGCAGCTCACTTTCTGCCGGGGCCGTGGTCACCAGCACAGCATCATCGGAGAACGCGGGCAGCGTCGAGCGCGGCAGCTGGAGCCGCACGGTGGTTCCCTGCCCTGGCGCGCTTTCGATCTCAACGCGACCACCCGACTGGCGCACAAAGCCGTACACCATCGACAGCCCTAACCCGCTGCCGCTGCCGGTCTGTTTGGTGGTGAAGAACGGTTCAAAGACCTGCGATTTCACCTCCTGCGACATCCCGCAGCCGTGGTCAATCACCTCCAGCGCCACCATATCCTGTCTTCGCCCGTCGCTGCGGGTCACGCGCTGGTTCCAGGTGCGGATTTTAATCACACCGTTCTGCCCCTCCATTGCATCGCGCGCGTTCATTACCAGGTTGATAATGGCGTTTTCCAGCTGGCTGACGTCGATCCATGCGGGCCATGCCGGGGTTTGCGCTTCAATATCCAGCGTCAGCGTGGCGGGAAGCGAGTGCCGCATCAGCTCGCTCAGGTTCTCCAGCAGCGGCTTCATCTCTACCGCATGTGGATGCAGGGCCTGCTTGCGCGAGAAAGCCAGCAGGCGCTGGGTGAGCATGGCGCCGCGTTCCGCGGCTTTTAACGCACGGGTGATGCGCGGCGCGTCCGGTGATGATGAATCGGTCAGCTCCAGACTGCCGATAATCACCGCCAGCAGGTTATTAAAATCATGCGCCAGCCCGCCCGTCAGTTGCCCTACCGCCTTCATTTTTTGGCTGTGCAGTAGCGCCTCCTCCAGCCCCTGACGTTCGATGCGGTCGATCTCCATCTGCGTGGTTTTCTGTTTCAGCAGGCGCGTTGTGTGTTCAAGCGAGGCGGTGTTGCGGGCAAAAACGTTAAACGCGCGCGCCAGTTCCCCCAGCTCATCACGCCGCTGTAGCGCGGGCACCGACACATCCTGCTCGCCGTGAGCGAGACGCGACATTGCCCTTGAGATAGCCGTCAGGTTGGAGCCAAGATTACGGTAAATATACCAGCAGGCACAGCCGGTGATGATCAGCGCCAGCACCGCGAAAACGCTGATAAACACGCTGATGGACCGCAGCTCCTGGTGGCTTTGGCCGGTACGCAGCCGGGAGGCCTGTGCCACCTGTTCGACATACTGATTAATGTCGCGGTTTAATATCGCCACCAGCGCCTTGATGTGGAACATATACCAGCTGATGGACAGATCGCTCTCCTCCAGCTGCTTCGACAGTGGCGCGAGCTTGCGCAGCTCATCATTAAAATCCGGAAGCACCTGGTTGACCACCGGTTGCAGGGCGCTCGCGGGTAACCCCGCTTTTACTGCATCCAGTTGCTGCACCGTGGCGCGCGGTGAAGGGGTATCGATAGCGGCAACGATCAGCCTGTCCATCTCTGCAAGCTGCCTGGCATCTGGCACATTGCTCGCGTAACGGCGGTTGATATCCTGCAAATGACGCAGATAGCTTTGGCTTTGATACAGCGCGCTGAGTAGCGCGTTACGCTCCAGATGCCGTTTTTGCCCGCGTTCCAGCATGCCCGTCACGCTCTGCTGTAACTCATTGCTCCTGCGAATAATACGCGCCACCAGCGCTGGCTCCAGCTGTGCCAGCGGCGCATCGGCAAGCTGCTCCAGCGAGTGGCGCAGCGCCATCTGCGTCTGTTTCAGCCGTTCGGCTTCGCCTTTGTACTCCAGCGCACCGACCACCTGCGACAGCCGCACCGCCGCCGTTGCCACATTCGCGGTATCACGGGCGAGGTTCATGCTGCCGGTCATGTCATCCAGCGTTTGCTGTTGGACCTGCTCCTGGATCTGGCTGGCGTGACGAAAGCCGAGCACCGCCACGCCGCTGACCATCAGCGTTACCGCCACCACCAGCAGGTTAAATATCAGCAGGCGACCGCGGGCGCTGGTGAAGAACGGGGGGCGTGAAGACATGTTGACTCCGTAACTGTGATCCACATTCGCTATTCATAACTATGACAAATATGAACAGCTTCTGACATTTTGCATTTACGCGCCTGTGATGAAGTGCAGATATCGACATTCACAGGAGATCCGCCATGAGCAGAACCCCGGTTTTAGAGATGCGCCACATTGCCAAAACCTTTGGCAATTTCCACGCGCTCAAGGGTGTGGATTTGACGGTTTTCCCCGGTGAGATCCACGCGCTGATGGGAGAAAACGGCGCCGGGAAAAGCACGCTGATGAAGATCCTCGCAGGCGCGTATACCGCCAGCAGCGGCGAGATCCTCATCGACGGTCAGCCGTTTCACATCAAAGGCCCGAAAGATGCGCTGGCCGCAGGTATTACCCTGATTTACCAGGAGATGCAGCTTGCTCCGAACCTGACCGTGGCGGAAAACATTTTTCTTGGCAGCGAGCTGTCGCGCGGCGGGCTGGTGCAGCGCAAAGAGATGGCCGCCCAGGCGCAGGCGGTGATTGACCGCCTCGGCGCGCAGTTCAGCGCCACCGACCTGGTCATGAAGCTGACCATCGCCGAACAGCAGCAGGTGGAGATCGCCCGCGCACTGCACCGCAACAGCCGCATTCTGGTGATGGACGAACCCACCGCCGCCCTCTCCTCCCGCGAAACCCACCGCCTGTTCGAACTGATTTTGCGCCTGCGCGATGAAGGGATGGCGATTATCTACATCAGCCACCGCATGGCGGAAGTGTATGAACTCTCTGACCGCGTCAGCGTGCTGCGCGACGGGCAATACGTCGGCAGCCTGACGCGCGATAAGCTCAACGCGTCAGAACTGGTGCGCATGATGGTGGGCCGTCCGTTAAGCGATCTGTTTAACAAAGAGCGCGATATTCCGCTCGGCAGCCCGCGTCTTAACGTGCACCACCTCACGGATGGCAAAAAAGTACAGCCGTGCAGTTTGCAGGTGCGCTCCGGCGAAATCGTCGGGCTGGCGGGGCTGGTCGGGGCCGGGCGTTCCGAGCTGGCGCAGCTGATTTTCGGCGTGCGCAAAGCTACCGGCGGCATGATTGAGGTGGACGGCGAACCGGTGGTGATCCACTCCCCGCGCGCGGCCATTGAAAACGGCATCGGTTTTCTTACCGAGAACCGCAAGGAGCAGGGGCTGTTTCTGGAGCTGGCGGCGCAGGAGAACATCACCATGGCGACGCTGGAGCGCGACGCCACCTTCGGCTGGCTGAACCGCAAAAAAGCGCAGTCCATTTCCGATGACGCCATCGCCCTGCTCAACATCCGCGTGCCCCATTCTCAGGTGCGGGCGGGCGGACTTTCGGGCGGCAACCAGCAAAAGCTGCTGATCTCCCGCTGGGTGGCGATTGGCCCGCGCATTCTGATTCTGGACGAGCCGACGCGTGGGGTGGACGTCGGCGCGAAAAGCGAGATCTACCGCATCATGAACCAGATGGCGCGCAAGGGCGTGGCGATTATGATGATCTCCAGCGAACTGCCGGAAGTGGTGGGGATGAGCGACCGGGTGTACGTGATGCGGGAAGGCAGTATTGCGGGCGAGCTTCACGGGCGCGACATCTCTCAGGAAAACATTATGACGCTGGCAACCGGCGTAAACGACACACATCATCAGGCGGTGCAATCATGACAACTCCAACCCATCCGCAGCAGGTGGCGAAATCCGCCTCCGCCAAAAAAATGCTGATGAGCGATCTGATGCAAACGATCGGCATTTTGCCGATTTTAATCCTGATTGTGGCGGTATTTGGCTTTATCGCCCCCAACTTCTTCACCGAAAGCAACCTGCTGAACATTACCCGACAGGCGTCAATCAACATCGTACTGGCGGCCGGGATGACCTTCATCATCTTAACCGGCGGGATTGACCTCTCCGTTGGCTCGATTCTGGGCACCACGGCGGTGGCGGCGATGGTGGTGTCGCTCATTCCTGAATTTGCCATGCTCTCCATTCCGGCGGCGTTGATGCTCGGCATGGTGCTGGGCCTGTTCAACGGCGCGCTGGTGGCCTTCGCCGGGCTGCCGCCGTTTATCGTCACGCTCGGCACCTATACGGCGCTGCGCGGCGCGGCCTACCTGCTGGCGGACGGCACCACGGTGATTAACTCCAACATCAGCTTCGAGTGGATCGGTAATAACTATCTTGGCCCCGTACCGTGGCTGGTGGTGATAGCCCTGGCGGTGATTGTGGTGTGCTGGTTTATTCTGCGTCGCACCACCCTCGGCGTTCATATCTACGCGGTCGGCGGCAATATGCAGGCGGCACGCTTAACCGGCATCAAGGTCTGGCTGGTGCTGCTGTTTGTCTACGGCATGAGCGGCCTGCTCTCGGGCTTAGGCGGGGTGATGAGCGCCTCGCGCCTCTACAGCGCCAACGGCAACCTCGGCACGGGTTACGAGCTGGATGCGATTGCGGCGGTGATCCTCGGCGGCACCAGCTTCGTCGGCGGGATCGGCACGATCACCGGCACGCTGGTCGGGGCATTGATCATCGCCACCCTCAACAACGGCATGACGCTGATGGGCGTCTCCTACTTCTGGCAGCTGGTGATCAAAGGGGCGGTGATCATCATTGCGGTGCTGATCGACAAATACCGTACCCGACACCATCAAAGTGCATAACAACAATACCCTACGTGAGGAATACAGCATGAGATTGAAGCCCTTAGTGACCGCGCTCTGTGCTGGCGCGCTGCTGGCCGCAACCCCGTTTGCGCAGGCAAAAGATCTGAAGTCCATCGGCGTGACGGTGGGAGACCTGGCTAACCCGTTCTTCGTGCAGATCACCAAAGGCGCCGAGCTGGAAGCGCGCAAGCTGGCGGGCGATAACGTCAAAGTGACGCTGGTCTCCAGCGGGTACGATCTGGGCCAGCAGGTGTCGCAGATCGATAACTTTATCGCCGCGAAGGTGGACATGATCATCCTCAACGCCGCGGATTCCAAAGGGATCGGCCCGGCGGTGAAGCGCGCTAAAGAGGCGGGGATCGTGGTCGTCGCGGTGGACGTGGCGGCCGAAGGGGCCGATGCGACCATCACCTCCGATAACACCCAGGCGGGGGAGGTGGCCTGTAAGTACATTACCGACCGCCTGAAAGGTAAAGGCAACGTGGTGATCATCAACGGACCGCCGGTGTCTGCGGTGCAGAACCGCGTGGAAGGCTGTCAGACCGAGTTTAAACGCCATCCGGACATCAAGGTGCTCTCGGACAACCAGAACGCCAAAGGCAGCCGTGAAGGCGGGCTGGAAGTGATGACCTCCCTGCTGGCGGCCAATCCGAAGATCGACGGCGTATTCGCAATTAACGATCCGACCGCGATCGGCGCCGATCTGGCGGCGAAACAGGCCCAGCGCAACGAGTTCTTTATTGTCGGCGTGGACGGTTCCCCGGACGGTGAAGAGGCGCTGAAGCGCGAAAACTCCCTGTTTGTGGCGACCCCGGCGCAGGATCCGCAGGTAATGGCGGCGAAGGCGGTGGAGATCGGCTATGACATTCTTCAAGGCAAACCCGCGCCGAAAGAGCCAGTGCTGATCCCGGTGACGATGATCGATAAAAAGAACGTCGGCACGTATAAGGGGTGGACGGTTAAATAACACCCCTCACCCTAACCCTCTCCCCAAAGGGGAGAGGGCTGGGGTGAGGGGTACATTTTGCATGTAACTTAAGGAGTCCCCATGAAACGCTCCGACATCAATGAAATCCTCGGCCACACGCGGCAATTTTTTTCGATGCACGACGTGCATCTCCCCCCGTTTGCCAGCTTTCCGCCCACAAAATGGCAGCAGCTTGACCAGGCCGCATGGCAGGAGGTGTTTGACCTCAGGCTTGGCTGGGACGTGACGGCGTTTGGCGGTAACAATTTTGCCGCACAGGGGCTAACGCTGTTCACCCTGCGCAACGGATCCCCCAACGGGGTGCCCTATGAAAAAGGCTACGCCGAAAAAATCATGCACGTTCGCGACGGCCAGGTGACGCCGATGCATTTCCACTGGCGCAAGCGGGAAGACATCATTAACCGGGGCGGCGGGAATCTGATTATTGAGTTATGGAATGCCGGGATGCATGAGGAGACCGAAAACACTGACGTGACCGTTACCGTTGACGGCTGTCGTCAGACGCACGCACCCGGTAGCCATCTGCGCCTCACGCCAGGGGAGAGCATCTGCCTGACGCCCGGCCTGTATCACAGCTTCTGGGGAGAACGCGGCTTTGGTGATGTGCTGGTGGGCGAAGTGTCGTCGGTGAATGACGACGAGCACGACAACCACTTTTTACAGCCCATTGCCCGCTATAACGACATAGAAGAAGACGAACCGGCGGTGCTGGTGCTGTGCAACGAGTACACCCTCTTTCGAATATAAGGAGTGAACGATGCCACTGATTTCTCTTGCCGACGGTCTGGCACACGCCAGGGAACACCGCTACGCCCTGGGCGCATTTAACGTGCTCGACTCCCATTTTCTCCGCGCGCTGTTTGCCGCCGCAAAGCAGGAACGCGCGCCGTTTATCATTAACATCGCGGAAGTGCATTTTAAGTACGTATCGCTGGAGTCACTGGTGGAAGCGGTGAAATTCGAAGCCGCCCGTCACGATATTCCCGTGGTGCTGAACCTCGACCATGGCCTGCATTTCGAGGCGGTGGTGCGCGCCCTGCGCTTAGGATTTAGCTCGGTGATGTTCGACGGCTCGACGCTGAGCTATGAGGAAAACATCCGCCAGACCCGGGAAGTGGTGAAGATGTGCCACGCGGTGGGCGTCTCGGTGGAGGCGGAGCTGGGTGCGGTCGGCGGGGATGAGGGCGGCGCGCTGTACGGGCATGCGGATGAAGCGTTCTTTACCGACCCGCAGCTGGCGCGCGAGTTTGTCGACTCAACCGGTATCGACGCGCTGGCGGTCGCCATCGGTAACGCGCACGGCAAATACAAAGGCGAGCCGAAGCTTGATTTCCCGCGGCTGGACGCTATTCGTCAGCAGACGGGCCTGCCGCTGGTTTTACACGGCGGCTCTGGCATCAGCGATGCTGATTTCCGCCGCGCCATCGAGCTGGGTATTCATAAAATCAATTTTTACACCGGCATGTCGCAGGCCGCACTCGCCGCCGTCGAGCAGCGCATGGCGAACCGCCAGGCGCTGTACGATGAGTTTGCCGAACTGCTGCTGGGCATTGAAGAGGCGATTACCGATACGGTCGCGGAGCAGATGCGCATCTTCGGCAGCGCGGGGCAGGCATAATGGAACGCAAAGGGATCATCGCCGCAGGCAATATGCTGGTGGATCATGTTCACCAGATCGTACAGTGGCCGGAACGCGGCTGGCTGGCGGAAATCACCCACAGCGAACGCTCAACCGGCGGTGCGCCGCTCAACGTTCTGCTGACGCTGGCGAAAATGCACGTCGGCCTGCCGTTGCAGGCGGTGGGGCTGATTGGGGAAGACGGCGACGGAGACTATATTCTGGCGATGCTCGACCAGTATCACGTCAACCGCCAGCGGGTGCAGCGCACGACGTTCGCCCCGACCTCTATGTCGCAGGTGATGACCGACCCCAGCGGACAGCGCACCTTTTTCCACTCGCCGGGTGCTAACCGCCTGTTGGATCTTCCCGCCTTCGATCGTTTAGACGGATCGCTGAAGATCTTCCATCTCGGCTACCTGCTGCTGCTCGACAGCCTGGACATGCCGGATGAGGAGTTTGGCACCCGCAGCGCGCGGCTGCTGGCACAGATGCGCGATCAGGGGTATGAAACCTCGCTCGATCTGGTGTCCCGCAAGGGCGACCCGCGCTATCAGCCGCTGGTGCTCCCTGCCCTGCGCCATCTTGATTATCTGGTGATTAACGAACTGGAAGCCGGTGAGTTCAGCGGGCTTGAGATCCGCGACGACCACGATGCGCTGAACATGGCTCATATCGCCGACGCTGCCGCACAGCTGTTGGCGGCAGGCGTGCGGCAGCGGGTGGTGATCCACTGCCCGGAAGGGGCATGGGGTGAAGCGCCAGGTGAAGAAGGGCAATGGGTTCCGTCGTGGAGGCTGGAGCAGAACGAAATTATCGGCAGCGTCGGCGCGGGCGACGCGTTTTGCGCGGGCTTTTTATACGGCTGCCACGAATCTCTGCCGCTGACGGAGAGTATTTATCTGGCGCACGCCTGCGCGCGGGCCAGCCTGCTGGCGGCCAATGCAATTGACGGCGCGAAAACGCTGGCCGAGCTTCAGGCGTTTATTCAGGAGAACGGTCAGGCGGCTTTCTCATGATGGGAAACGTCCGCGGCAAAAACATAGCCCAGACCGCGAATGGTTTTGATCAACAGAGGCTGGTGCGGATTGACCTCAATTTTTCGCCGCAGCCGCATGATCAACACGTCGATCGTGCGGTCAAAGACTTCGGCGCTTTCGCTGTGGGTCAGCTCCAGCAGCTGTTCACGGCTCAGTACCCGGCGGGCGTTTTGCGTTAATGCCAGCAGCAGGCCGTATTCGCCCTGGGTTAACGGCACGGTGTTACGCTGCGGATCGCTCAGCTCGCAGCGGGTGGTATCCAGTGTCCAGCCGTTAAAGGCAATACCTTCAACGCGCGGCGCGGCAGGCTCCGCGTCCAGTGCGCCGGTACGACGTAGCACCGCCTTAACGCGGGCGACCACCACGCGCGGATTGAACGGTTTTCCGATGTAATCATCAGCGCCCATTTCCAGCCCGACGACCACATCTGATTCACTTCCCAGCCCCGTCAGCATCACCACCGGTAGCGCCGGACGCCGCTTTTGCAGTTGCAGCAAAACCTGTAATCCATTGATATCCGGCAGCATCATGTCCAGCAGGACCAGCGCAATTCCGGGATCCTGCTGGACACGGTTTACCGCGTCCTGACCGGTGTGACACGTCAGCACGGTAAAGACGTGCTCGCTGAGCACATCCTGTAGCAGTTCGCAGACTGCGACATCATCATCAACCACCAGAATCGCCGGTTTCATCGCATGCTTCCGTCAGGGAATTATGTTAAGTCTGAACCATTCTGCCGTCGGCTCCAGCCGAATTGTTTTTTACGTGACGGAAATTCAAGCCATGTCACATCCCCTGCCCTTTCGACACGTCAATTTTGACGATTGGCTGTTTTTCGTCAGGGTTTTGCCTCGCAAAGGGTCGTAAAGTCAGGAAATACCCATACTAAAAACATGGCATAGAAGCTGCATATTGGGCAGGTAAGAACTGTTTAACTGGAGCAAAGTGATGAAAAAAGTCGTCACGGTTTGCCCGTATTGTGCCTCAGGTTGCAAGATCCACCTGGTGGTCGATAACGGCAAAATCGTCCGGGCGGAAGCGGCGCAGGGTAAAACCAATCAGGGCACGCTGTGCCTGAAAGGGTATTACGGCTGGGATTTTATTAACGATACCCAAATCCTCACGCCGCGCCTGAAAACCCCCATGATCCGCCGCGAGCGCGGCGGCAAGCTGGAAGCCGTCTCCTGGAATGAAGCGCTGGATTATGTCGCCACGCGCCTGAGCGCCATCAAGGCCAAGTATGGCCCGGATGCGATTCAGACTACCGGCTCCTCACGCGGAACCGGGAATGAAACCAACTATGTGATGCAAAAATTCGCGCGCGCCGTTATTGGTACCAATAACGTCGACTGCTGCGCTCGCGTCTGACACGGCCCATCGGTTGCAGGTCTGCACCAGTCGGTCGGTAACGGCGCAATGAGTAATGCCATCAACGAGATAGATAACACCGATCTGGTGTTCATCTTTGGCTATAACCCGGCGGATTCTCACCCTATCGTCGCGAATCACGTTATTCGCGCCAAACAGAACGGGGCGAAAATCATCGTCTGCGATCCGCGCAAAATCGAAACCGCGCGCATTGCGGATATGCACATCGCACTGAAAAACGGCTCGAATATCGCGCTGTTGAATGCGATGGGGCACGTCATTATTGAGGAGAACCTGTACGACCAGGCATTTGTCGCGAGCCGGACGGAAGGGTTTGAAGAGTATCGGAAAATCGTCGAAGGCTACACGCCGGAGTCGGTAGAGGCGATAACCGGCGTCAGCGCGCAGGAGATCCGCCAGGCGGCGCGGATGTACGCCGGGGCGAAAACCGCCGCCATCCTGTGGGGCATGGGCGTGACCCAGTTCTACCAGGGCGTGGAAACCGTGCGCTCGCTCACCAGCCTCGCGATGCTGACCGGGAATCTGGGTAAAGCGCATGTCGGCGTGAACCCGGTGCGGGGTCAGAATAACGTGCAGGGCGCGTGCGACATGGGCGCGCTGCCGGACACCTATCCGGGCTACCAGTACGTCAAATTCCCGGAAAACCGCGAGAAATTCGCGAAGGCCTGGGGCGTGGAGAGCCTGCCGGAACACACCGGATATCGCATCAGCGAGCTGCCGCACCGCGCGGCGCACGGTGAAGTGCGTGCGGCCTACATCATGGGTGAAGATCCGCTCCAGACCGACGCCGAGCTGTCTGCGGTGCGCAAAGGCTTTGAGGATCTGGAGCTGGTGATTGTCCAGGACATCTTCATGACCAAAACCGCGGCGGCGGCGGATGTGATTCTGCCATCGACCTCCTGGGGCGAGCATGAAGGTGTCTATACGGCAGCAGACCGCGGCTTCCAGCGCTTCTTTAAAGCGGTCGAGCCGAAGTGGGATCTGAAAACCGACTGGCAGATCATCAGCGAAATCGCCACCCGCATGGGCTACCCGATGCACTACAACAACACCCAGGAGATCTGGGACGAGTTGCGACATCTGTGCCCGGACTTTTATGGGGCAACCTATGAAAAAATGGGTGAGCTGGGCTACATCCAGTGGCCGTGCCGGGATGAGTCAGAGGCCGACCAGGGGACGTCATACCTCTTTAAAGAGAAGTTCGACACCCCGAACGGACTGGCGCAGTTCTTTACCTGCGACTGGGTTGCGCCAATCGACAAACTCACCGACGAGTATCCGATGGTGCTCTCCACCGTGCGCGAAGTGGGCCACTACTCCTGTCGTTCCATGACCGGCAACTGCGCCGCGCTGGCGGCGCTGGCGGATGAACCGGGCTACGCGCAGATCTACACCGCCGATGCCGAACGGCTCGGTATTGAAGATGAAGCGCTGGTGTGGGTGAACTCGCGTAAAGGCCGCATCATTACGCGTGCACAGGTCAGCGACCGTCCGAACAAAGGGGCGGTCTACATGACCTACCAGTGGTGGATTGGCGCCTGTAACGAGCTGGTGACGGAGAACTTAAGCCCGATAACCAAAACGCCGGAGTATAAATACTGCGCCGTAAACGTAGAGCCAATCGCGGATCAACACGCTGCGGAACAGTATGTGATCGACGAATATAACAAGCTGAAAGCCCGCCTGCGTGAAAGCGCAATGGGGTGATGCTGTTATTTAATCGCTGACTCAATGGGGTGAAATATTCACCCCATTTTTATTTCTGGCATCGCTATTAATTATATCTATATATATTTCTGAAGGCGTCTCGCAGAAAAAATGTAATTCACGCGAAAATAAATTACATCTTTGCATTTTAATTCAGAGGGATAAGATAAGCGGCGGGTGCTTAAGACTTTCTGTCTTGAGCATTGTTGAGGGACAGAAAGTGGAAAGCCCCGGGAAATTTGCATTTACCCGAGGCTACCCCTCAACAACCAACAGGTTGAGAGTAGCCTCTTATTCTTTTTTTCACAAGGAGTAAAAGGCATGACGCCATTAAAAACTGAGCTGGGCATGGTCTTTATTATTTGCCTGACGATAGTGATCTTTACCTTTATTACTCGCGGTAAGTTATGTGAGTTTTCAATAAAGGGTGAACATCAGGAGGTGGCGGCGAAATTAGCCTGTCACGCAGGCTAACCTCTTCGGGCGGAACAGCGGTTCCGCCCGGCTTGTAGGATGCTGAGGTCTTAACGCACCCGTTTTTTTCTTCTGTCGCCGCGATTATACTGCGCGGCATGTACCCAGATGATAAGAATCCATGAAACCCATTTTTCTGTTGTTGTTATTTTTCACCGCGTTTACCCATGCCGATGAGATAGGCAGCCAGTATAAAAAGCAGGCTGAATCGGGCGATGCGCGCGCGCAGTATTATCTTGCTGATACGTACTTCAGCTCCGGTGACAGAAAGCAGGCCGCGCTGTGGGCCGAGAAAGCCGCGAAAGGCGGTGATGTCGACGCCATGGGGTTGCTATCGCAGATCCTCTTTACGCAGGGGGATTACGCTCAGGCTAAAGCGCTGGCGCAGCAGGCCACTATCGCAGGCAGCAAGCGCGGCACGATTATGCTGGCGCGCATTCTGGTGAATACGGAGGCGGGTAAAACCGACTACCCGCAGGCCATCACACTGCTGCAATCAGCGACCGAAGATATCGATAGCGACTCGGCGGTAGATGCGCAACAGCTGCTTGGGCTGATCTATGCCAACGGCGTTGAAGTCCCTCAGGATGACGTGCAGGCCGCGGCGTGGTTCAAGCGAAGCTCGGCCCTTTCCCGGACGGGCTATGCGGAATACTGGGCAGGAATGCTGTTCAGGCAGGGTGAGAAAGGCTTTATTACACCGAATAAACAGAAAGCGCTTTACTGGTTAAACCTGAGCTGTACCGAAGGGTTTGATACCGGGTGTGAAGAGTTTGATGCGTTAAGCGGGGAGTAAAATCCCCTCACCCTAACCCTCTCCCCAAAGGGGAGAGGGAAAATAGTTACATCACTGGTCAGCCGTTTTATCAAAACGACCCAGCACCTCACGTTCATACGCCAGCGCTTTTTTACGGTCGAACTTGTGTTCCCACTTGGAGATAACCAGCACCGCCAGCGCATTCCCCACCACGTTCAGCGCGGTACGCGCCATATCGAGGATACGGTCCACACCGGCGATAAACGCCAGGCCTTCCAGCGGAATACCGACGCTGCCCAGCGTCGCCAGCAGCACCACGAAGGAGACGCCCGGCACGCCTGCAATACCTTTGGACGTCACCATCAGGGTCAGCACCAGCACGATCTCCTGCCACAGCGACAGGTCAATGCCGTACAGCTGCGCGATAAAGATAGCGGCGATACTCTGGTACAGCGTTGAACCATCCAGGTTAAAGGAGTAGCCGGTTGGCACCACAAAGCTGGTGATGGACGCCGGTGCACCGTAGGCCTCCATCTTCTCAATGATACGCGGCAGCACGCTCTCGGAGCTTGCCGTGGAGTACGCCAGAATCAGCTCATCTTTCAGGATGCGGATCAGGATCCAGATGCTCAGCCCGCACAGGCGCGCCACAATGCCCAGCACCACCAGCGCGAAGAACAGGATGGCAAAGTGCACCAGAATTACCAGCTTCGCCAGCGGCCACAGGGAAGCAAAACCGAAGTTCGCCACGGTCACGGCAATCAACGCGAATACCCCGACCGGCGCATAGCGCATCACCATGTGGGTCACTTTAAACATGGTTTCGGAGACAGAGCGGAACACGGTGACCAGCGGTTCACGGTGCGTCGCAGGCAGGGAAGAAAGCCCCAGACCAAACAGCACCGAGAAGAAGATGATCGGCAGCATCTCGCCCTTCGCCATGGACGCGATAATGTTGGTCGGCACCAGCGACAGGATAGTGCCCATCAGACCGTGCGCATGGCTCTGCACGTCTGCGGTGGTGCTTTGGTATTTCGAAATATCCACCGTCGCCAGCTGCGACATATCGATCCCGGCCCCTGGCTGGAACACATTCGCCAGAGTGATGCCAAGAATGATGGCAACCGTGGTGATCACTTCGAAATAAAGAATGGTTTTCACACCGATGCGGCCTAACTGTTTCGCATCACCTACCCCGGCAATACCGACCACCAGCGTCGAGATCACAATCGGCACAACAATCATCTTGATCAGATGAATAAAGATGTCCCCTGCCGGAGAGAGCAGGTTCGCAATCAGCCACTCGCGGCTGTCGCTATGATAATGGAGATAACTGCCCAGCATAATGCCCAGCACAAGGGCCAGCAGGATCTGCCAGGCCAGGCTGACTTTCAAATTTTTCATAAAAACTGACTTCCTCAATGAATCTCCGCACCATCAAAACTGCATGAATATGGAGACATACTGAAAGGGTATGAATTGTGTTGCGTTGGTTTATGGGATTTTTTAACGCGGCGTATGAGTATCATTTGCACGGCATGCTGCGCAAGCCTTAAAGAACAAGGCATTTCACTGCAAAAAAGGTCAGTGACGGTAATTTATAACAATTCGCATAAATAACCATTTGTTATACAAAATATTTTCACTTCAAAAAAGTGAATAATTCTTCTGGTGAATTATTTACCTTCAAAGATTCATTCGCTCAATTTTCATACTCTTCAGACAATGCGTGATCTGTCGCCCAAATACTAAACAAAGCTTGTAAAGCCCCTACTATTAACGTTTTTGCGACATATTATTAACATCTTACAAGGAGAAAAAAAGCCATGAGCCAAATACACAAACACGACATTCCCGCAAACATTGCGGACCGTTGCCTGATAAGCCCGGAGCAGTACCAGGAGAAGTATCAGCAATCCATTTCCAGCCCTGACGCGTTCTGGGGTGAACAGGGTCACATCCTCGACTGGATCAAACCTTATCAGAAGGTCAAGAACACCTCTTTCGCGCCGGGCAATGTCTCCATTAAATGGTATGAAGACGGCACGCTGAACCTGGCGGCGAACTGCCTGGACCGTCATCTTGCCGAACGCGGCAACGAAACGGCCATTATCTGGGAAGGCGACGATGCCTCTCAGAGCAAACACATCTCCTATAAAGAACTGCATCGCGACGTCTGCCGCTTCGCCAACGTGCTGCTGGCCCAGGGCATCAAAAAAGGCGACGTGGTGGCGATCTATATGCCGATGGTGCCGGAAGCTGCGGTGGCTATGCTGGCCTGCGCGCGCATCGGTGCGATCCACTCCGTTATCTTCGGCGGCTTTTCTCCTGAAGCGGTTGCCGGGCGCATCGTTGACTCGAATTCGAAGCTGGTGATCACCGCTGACGAAGGCGTGCGCGCCGGGCGCGGCATTCCGCTGAAGAAAAACGTCGATGAAGCGCTGAAAAACCCGAACGTAACATCCATCAATAACGTCATTGTCCTCAAGCGCACAGGCGGCAAGATTGACTGGCACGAGGGGCGAGACCTGTGGTGGAGCGATCTGATTGAGAACGCCAGCGACCAGCATCAGCCGGAAGAGATGAACGCGGAAGATCCGCTGTTTATCCTTTATACCTCCGGCTCCACCGGCAAGCCGAAAGGCGTACTGCACACCACCGGCGGCTATCTGGTTTACGCAGCCACCACCTTTAAATACGTCTTCGACTACCATCCGGGCGACATCTACTGGTGCACCGCCGACGTGGGCTGGGTCACCGGTCACAGCTACCTGCTGTATGGCCCGCTGGCCTGCGGCGCAACGACGCTGATGTTTGAAGGCGTACCGAACTGGCCAACGCCAGCGCGTATGTGTCAGGTGGTCGACAAGCACCAGGTCAACATTCTCTACACCGCGCCAACGGCAATCCGTGCGCTGATGGCGGAGGGCGATAAGGCCATCGAAGGGACCGACCGCTCTTCCCTGCGCATCCTCGGTTCCGTGGGTGAGCCGATCAACCCGGAAGCCTGGGAGTGGTACTGGAAGAAAATCGGTAACGAGAAATGCCCGGTGATGGACACCTGGTGGCAGACCGAAACCGGCGGCTTCATGATCACCCCGATGCCGGGCGCGACACAGCTGAAGGCCGGTTCGGCCACCCGTCCGTTCTTCGGCGTGCAGCCTGCGCTGGTGGATAACGAAGGCAACCCGCAGGAAGGAGCCACCGAGGGCAACCTGGTGATCGTCGATTCCTGGCCGGGCCAGGCGCGTACCCTGTTCGGTGACCACGAGCGGTTCGAGCAGACCTACTTCTCGACCTTCAAAAACATGTACTTCAGCGGCGACGGCGCGCGCCGGGACGAAGACGGTTATTACTGGATCACCGGGCGCGTGGACGACGTGCTGAACGTCTCCGGCCACCGTCTGGGCACGGCGGAGATTGAGTCCGCGCTGGTGTCGCATCCGAAGATTGCCGAAGCGGCGGTTGTCGGCATTCCGCACAACATCAAAGGTCAGGCGATCTACGCCTACGTCACGCTGAACCACGGCGAAGAGCCGTCGCCAGAGCTGTATACCGAGGTGCGCAACTGGGTACGTAAAGAGATTGGCCCGCTTGCCACGCCGGACGTGCTGCACTGGACCGACTCGCTGCCGAAAACCCGCTCCGGGAAAATTATGCGTCGTATTCTGCGCAAAATCGCGGCGGGCGACACCAGTAACCTCGGTGATACCTCAACGCTTGCGGATCCTGGCGTGGTGGACAAACTGCTCGAAGAGAAGCAGGCCATCGCAATGCCTTCATAATTTTTTCTCCCTCTCCCCCTGGGAGAGGGCCGGGGTGAGGGCATCAGACCGCACCTTCCTCCCCTCACCCTAACCCTCTCCCCAAAGGGGAGAGGGGATAAAACAAACCAACCTTACTTCTGGAGACTCTGTGATGAATAACGATATTTGTCAGCAGATAGAGAATAGTGCGCACTACAGGGAGCTCGTCGATAAACGGCAACGGTTTGCCTTCATCCTTTCCATCATCATGCTGGTGATTTACGTCGGCTTTATTATGCTCATCGCCTTTGCTCCGCAGTGGCTCGGTACACCGCTGCACGCGGGAACCAGCGTCACGCGCGGCATTCCGATTGGCATTGGCGTGATTGTGATTTCGTTTGTGCTGACGGGTGTGTACGTCTGGCGCGCCAACGGTGAATTCGATCGTCTTAATAAAGAAGTTCTGCGCGAGGTAAAAGCATCATGAAGCGAGTCCTGACGGCGCTAGCCGCCACACTTCCCTTTGCCGCACACGCGGCAGATGCCATTACCGGCGAAGTCCAGCGCCAGCCTACCAACTGGCAGGCGATTATCATGTTCCTGATTTTCGTGGTGCTGACGCTCTATATCACATACTGGGCGTCGAAACGCGTACGCTCCCGTAACGATTACTACACCGCGGGCGGCAACATTACCGGCTTTCAGAACGGGCTGGCGATTGCGGGGGACTTTATGTCCGCCGCCTCGTTCCTCGGGATCTCCGCGCTGGTTTACACCTCCGGCTATGACGGCCTGATCTACTCCCTCGGCTTCCTCGTGGGGTGGCCGATCATTCTGTTCCTGATTGCCGAGCGCCTGCGTAACCTTGGCCGCTACACCTTTGCGGACGTGGCTTCATACCGCCTGAAACAAGGCCCTATCCGCATGCTCTCTGCCTGCGGTTCGCTGGTGGTCGTGGCCCTTTACCTGATTGCCCAGATGGTGGGAGCAGGCAAGCTGATCGAGCTGCTGTTCGGCCTGAACTACCACGTCGCGGTGGTGCTGGTAGGGGTGCTGATGGTGATGTACGTCCTGTTCGGCGGTATGCTGGCAACGACCTGGGTGCAGATCATCAAAGCCGTACTGCTGCTGTTCGGCGCGAGCTTTATGGCCTTTATGGTGATGAAGCACGTCGGCTTTAGCTTCAATAATCTGTTTACCGAAGCCATGTCAGTACACCCGAAAGGGGAAGCGATCATGAGCCCGGGCGGGCTGGTGAAAGACCCGATATCCGCGCTCTCGCTCGGCCTCGGCCTGATGTTCGGTACCGCTGGCCTGCCGCACATTCTGATGCGCTTCTTTACGGTGTCAGATGCGCGTGAAGCGCGTAAGAGCGTCTTCTACGCCACCGGCTTTATGGGTTACTTCTATATCCTGACCTTTATCATCGGCTTCGGCGCAATCATGCTGGTGGGGGCGAACCCGGCGTTTAAAGACGCGGCGGGCGCGCTGATTGGCGGTAACAACATGGCGGCGGTGCACCTGGCCGACGCGGTGGGCGGCAACCTGTTCCTCGGCTTTATCTCTGCCGTGGCCTTCGCCACCATCCTCGCGGTGGTCGCCGGGCTGACGCTGGCAGGCGCGTCTGCGGTATCGCATGACTTCTACGCCAACGTTTTCCGCAAAGGCGCGAGCGAACGCGATGAGCTGAAGGTCTCCAAAATCACCGTGCTGGTGCTGGGCGTTGTGGCGATTCTGTTAGGCATTCTGTTCGAGAAGCAGAACATCGCCTTTATGGTGGGGCTGGCCTTCTCAATTGCGGCAAGCTGTAACTTCCCAATCATTCTGCTCTCCATGTACTGGTCCAAACTGACCACCCGTGGGGCGATGATTGGCGGCTGGCTGGGCCTGCTGACGGCGGTAATTCTGATGATCCTCGGCCCGACCATCTGGGTGCAGATCCTCGGTCACGAAAGCGCCATCTTCCCTTACGAGTACCCGGCGCTGTTCTCCATTGCCGTGGCGTTTATCGGGATCTGGATCTTCTCGGCCACCGACAATTCGCCGGAGGGTAACCTGGAGCGTGAGAAATTCCGCGCCCAGTTTATCCGTTCACAGACCGGCCTGGGCGTTGAGCAGGGCCGCGCGCACTAAGCCTTTTCTCCCCGGTCGCTCTGGCCGGGGAGCTTAAAACATCACCCACGCCACCAGCGGCGCAATCAGCACCATCGTGATGCCCGAGAGCATCATCACCAGGCTTGCGACAACGCCCTCCTGCTGTCCCAGCTCATACGAACGTGCCGTCCCCGCCCCGTGCGACGCCGCGCCAAATCCCGCCCCTTTCGCCATCCCTTCGCGAATGGAAAGCCGCAGGAACAGCACATCCCCCACCGCCATGCCGAAGACGCCCGTCACCACCACAAACAGCGCCACCAGATCCGGCTGCCCGCCGAGCGGTTTTGCAGCCGCCAGCGCAAACGGGGTGGTCACCGAACGCACCGCCAGGCTGCGCTGAATTTCATCCGACAGCGTAAACAGCCGCGCCAGCCAGACCGAGCTGCACACCGCCACCACCGTGGCGGTAATCACGCCCGCGCTAAGCGACATCCAGTGGCGTTTGATAATAGCGAGATTGTCATAAACGGGGACGGCGAAGGCGATGGTCGCCGGACCGAGCAGCCACAACAGCCAGTGGGACTCACCGATATAGTTCTGCCAGGAGATATGACCGAAGACCAGCATCAGCACCAGCAGGATCGGCGTAAAGACCAGCGGCATCAGCGGGAGCGCGCGAAAACGGCGATACAGGCGCTTGTTGGCAAAGTAGATGACGACGGTCGCAATCAGGCACAGCACGCTTATCTGAAAGTTAGTCATGCGTCTGCCTGCTGATTTCAAAGCGATACACTTTATCCACCACCCAGGCGGTGGCACCCAGCACCATCAGCGTGCTCAGGGCAATAACCGCAAAGATGCGCCAGCCGTCAACCATCAGCAGCTGCGCATAGTTCACCACCGCCACCACCGCAGGAACAAAGAACAACAGCATCTCCGCCAGCAGCCAGCGCGCCCCGGCGCGGACCCAGCGAAGGGGGATCACGCGGCACAGGATGAGCGTCAGCATCAGCACCATGCCGACAAGGTTGGCAGGCAGCGGAAGATGCAGCCAGCCGACAAGATATTCCGCGAAAACAAACAGTCCCGCGTAGAGCAGTACCTGAACCGGTACCTGGAGTCGTTGCACAACGGCAGGCGTAACACGGCTTAACGCCACGGCCATGGGGGTTTTCCTCAGAAATGAGACGAGGCGCCAGTATAGTGAGCGCACGGTATGGACTGAAATGAATTAAAATCATCGAAGGTATAGTTTCGAGGAATAATCATGGACATAAGAACGCTGCGCTATTTTGTCGAGGTGGTTCGCCAGCAAAGTTTTACCCGCGCAGCGGAGAAGTTGTTCGTTACCCAGCCGACCATTAGCAAGATGCTGAAAAACCTGGAAGATGAGCTGAACTGTACCCTGCTGATCCGCGACGGACGCAAGCTGCTGCTGACCGATACCGGGCGCGTGGTGTTCGAGCGCGGGCTGGCCATTCTGGCGGAGTTCCGCCAGCTGGAGGCCGAGCTTGGTGACATCAACCACCTGACCAAAGGGCTGCTGCGGCTCGGCATTCCGCCGATGGTCGGTATGATGATGGCCGGGCCGATCAGCCTGTTTCGCCAGCGCTATCCCGGCGTTGAGCTAAAAATTTCTGAATTTGGTGGCCTGACCGTGCAGCAGGCGGTGATGAACGGTGAACTGGACGTGGCGATGACCGCCCTTCCCGTGGAGGAGGAGAGCGGCCTGGCGACGCTACCACTGTTCAGCCACCCGCTGTGCGTACTGGTGCCCCGCTCCGGCGACTGGCTGAAAACAGACTCGGTGAAGCCCGAGCTTCTCGGCGAGCATCCCCTGCTGATTTACAACGAAGACTTCGCCTTAAGTCGCCAGCTGATGGCGCTGTTTAACCAGCACAACGTGAAGCCGCGCATTGCGGTACGCAGCGGCCAGTGGGATTTTCTGGCGGCGATGGTACAGGCGGGCGTGGGGATTGCCATTCTGCCGCAGCCGATCTGCGAGCGGCTGGATAAAAACACGCTGCGCTGGATCCCGCTGGAGAGTGACCTGCACTGGCAGTTAGGAATGATATGGCGTGAAGGTGTCTATCTTTCGCACAGCGCAGAGGCGTGGCTGCAATGTTGTGAGGGGTTTTGGGTGCGATCTGAATAGTGCCGGGTGGCGGCTTCGCCTTACCCGGCCTACGGTTCAAACGTAGGCCCGGTAAGCGCAGCGCCACCGGGCAATTACAGCACTACTGATTCTCTATTAACAACGCTTCCAGCAGATCCAGATCGTGCAGCAGCTTTTGCAGCGTCTCGTTGCTGATCTGTCGCGTGGCGCGCAGGTGATACAGCTCGGCACGCTCGGAGCGCAGCGCCGCCAGGCGGAAACGGCGTTCGAGGTTCTCTTCCTGCAACGAACTCTCCACGTCGTTACGTCCGTCGGCACGACGACGTAAATTACCGATCACGCGTGAACTGACTTCCTTCAGCAGCTGGTTATCAATGTTCTCTTCGGCATCGGCGGCCAGACGCTCCTCCATCTTCTCGATGGCGACAATCGCCACTTCCGCCGTCGCCGCGCGGGCAATCCGCTCTTCTTTGTGCTGTTGCGAGGAGTCACCCGCGTCAATATGTTGCAGCAGAATCGGCAACATAATCACGCCGACAAACAGCGAGAAGAGGATCACGCCCGCCGCCAGGAATACCAGCTCGTAGCGCGCCGGGAAGACGTCGCCCGTCGGCAGCAGCAGCGGAATGGAGAGCACACCAGCGAGGGTAATCGCCCCGCGTACGCCCGCGAAAGAGGCAATCAGCAGCTCACGCGTGGTCCAGGAGCCGAACTCCATCGGCTTTTTCGTCAGGAAGCGAACGCTGAACTTTTTCATCGTCCACAGCCAGCCGAAACGCACCAGCATCAGCGCCATGTAGATCAGCACGATATCGGTAAACAGCATCCAGACTTCAACGTTTGGATCCGCCTCCGCTGCAATCAGCGACGATTCCATAATGCCCGGCAGTTGCAGGCCCAACAGCAGGAACACCATGCCGTTAAACACAAACTCAAGCATTGCCCAGGTGCTGTTCGCACGCAGGCGCATCGCCAGCGGCGCGCGGCGCATGACGCCGGAGCGGGTGATGGTCATCCCTGCCGCGACCGCTGCCAGAATGCCCGACACGCCGATGTGTTCGGCAATCAGATAAGAGGCAAACGGCAGCAGGAACAGCAGGACGATCTGCGTCGCCGGTTCATCGCCCCCCCAGCGGCTGAGGAAGCGCAGCGAGCGTCCGTACAGCCAGCTCACCACGAAGCCCGCAAGGATACCGCCAATCGCCACCTTGAAGAATTCCAGCGTTGCGCCGCCGATGGTAAAGACCATGGTGCCCATGGCAACTGCCACGGCAAACTTCAGGGCCACCAGACCGGAGGCGTCGTTCATCAGCGCCTCGCCCTGCAAAATGCCCATAATTTTCTTTGGAATGCGCCCTTCGCCCACAATGCCGGACAGCGCCACGGCGTCGGTAGGCGACAGCACGGCGGCCAGCGCAAAAGCGGGTATAAGCGGGATCCCCGGTACGGCCCAGTAGATCAGGAAACCAATCCCAACCACGGTGACGACTACCAGCGCCAGCGCCAGACCGAAGATCTCGCGCCCGTGCTCAAGGAATTCGCGCGTGGGGGTTTTCCAGCCATCGGCAAACAGCAGCGGCGGGATAAACAGCACGAGGAACAGTTCCGGATCGAACTCCACGTGCAGACCGAACGTCGGCCACGCCAGCAGCGCACCGATAGCTATTTGCATTAAAGGCAGGGGGACCTGGAAGGGCAGTACGCGTGTAACCACCCCGGATAACGAGACCACAAGGGTCATGATGAGTATTGTGAAGAAAATTTCCATGCGTTCCCTGTTTGCTGTGTTTCTTATATGCCAAACCTGAGGCGTCGTGCCTCTTATTCTATCCTCTCCAGAGTAACGTAAAAGACAACGGGATGAGTCCTGAAAATAAAAACGGGCGGCCTGAGCCACCCGTTTTCGCATCAATGGATAACTTAGATTGCCCAGCCGCCCGCGTAGAACGCGACCAGCGCAACGGCGATCACCACGGTGCCAATGTTCAGCTTGCGCCACTCACCGGAGACCAGACGGCCAATCACCAGCGAGGCGAAACCGATCATGATGCCGGTCACGATGTTACAGGTCAGCACGATAAATACCGCGGTGATCAGTCCGGACATCGCATCCACGAAGTCCGCAAAGTCGATTTTCGCCACGTTGCTCAGCATCAGCAGGCCGACGTACATCAGCGCTGGCGCGGTCGCGTACGCCGGGACCAGGTAAGAGAGCGGAGAGAGGAACAGGATCAGCAGGAACAGCACGCCGACGGTGATGGCCGTCAGGCCGGTTTTACCGCCTGCCGCCGTACCCGCTGCGGATTCGATATACACCGCCGCAGGCGCCGCACCCACCAGACCAGAGAAGACGCTGCTCAGGGAGTCGGTAGTCAACGCTTTGCCGCCGTCGATGATCTGGCCGTCTTTATCCAGCAGGTTAGCCTGCCCCGCCACCGCGCGGATGGTACCGGTGGCGTCAAACACCGCGGTCATTACCAGCGCCAGCACGCTTGGCAGGATCACCGGGTTCAGCGCGCCCACAATATCCAGGCTGCCAATCAGGGAGTTGCCTTTGTCATCGCTCAGGGACGGCATGGCGAAAATCCCGGAGAAATGAACGGTCGGGTCGAAGATCAGGCCGACGATGGACACGCCGATAATGGTCAGCAGAATGCCGCCCGGCACTTTCAGTTTTTCCAGGCCGATAATCACCGCCAGACCCACCAGCGACATGATCACCGGGAAGCTCGCGAAGTTACCCAGCGCAACCGGCAGGCCATCCAGCGGGTTTTTGATAACCAGACCCACGCCGTTTGCGGCAATGAGCAGCAGGAACAGGCCAATACCGATGCCGGTACCGTGCGCCACGCCCTGCGGCAGGTTGCGCAAAATCCAGCTACGGATGCCAGTCGCAGAGATGACGGTGAACAGTACACCCATCAGGAACACCGCGCCGAGCGCTACCGGGACGCTAATATGCTGGCCCAGCACCAGGCTGAAGGCGGTAAACGCGGTCAGGGAGATGGCGCAACCGATCGCCAGCGGCAGGTTCGCCCACAGGCCCATCACAATCGAACCCACACCCGCAACCAGGCAGGTGGCAACGAAGACCGCCGCTGGCGGGAAACCCGCTTTGCCGAGCATGCCCGGCACCACAATGACGGAGTACACCATCGCCAGAAATGTGGTCAGACCGGCGACAACTTCCTGGCGCACGGTGCTGCCGCGGGCAGAAATTTTAAACATGGCGTCAAGTGAACCGCCGGTACGCGCAGATGGCGTAGACATAGAAAACATCCCCTGAAAATTTTTATTGAAAGTCCGTAAGCGTGGTGGAGACTCCACTGCCAGCGAAACGTCAAATCCTTGTGCTGCGTTTGCGACGAAAGGGGCGTCACAAAAAAAGCAAACGTTTAGCTCCGCGCTTACAAAACGGCTGGTCAAATGTAGGCAAACGATTATCTAGCCTAATACCCGCCCTTTTCAACTGAACTTTCTCGTTTTTCGCTAAAATTGCCTCGTGACGATGAAGAATTAAGCAGAGGATGCGCAAACGTTATCGTCCATGCGCAATTTCGTTACATTTCACCCCTCGCCGGGGATCGTCAGCGGGCCGCCTTTCGCAAGCGTGGTCTGCCACCCCGGGCGCGCTTCCACTCTCTTTTTCCACGCCGCTATGTGGTCGAGATTGTCGACGCCGCCCCTCGCCAGCAGGGCGAAGAGGGGAAAACTCATCTGAATATCAGCCATGGTCAGCGTGTCGCCGGCAAACCAGCTGTTTTCGGCGAGATGATCGTTAATAAAGCGCGCATGCGTTTCCAGCTGGCGGTTGAGATACGCTTTTTGCACGCCCTGTCCCAGCGCCTTACCCAGCGTGCGCAGGCCAAACGGGACGGGGGGTTTACCGAGGCTGTTGAACACCAGCTTCATTAACAGCAGCGGCATCAGAGATCCTTCGGCGTAATGGAGCCAGAAGCGATACTGCACTTTATGGGCAGGATCTAACGGTTTGAATTGTGACGCCGGATCGTACGTTTCCTGAAGATATTCAAGGATCGCGCCTGATTCGGCCAGAACCAGTCCGTTATCTTCCAGTACCGGGGATTTTCCCAGCGGATGGACTTTTTTGAGCGCGTCTGGCGCGAGCATGGTTTTTTCGCGCTGATAGCGCACAATCTCATACGTCAGACCCAGCTCTTCCAGCGCCCAGAGGACGCGATGTGAACGAGACTGATTAAGGTGGTGGACCGTTAGCATGATGTTCTCCGGTGATTCATACTTTTTAACTATAGAAAACTGAACAACTTCACGAAAAAAATTCGGCTAAAATCTCATCATCTCCGGTGGCAAAAACGACGGCCGGGCATAGAATTAAAGTGTCAGTACAAACCGGAACCTCCTCCACAAGCTCGACACGAGGGGTACTGATGTCGGGGGAAACCCTCCCGTGAACCAGCGGGATAGAGAGAAAGACAAAGACCGGAAAAAACTAAAGCGCCCTGAGTGGCGCTTTAGTTCTTTATGCTGTTGCCGGGTGGCGGCTGCGCCTCTCAATCCTCCTCCAGCAGCCGTGCCCCTGTTCCCTGCTCGCCCAGCCTGTCGCCGGGGTTACGCAACGGGCAGTCGCTACGTGAGAGACAGCCGCAGCCGATACAACCGTCCAGCTCATCACGCAGCGCGACCAGCGTATGAATGCGCCTGTCCAGCTCCTCTCGCCACTGGGACGACAGCTGCTTCCACTCTTTCGCGCTCAACGAGTGCCCTTCCGGCAAAACGCCGAACGCGTCACCGATGGTGGCCAGGGGAATGCCAATACGTTGCGCAATTTTGATAATCGCCACGTAGCGGAGCACGTCACGGGTGTAGCGCCGCTGATTTCCGGCGTTACGGATACTTTTTATTAACCCTTTGCTTTCATAGAAGTGGAGCGCCGACACCGCCACACCGCTTCGCTTCGCCACTTCACCGGGGGTTAACAGCGCTTTGATGCGCGGTAATCTCTTTTCCATAAAACCTCTTTACCTCAAGTTAACTTGAGGAATTATACTCCCCCGCAGAGAAAACGACGAATCAACCGAGAAAGTTGTATCTACAGAGGGCAACCTTATGTCGCATCAGCAGATTATTCAGACACTTATTGAATGGATTGATGAACATATCGACCAGCCGTTGAACATTGATGTGGTCGCTAAGAAGTCGGGCTATTCGAAATGGTATTTACAGAGAATGTTCCGCACCGTAATGCATCAAACGCTGGGTGACTACATTCGCCAGCGCAGGCTACTGCTGGCGGCGCAGGCGTTACGTTCAACGCAGCGGCCCATTTTTGATATCGCAATGGATCTGGGCTATGTGTCGCAGCAGACCTTTTCCCGCGTCTTCCGCCGCGAATTTGACCGTACGCCGAGCGACTACCGCCATCAGCTTAATTAATGCGTGTTAACGCGAGGGTTGCTGCTGCCAGGCCATAAATGCCTGCGGCGGCATCGCTTTCGCGAAGTGCCATCCCTGACAATACTGCACGCCACGTTTCAGTAGCCAGTTCACCTGCTCCCCCGTCTCGACCCCTTCCGCAATGGTTTTCAGCCGCAGGCTTTGCGCCATCTCAATGATGTGCTCGGCAATCAGGTGGCTGGTGCTGTTGGTGGTTAAGGTATCGATAAAGGATTTGTCGATTTTCAGGATATCGACGTTGAGCGAATAGAGGTTATGCAGGTTAGAGTAGCCGGTTCCGAAATCATCGATCGCCACTTCATAGCCCGCCTGGCGAAACGCCTGGATGACCGGCGTCGTTTTAGGTACATCAATAAAACCACGCTCTGTCACCTCAATTTTGATTTGCTGCGCGCGAACCGAGTAATAGCGGGCTTTGTCGGAGATCAGAGCGATAAGACGCGAGGAGTGGAAATCTGAGGCCGACAGGTTTATTGAGACATACAGATGAGGATGAGCGGCAAGGAAATGCCCCAGATCGCTGAACACCTCCTCCACGACGTAGTCCGTAATGCGCTCAATCATCCCCTCTTTTTCTGCCAGGGGAATAAATTCCGCGGGGCTCATAACCTGCCCGTTGAATCCCGGCCAGCGTAACAACGCCTCTGCCCCCACGCACTGATTATGTTTAATATCAATAATGGGCTGATAATGGACGCACAGCTGGCGTTTATTCAGCGCCCGATGCAGAAGACGGCCAGGCGAATTGAATTCACGGTGTGTACGCGACCACACCAGCAGCATAATAATGCTGCAAATCATCCCCAGCGGTAGCGTCAGGGTAGCCTGATGATAAAGCGTTTTATAAAAACGGGCATTGGACGTTGAAACGATAGCCGCAATCGGTCGCTGCTGCGATTTGACGATCGTATAAAAACGCTCACCTTTCTGAAAAGTCGTTTCCTGATGTCGAATCATCGAATGCATTAAAGAAATATTGGCTTTCTGGCTGACAGAAAAGAATGCATTGCTGACGGTGTCATACACTCCCCACGACAGAGAACGATCGTCTGACATCACCTCACTGTACGAAAGCGGATTAACCACGACGACATAATTTCCGCGCTGCATATATATCATTTTATAACCATTAAAAAATGGCGTATCGCGAAAATAATAGATGGCAACGTCGGGTTTACGTGTGTAATTGGCAGCGGGGATAGTGTAAGGATGGTCCGGTGTGAAAAGGGTCGAGCAAAGAAAACGCTGCCCTTCAGCGTAAATTAAATCGGCAACAAAAAGACGACCGCGTGCAACGTTCAACATATATTGACGATGCGTCGGCGTACAAACGTTACCCTGATATTTTTCCGCCTCTTCCCGAGCCAGATCAACCTGTTGAATAACCCGTTCAGTTTTGTTTAAAGTAAGTTCAGCAAACGTGCGCAGCTGGGCGCTGATTTCCGACACGGCTCTGATCTGGGCAAACCATAGCGCAAGCATCACCGGCAGCATAACTACCATGAAAATCCCGACCACGTTGAGCATTTTGCGCCGCGCTACGATTCATTTCCCGCTCTGTATCCCTGCATGTTGTACGCCTGTAGTAATGAAGGCCGGCTGCTGTGATAAACAGGTGATTACGTTGCATGAATCATGCGAAGTTAGCAACTGACTTTTGGTATTAAAAATCCTAAAATTCGTGATGCCGATAATATTTTCCCGTAAGCTAAACTGAAAGTATTCGTTCAATTTCTATTAAGGAAAATAATTATCCAGCACAGCCGGGCGGTTTAAGTTAGCACGGCAGAGAATCGTTGATTTAACCAAACGTCTGAGCGCATGAAAAAGATGCAGGATGAACCAGCAACGCCGTGATAATTGTTCGTGGATGCTACGTTATTTGATTTATTCATAATCAGATGCGACCACATTATTTTTTGCAACGCCCGACAAATAGCGTTTCCATTTTTCCGTAAAACGACTCACCCGACGCATTCCCTGCATGGGCCGCGTGTTCACCTGCTCTCTTGCGCACATGCCCACGCCGACGCGGCGCTGAGGCACCAGCCCCGCTGACAAAGATATATTCTCCAGGGTGATAAATCGCCCATTTTTCCTCAATGTGACACTGGCGAATAAAACAGCAAATGTGATATAGTTCACACATCTTATGTAACGAGAAACATTGTTTCATTCTAGTTCGTCTGTTTTGTCGAGGATGGGTTTTATGGCAACCATTACCACCAGCATGGTGCTCCTGCGCTGGCCGTTGTTGAGCGCGGTTTTGATGTTTTTAGCCAGCACGTTAAACATTCAGTTCCGAAAGTCCGACTACGCAGGTCTTGCGGTGATTAGCACCCTGTTAGGGTTGGGCGCCGCATGCTGGTTCGCGACAGGTTTGCTCGGCATTACGTTGGTGGATATGGCCGCCGTCTGGGAAAACATTAAAGTGGTGATGGTTGAAGCCATGAGCCATACGCCGCCAGACTGGCCGATGGTGATTACCTGATCGCCTGTTATTAAAAAACCCAGACAGGTGTCTGGGTTTTTTTGTTTTACGCGTCTGGATATCAGAACGGAATATCGTCGTCGAAGTCCATTGGCGGTTCGTTAGACGGTGCCGGAGCAGACTGCTGCTGCGGACGAGACTGCGCGCCGCCGCTAAACTGGTTGCCGCCCTGTGGCTGCTGAGGCTGACCCCAACCGCCCTGCTGCTGGTTCTGGCCGCCACCTGCCGGTGCGCCACCGCCCTGACGGCCACCCAGCATCTGCATGGTGCCGCCCACGTTTACCACCACTTCCGTGGTGTATTTTTCCTGACCGGACTGATCGGTCCATTTGCGGGTACGCAGCTGGCCTTCGATATAGACCTGAGAACCTTTACGCAGATACTCACCGGCCACTTCTGCCAGTTTGCCAAACAGCACAACGCGGTGCCATTCGGTCTGCTCTTTCATTTCACCGGTCGCTTTATCACGCCAGGATTCGGAAGTAGCCAGCGTAATGTTGGCAACTGCGCCACCACTCGGCATGTAGCGTACTTCCGGGTCCTGGCCCAGATTACCGACGAGAATCACCTTGTTTACGCCTCTGCTGGCCATGTTCGTGTCTCCTGAATACGTTTCTTAATAGTGTAAACGCGCGAGTGTACCATTTCCATGCGACACTTTGATAGTTGCGTAGCATGTTCCAGAGTTCTCTTGCGGACTCGACATTGTTACACAGTGAATCAGAAAATGCATTCCAATACTGTATATTCAAACAGGTCATTTTGTGTCATAATTAGCCGTTTCTGACAGCCGTTTGTCCTTCAAACAAATCAGGCAATCCGTGTTCCAACCGGGAAAGGTGAATGGATAAGATCGAAGTTCGGGGCGCCCGCACCCACAATCTCAAGAATATCAACCTCATAATCCCTCGCGACAAACTCATCGTCGTGACCGGGCTTTCGGGGTCTGGCAAATCCTCACTGGCTTTCGACACCTTGTATGCCGAAGGACAGCGTCGTTACGTTGAATCACTCTCGGCGTACGCGCGTCAGTTCCTGTCGCTGATGGAAAAACCGGATGTCGACCACATTGAAGGGTTGTCCCCTGCTATCTCCATTGAGCAGAAATCCACGTCGCATAACCCGCGTTCAACGGTCGGTACCATTACCGAAATTCATGACTACCTGCGCCTGCTGTATGCACGCGTGGGCGAGCCGCGCTGCCCGGATCACGACGTCCCGCTGGCAGCCCAGACCGTCAGCCAGATGGTCGATAACGTGCTGTCGCAGCCGGAAGGCAAACGCCTGATGCTGCTGGCGCCAATCATTAAAGAGCGTAAAGGCGAACACACCAAAACGCTGGAAAACCTGGCAAGCCAGGGGTATATCCGCGCCCGTATCGACGGCGAAGTGTGTGACCTGTCCGATCCGCCAAAGCTGGAGTTACAAAAGAAACACACCATCGAAGTGGTGATTGACCGCTTTAAGGTACGTGAAGATCTGGCGACACGTCTGGCGGAATCTTTTGAAACGGCACTGGAACTGTCGGGCGGCACGGCGGTGGTGTCAGACATGGACGATGCGAAAGCGGAAGAGCTGCTCTTCTCCGCCAACTTCGCCTGCCCGATTTGCGGCTACAGCATGCGCGAGCTGGAACCGCGCCTGTTCTCGTTCAACAACCCGGCGGGCGCGTGCCCGACCTGTGACGGCCTCGGCGTTCAACAGTATTTCGACCCCGACCGCGTGATCCAGAATCCGGAGCTGTCGCTGGCGGGTGGCGCCATTCGCGGCTGGGATAAGCGTAATTTTTACTACTTCCAGATGCTGAAGTCGCTGGCAGAGCACTATAAGTTCGACGTTGAAGCCCCGTGGGCCAGCCTGAGCGCGAACGTACATAAAGTGATCCTGTTCGGTTCCGGCAAAGAGAACATCGAGTTCAAGTACATGAACGATCGCGGTGACACCTCCGTGCGTCGACACCCGTTCGAAGGGGTGCTGCACAATATGGAACGCCGCTACAAAGAGACCGAATCCAGCGCGGTGCGCGAGGAGCTGGCGAAGTTTATCAGCAACCGCTCCTGCGCCACCTGTGAGGGCACACGTCTGCGTCGCGAAGCGCGTCACGTGTTTGTGGAAAACACGGCGCTGCCGACCATCTCAGACATGAGCATCGGTCACGCGATGGACTTCTTCAACAACCTGAAGCTCTCCGGCCAGCGCGCGAAAATCGCCGAAAAAGTGCTGAAAGAGATCGGCGATCGCCTCAAGTTCCTCGTGAACGTCGGCCTGAACTACCTGACGCTTTCCCGCTCGGCTGAAACGCTCTCCGGCGGTGAAGCTCAGCGTATCCGTCTGGCGAGCCAGATTGGTGCCGGTCTGGTCGGCGTGATGTACGTGCTGGATGAGCCGTCTATCGGCCTGCACCAGCGCGACAACGAACGCCTGCTCGGTACGCTGGTTCACCTGCGCAATCTCGGCAATACGGTGATCGTGGTGGAGCACGACGAAGATGCGATCCGCGCGGCTGACCATGTGATTGACATTGGCCCGGGCGCTGGCGTGCACGGCGGCCAGGTGGTGGCTGAAGGGACGCTGAAAGACATTATGGCGGTGCCCGAGTCGCTGACCGGTCAGTACATGAGCGGCAAGCGTAAAATTGAAGTGCCAAAACAGCGCGTGGCGGCGAACCCGGAAAAAGTGCTGAAGCTGACCGGCGCGCGCGGCAATAACCTGAAAGACGTGACCCTGACGCTGCCTGTCGGGCTGTTTACCTGCATCACCGGCGTGTCCGGTTCCGGTAAATCGACGCTGATCAACGATACGCTGTTCCCGATTGCACAGACGGCGCTGAACGGCGCAACGCTGGCCGAACCTGCACCGTACCGCGACATTCAGGGGCTGGAGCATTTCGACAAGGTTATCGACATCGACCAGAGTCCGATTGGTCGTACGCCACGTTCCAACCCGGCGACCTATACTGGCGTCTTTACGCCCGTACGTGAACTCTTTGCCGGTGTGCCGGAATCACGTTCACGTGGCTATACGCCAGGACGTTTCAGCTTTAACGTGCGCGGTGGCCGCTGTGAAGCGTGCCAGGGCGACGGCGTGATCAAGGTTGAGATGCACTTCCTGCCGGATATCTACGTGCCGTGCGACCAGTGCAAAGGCAAGCGCTATAACCGCGAAACGCTGGAGATTAAGTACAAAGGCAAGACCATCCACGAAGTGCTGGATATGACCATCGAAGAGGCGCGCGAGTTCTTTGACGCCGTCCCTGCGCTGGCGCGTAAGCTGCAAACCCTGATGGACGTGGGTCTGACCTATATTCGTCTGGGGCAGTCAGCGACAACGCTGTCCGGCGGTGAAGCGCAGCGCGTGAAGCTGGCGCGCGAGCTGTCCAAACGTGGAACCGGTCAGACGCTGTACATTCTGGATGAGCCGACCACCGGCCTGCATTTTGCGGATATTCAGCAACTGCTTGATGTGCTCCACCAGCTGCGCGATCAGGGCAACACCATCGTGGTGATTGAGCACAACCTGGACGTGATTAAAACCGCAGACTGGATTGTCGATCTCGGCCCGGAAGGCGGCAGCGGCGGCGGTGAAATCCTCGTCTCCGGTACGCCAGAGACCGTTGCAGAGTGCGAAGCCTCGCACACCGCACGCTTCCTCAAACCGTTGCTGTAATCGTCATACGGAGAGCTGCTGTCGGATCGTTTCCGGCAGCAGTTCAACCGCCTGTTGATACGACGCATCCACCAGGTAGTAAATTTGCGAATCTGGCAGCGAGCCGTCGAGAAACACCGTACTCCAGTGCGCTTTATTCAGATGCTTACTTGGCCTGACATCATCGTGCTGCTGGCGCAGTAAATCGGCCAGTTCCGGACTGGTTTTCAGCGATGCTGCCGGGCGACCTTCCACCTCTTTCACCATTGCGAACAGCACATCACCCACTTTTATCTGCGTGGCTTTCCAGTCGCTGTGAACGCTTTGTTCCGCACCCGGCTTACTCATGCAGTACTGAAGTATCTCCGAAATTGTCATCTTTATTCCCCTTGTAGCGTTGCGATAATTTTACGCGAACCACCGTGAATGCGATGTTCTCCCAGCCAGATCCCCTGCCACGTGCCCAGCAGTAGCCGTCCGTTGTGGACCGGCAGCATCAGCGAGACGCTCAGCAAAGAGGATTTGATGTGCGAAGGCATATCGTCCGCCCCCTCGTAATCATGCTCATACGGAGCGTTATCCGGGACGGTTTTCAGAAAATGCCGCTCCATGTCAGACCGGACGGTGGGATCGCAATTTTCATTGAGCGTGAGAGAAGCAGACGTGTGCTGAAGCAGCAGATGCAGCAAACCCGTTTTGACGCGCGAGAGGTCGCGGATTTGCCCGATGACTTCGTCCGTCACAAGGTGAAATCCGCGTGGTTTTGCGCTTAAGGTCAGGGTCTGTTGATACCACATGTGCTGCTCCATTATGAAAGGTGAATCTTTCTAAGTGTGCAGCAAGAAAGCGAAAGGTAAAACCCGCGCGGCGATATTTGAATAAAAAAGCATCCACCCCGCCGTTAATGCATCAGTATTCCGAGTTAACGATCACCTCTTCACCAAATTTTCCGGCCATGGGCAGCGGTCGGTAGGTGGAGTTCGAGGCGCGTAACACCCTGATGCCTCTGGCTCCCACGTCCTGCGCCGCGGTGATGTCGTTATCTGAATCACCGTAGAACACTTTGATATTTTTCTTTTCCAGCCACTGGGTTTTGGTGTTTTGCCCTTCATGGTCCCCGGCAAAAATGACCGGGTTCATGCTGGCTGCCGGGATCAGAAAATCATCCTGTAGCGTTTTCGAGACGGTTTCGGTTTTGGTCTGGCTACGTCCGGTCACGAAGTAAATGCTGTCGCCGCGCTTTACGTGCATGGCGATCAGCGCACGGGCAACCTCTTTCGGGATACTGAACTCATCCCAGCCGTTGTTCATCTTTTCCCAGAACTCCGGGTTTTTCAGATAGGCTTCGCTGTCCGGGGAGTACGTTTTTTTGCCGCGCCAAAAACCGGGGCTGGAGAAGAGAACGGTATCGTCAATGTCGAAGCCCACGGCCATCGGCGGGCGGCCCGTCAGGCTGTTTTCGATTTGTGCCACTGAAACCCAGTGAATGGGCGCCTGTTCGGCAAGAATGGCGGCGGTGGTGCCGGTGTAAAGCGGCGTCGGTGCAGAAGCCCGCGCAACAACGGTACTATTTAGCGAGAATAATAAGCAGGCGGCGCTGAGCGCCAGTGTGATCTTGCGCATATTTTCCCCTGAATATTCAGTTTGTTATCGTTTTATTTTGAGCGGATGGTCAAAAAACTATCCGACCATAACCCCAGCGGGAGGGGAAGGAAAGGAGTTTTTACTTATGAAGTTGAATAAAAAGAAGACGATCACATAATGCCGGGCATCCTGTTTGTGCGGCCTGATGCCCTCACCCCAGCCCTCTCCCACGGGGAGAGGGAGGTAAGTGAATACTTACATTACGGCAGCGAAGGCCTGCGCCACGCGCTGGACGTTGCCAGCATTCAGCCCCGCCACGCACATACGGCCGCTGGCGATCAGGTAGACGCCGAACTCTTCACGCAGGCGATCGACCTGCGCAGCGCTCAGTCCGGTGTAGCTGAACATCCCGCGCTGCTTAAGCAGATAGTCGAAATTCTGCCCTGGCACTGCCTCTTTAAGCACGTTAACCAGCGCCTGACGCATCGACAGGATCCGCTTACGCATGCCTTCCACTTCCGCAAGCCAGGTGGCTTTCAGCTGTTCGTCGCCCAGTACGGTCGCGACCACCTGCGCACCAAAGTTTGGCGGGCTGGAGTAGATGCGGCGGACCGTCGCTTTCAGCTGACCGAGTACGCGTCCCGCGGCTTCGGCGTCTTCACACACCACGGACAGACCGCCAACGCGCTCACCGTACAGGGAGAAAATTTTTGAGAAGGAGTTGCTGACCAGAGCGGGAAGCCCCGCGCTGGCAATCGCGCGAATGGCGTAGGCGTCCTCCTCCATGCCCGCGCCAAAGCCCTGATAGGCGATGTCGAGGAACGGGATCAGGTTACGCGCCTTCAGCACCTCGATCACCGCATCCCACTGGGCATGGGTGAGGTCCGCACCGGTCGGGTTATGGCAGCACGGATGCAGCAATACGATGCTGCGCGCCGGTAACGTGTTAAGCTTTTCCAGCAGCGCATCAACGCGCACACCGTTGGTTTCGCTGTCGAACCACGGATAGGTTTCAACCCTGAAGCCTGCGCCTTCGAAGATCGCAACGTGGTTTTCCCACGTCGGGTCGCTGACCCATACGCCGGAATCCGGGAAGTACTTTTTCAGGAAATCTGCGCCCACTTTCAGCGCCCCCGAGCCACCCAGCGTCTGGATAGTCGCCACGCGCTTTTGCGCGAGCACCGCGTGGTCCGCACCAAACAGCAGCGGCGCGATGGTGTTGCGGTAGGTGTTTAACCCTTCCATCGGCAGATAAAGTGAAGCACCGTGCGGGGTTGCGTTAAGACGCGCTTCGGCCTCGGCAACGGCTTTCAACTGAGGAATGATGCCCTCTTCGTTGTAGTAAAGACCAATGCTGAGGTTCACTTTGTCGCTGCGAGGATCTTCTTTGAAACGCTCCATCAAGGAGAGGATAGGGTCGCCAGCGTAGGCGTCTACTTTCTGAAACACGCGATGTTCTCCGGATTATTATCAGGCAGGGAATTCAACAATAAACCGGAAGCGGAAGAAGATCGAGGGGATGTTAACAGAAGCGGGATGCATCGCATCCCGCTAACGCTCAGTCGACGTATTTCATCGCGACCCTTGAGGTAAGGCGCGTGATAAGTTCGTAAGCACTCACTTTTGTTATTTCAGCAATCCGCTCTACGGGCAGGCCTTCGCCCCACATCACCGCATCGTCCCCCGCTTTATCCTGCGCGTCCGGCCCCAAATCAACACAAATCATGTCCATCGCCACGCGGCCAACAATCTTCACTTCACGGCCATTCACCAGCACCGGCGTGCCCGTTGGTGCGGCGCGCGGATAGCCATCGCCGTAGCCCATCGCCACCACGCCAAGACGCGTGTCGCGCTCGCTGGTCCAGGTGCCACCGTAACCCACCGGCTCTCCCGCTTTGTGCTCACGCACGGCAATCAGCTTTGACACCAGCGACATCACCGGCTTAAAGCCAAAGTCCGGCCCCCAGGGTTTGTTCTCCAGCGGCGAAACGCCATAAAGAATGATGCCCGGACGCGCCCAGTCGAAGTGCGACTGCGGCCACAGCAGGATCCCGCCGGACGCCGCAATCGAGCGCATCCCCGGTTTGCCTTCGCAGAAGGTATTAAAGATATCAAGCTGCCGCTCGGTTGCGCCGCAGTCAGGTTCATCAGCACGGGCAAAGTGGCTGACGATGTTCACCGGCTGACGCACATTTTTGCACTGGCACAGGCGCTGATAAAACGCCTCGGCGCCTTCAGGACGCACGCCAAGACGGTGCATGCCCGTGTCGAGCTTCATCCAGACGGTGACCGGCTCGCTCAGCGCAGCGGTTTCCAGCGCGGCCAGCTGTTCTTCGTTATGTACCGCCGTGTGCAGGTGCTGATCGGCAATGGTCGGCAGGTCCGAGGCTTCAAAAAAGCCTTCGAGGAGCAAAATTGGTTGCGTAATTCCACCTGCGCGCAGGCGGAGAGCTTCTTCGAGACGGGCAACGCCAAAAGCGTCGGCATCGGGGAGCGTTCGCGCGGTCTCAAGAAGATCGTGTCCGTAAGCGTTCGCTTTCACGACTGCAACGAGCTTACTGGCGGGCGCCAGTTCACGCAGACGTTGCAGGTTGTGTCGCAGAGCGCGGCGGTTAATCACAACAGTTGCCGCTTGCATTTGAATTCCTTAGAAATTACTCATCATCATATTGAGGACCGGCATAGTTGTCGAAACGCGACCACTGGCCGTTAAAGGTCAGACGTACCGTACCGATGGGGCCGTTACGTTGCTTACCAATAATAATTTCGGCGATCCCTTTCAGATCGCTGTTCTCGTGATAAACCTCATCACGGTAGATGAACATGATTAAGTCGGCATCCTGCTCGATGGAGCCGGACTCACGCAGGTCGGAGTTGACCGGGCGTTTATCGGCGCGTTGTTCCAGAGAGCGGTTAAGCTGCGACAGCGCCACCACCGGCACGTGTAGCTCTTTGGCTAACGCCTTGAGCGAGCGGGAAATCTCGGCGATCTCCAGCGTACGGTTGTCAGAGAGCGACGGGACGCGCATCAGCTGAAGGTAGTCGATCATGATAAGGCCGATACCGCCGTGTTCACGGGCGATACGGCGCGCGCGGGAGCGTACTTCCGTCGGCGTCAGGCCAGAGGAGTCATCAATATAGATGTTCCGTTTTTCCAGCAAAATGCCCATGGTGCCGGAGATCCGCGCCCAGTCCTCATCGTCCAGCTGACCGGTACGAATGCGGGTCTGATCCACGCGCGACAGGGACGCCAGAGAACGCATCATGATCTGTTCTGAGGGCATCTCAAGACTGAAAATGAGCACCGGCTTATCCTGCAACATCGCCGCGTTTTCGACGAGGTTCATCGCAAATGTCGTTTTACCCATCGACGGACGCGCCGCGACGATAATCAAATCCGACGGCTGAAGACCCGCCGTTTTCTTGTTGAGATCGTCATAGCCGGTATTTACGCCGGTGACGCCATCGTGCGGCTGCTGGAAAAGCTGTTCAATACGCGCAACGGTGGCATCGAGCACATCGGCGATGTTTTTCGGGCCTTCGTCTTTGTTCGCACGGCTTTCAGCGATTTTAAAGACGCGGGACTCCGCCAGGTCGAGCAGATCTTCACTGGTGCGCCCCTGGGGATCGAAACCGGCTTCGGCGATTTCGTTTGCCACCGAGATCATCTCGCGTACAACGGCACGTTCACGGACGATATCCGCATAAGCGCTGATGTTCGCGGCACTTGGCGTGTTTTTTGACAGTTCTGCCAGATAGGCGAACCCGCCGACGCTGTCCAGTTGCCCCAGACGCTCCAGCGATTCTGCGAGCGTAATCAGGTCAATCGGGCTGCCCGACTCCTGCAAACGCGCCATTTCCGTGAAGATGTGGCGGTGCGGGCGGGTATAGAAATCTTCCGCGACAACGCGCTCGGCAACGTCGTCCCAGCGTTCGTTATCCAGCATTAAACCGCCCAACACCGACTGTTCCGCTTCAATCGAGTGCGGCGGGACCTTTAACCCGGCGACCTGATAATCACGCTCACGAGGTTCAGTCTGTTTGTTGAAGGGTTTGTTTCCTGCCATAGTGAATGGAGTTACCGAGATAAAGAGTGGGTCGAAAGATTACCACATTCTGGAGGAAGCATGGCAACACGTATTGAATTTCACAAGCATGGTGGCCCTGACGTACTCAAAGCGGTGGAATTTACCCCCGCTGCGCCTGGCGAGAACGAAATCCAGGTTGAAAACAAAGCGATCGGCATTAACTACATCGATACCTATATTCGCGGCGGCCTCTATCCGCCTCCGTCAATGCCGAGCGGACTGGGCACCGAGGCGGCCGGTATCGTCAGCAAAGTGGGCAGCGCGGTTAAGCACATTAAGGAGGGCGATCGCGTAGTCTATGCGCAATCTGCCCTGGGTGCTTACAGCTCCATCCATAACGTTCCGGCCGATAAAGCGGCGCTTCTGCCAAATGCGATCAGCTTCGAGCAGGCTGCCGCCTCATTCCTGAAAGGGCTGACGGTCTTTTATCTGCTGCGTAAAACTTACGAAATTAAGCCTGACGAGCAATTTCTGTTTCACGCAGCCGCAGGTGGCGTGGGGCTGATTGCCTGCCAGTGGGCGAAAGCCCTGGGGGCGAAGCTTATCGGCACCACCGGCAGCTCGCAAAAAGCGCAGCGTGCGCTGGACGCGGGCGCATGGCAGGTGATCAACTACCGGGAAGAGAGCATCGTTGAGCGGCTGAAAGAGATCACCGGCGGCAAAAAGGTGCGTGTGGTGTATGACTCTGTGGGGAAAGACACCTGGGAATCTTCGCTGGACTGCCTGCAACGCCGCGGGCTGATGGTGAGCTTCGGTAACGCCTCCGGCGCCGTCACCGGCGTTAATCTCGGCATTCTGAATCAAAAGGGGTCGCTGTACGTCACTCGCCCTTCCCTGCAAGGTTACATCACCAACCGGGAAGAACTTGAGGAAGCCAGCAACGAGCTGTTCTCACTGATCGCCAGCGGGGTGATTAAAGTGGATGTGGCAGAAGCGCAGAAATATCCGCTGACCGATGCGCAACGTGCGCATGAGGTGCTGGAGAGCCGGGCAACGCAGGGGTCTAGTCTGTTAATCCCCTGAGCCTTAAAAAGAAATTGGGCTTCCCGTGGGAAGCCCTTTCTTTTTTTAGTTCGGCTGTATGTAGGGTACAGCTCGATGAATTCTTTAGCGGCAGCAATAGTGACAGATTCGATAAGTAAATCCTATTCTGTTCTAAGGATTGCGGCCGGAAAAGTTGCAGGTATGTGACGTACCCCTCAATACCTTAGTAACGGAAGCGGTTATTACGCTGATAAGTGGGCAGTTTTGGCGATTTAATCGCCCGTATCGCCCATACCACCGCAATGGCCAGAAGTAACCACGGCAAGAGTTTAATCGTCAGCGCAAATAAACCGCCGACAAACATCACCACCGTGGCCACCACGAGCGCGGCCAGAATACCGAGCAGCGACACGCCCGTAACCATCAGCATAATAAAGAAGCCAATCACAAAAAGTAGTTCCAGCATGGTGCTCTCCCACGAGTTCCCGAATGATGCTGCGATCATTACAAGAAACATGCCAAAAATAAGTTGTTGTTCTGAAAGCAAAACGCCCTGCAAGGGTTTGCAGGGCGTGGCGTATTTGACCATCTTTTAGCGAAATTTAACGTTTATCCGCAACCAGACGCAGCGCGTGTTCCAGCACCTCAATGTCCGCACCGGCTTTATGCGCGTTCTCGCTGAGATAACGACGCCACTGGCGCGCACCGGGAATGCCCTGGAACAGGCCAAGCATATGGCGGGTAATGTGGCCCAGATACGTACCATTGCTCAGCTCGCGCTCAATGTACGGATACATGGCGCGCACCACGGCCACCGGATCGGTATCGGCACCTTCAACGCCGAAGATTTCACGGTCAACCGTCGCCAGAATGCCCGGATTCTGATACGCCTCGCGTCCGACCATCACGCCATCCATATGTTCGAGATGCGCTTTGGCCTCGTCCAGGGACGTAATACCGCCGTTGATCGACATGGTCAGGTGCGGAAAGTCGCGTTTCAGCTGGTACACGCGAGGGTAGTCCAGCGGCGGGATCTCACGGTTCTCTTTCGGGCTAAGGCCAGAGAGCCAGGCTTTTCGGGCGTGGATGATAAACATCTCGCATTCGCCCTTCCCTGACACCGTGTTGATGAAATCACACAGGAATTCGTAGCTGTCCTGGTCGTCAATGCCGATACGGGTTTTGACCGTGACCGGGACAGAGACGACGTCGCGCATCGCTTTGATGCAGTCCGCCACCAGGTGTGCATTCCCCATCAGACATGCGCCGAACATACCGTTTTGCACACGGTCGGACGGGCAACCGACGTTGAGGTTAATCTCGTCATAGCCACGTTCTTCGGCCAGTTTCGCGCACTGCGCCAGCGCAGCCGGATCGCTGCCCCCCAGTTGCAGCGCAACCGGATGCTCCTCTTCGCTGTACGCCAGATAATCGCCCTTGCCGTGAATAATTGCCCCGGTAGTCACCATTTCGGTGTACAGCAGCGTATGGCGGGAGAGCTGACGCAGGAAGTAGCGGCAGTGTCTGTCCGTCCAGTCGAGCATCGGCGCAATGGAGAAACGGTGTGCAGGAAAAGCGGTCTGGTGTTCTGACAACATGGCGAAGTTTTAAGCATCTGGTGGAAAAGGGGCGCTACTATAGCACAGGCTTAAAAAGGATACGATCCGGCTTGATGTGATATCAAAAAGTGATATCATTCATTGCAACTTTGGCGGGGAAGAAAATTAAAATGGACTCTATCAACTATGAAAACATTGAACGCCCGCCACCAAAAAACATTGCAGCTGATTTTCTCTGTACCAACGCCAAGTTCTCTGGAATGGCGCAGGATTGAAGCACTTTTCATTGCTCTGGGTGCGAAAGCCTCAGAAGGTAGCGGTTCAAGGGTAAGATTCGAAATCAATGGAGTTGTGGCTTCGTTTCATCGTCCTCACCCGGATAAAGAAGCGAAGGTTTATCAGGTTCGCGACGCAATGGCTTTTCTCATCGCAACGGGGGTATCTCCATGATTAACACCATGACTTATAAAGGCTATGCCGCAAAAATTGATTACAGCGACGAAGATCTGTGCTTCGTTGGGCATGTTGCGGGCATAAGAGATGTTATCGGTTTTCATGCTGATAACGTCGCAGCCCTCCGCAAAGCGTTTGAAGAAGCAGTTGATGATTATCTTGCCTACTGTACAGAACAAGGTCGAGAACCTTTGCGCCCGGCAAGCGGGAAAATCAGCCTGCGCATCGCGCCTGAAATACATTCCGCAATTAACATCGCAGCCGAAGTTTCAGGTAAAAGCGTAAATCAATGGATCAGCGATACGCTGAGCAAAGCGGCACACGGATAAGCTTAGGGCACCATTAACGGTGCCCTTAATATTTAGAACGTCATGCTCAACTGTGCCCCGGCGCCCCAAGTCTCGTCTTCGCCATAAAGCCCCATCAGGTCAACATGGACGGAGTTAAACGGCGCAAAACCGACACCGCCGGTGAAGACGTTGCTGTCGTTCCCTTTCATATCCGCACGATAACCGGCGCGCACTGCCAGCCAGCTCAATGGCGTGACTTCAGCACCAACGCCAACGTACTGGGAGGTGTCTTCGCTTTTAAAGCCCTTGGTTTCGGTCAGGTCGCCGTCCGCGGTCAGCGTGACCAGATCGTTATGCCAGGCGGCCCCGGCAGTGACCAGCGGTCGGATCTGATAGGTGTCTTTATAACTCACCACCTCTCCTGTGCGCCCGTTGCGGATGCGGATATCTTTGGTATCGATATCGCGCGACATCAGGTTTTGCCCGCTCACCCCGACCGTCCAGTGTTCGCCAAAGTCAGCGGCAATACCGGCATCCACGTTAAAGCCAGTGTCGTCGGTTCGGTAGCGGCTGTCGTTCCACTTATTACTGTCATAGTCGTAGATCGAGGTGGTGTAGTTATAGAGCCAGGTTTTTTGCAGCTTCGGCGTGACGCCAACGGAAACCGGAACGCCGCCAAGATCGAACTGACGGGCTACCGCAATACCGTAATCGGACACAATCGCCGCCCGACCAGACGCCGTAGAGTTAAGGTTTTTGGTGATCTGATCGGTACCGTTTAGCGCGGCGTCCAGCGCCACACCGGCAGCCACCGCATCGTTTCGTTGTATACCGCGCAGATAATCAATGTCCTGCTGATCGATTGATGAGCTGACGCGGCCATGGGCATAGCCTTTTGCCATAAAGGCCACGGAAAGGACATCGTTAGGGATACTGACGGCAATCCCCGCCCCTGCGGTGGCGCGTGCGGTTTTGCCTTTCAGGTAGTCCAGCTCATCGGCGAGATCTTTCGCTGCGCCCTGGAACTGATTAATCGAACCTAGAGGATTGGTGATAACTTCAATGGGCGTCAGACTATCAACCACATCCTTGTAATGATTGATTTTGTCGTTAATGGTATCAATCTCGTCCTGAAGATTGTCTTCATCAGTTATCTGCACGCCCACGGACGGCAAAATGACCGTCACATCATCCTCGGGCTTAGATTTTGCCAGCAATGCGGGGTTGATTAACGCCCCGCTGCCATAGCTCCCTGCCGCGACGCCTGTGCCACCCATTGCGTCACTGCGCGCTTCCGTCCAGGTATTGGCTGCTCCCGCCTGATTTGCCATAAAAAAGGAGACAGCAATGCTAACCATCGAAAATTTAAAATGTTTTTTCACAGTGTGCTCGTAAATAGTTTGTTATTAGTTAACCCTGTCTGTTATCACCCAAACAGGAACGAACTATTGCTGTGAATAAGTGCAAAAAGACCCGCTATTTCCTTAAGTTAAATTCCATCCCGGCCTGTTGTAATATGTGACGGCCATCAATATTTATAGAAGAGGAAATTATTTTCGCCCAGGTTTTCCATCGTGCGGCCCAAAAAACTGCGGCGGATGGTCCACCCAGCGGTCTTCGCGCGTCGCGGCATACTCCGGATTGAGCGGATAGTAGATGCGGTTATGTTTTTTATTGGCCTCACCCACCACCAGTAAGCGCACCTCTTCATCGGTATTGTTGATAAAGGTATGGCACACGCCCGTCCCGGCAGGGAACCCCACGCTGTCTCCGGGTTCGAGCTTCCACAGATAGCCATTAATCCAGGCTTCAGGGTAACCCTCCAGAACGTAAACAAACTCCTCTTCGTCGCTTTCCGCATGCGGATAAGACGTGCGGCGTCCGGGCGGCAGCCGTTCATGGTGAATACCAATGCGGCCCAGTCCCAGCTTTCGGGCCAGCGGCGCGCCAACAGAAAAACGTTCGTTGCTGTCAGGATACGTTGCGTCATCGGCGCCTTCCACGTCCCGCCAGTGCCGAATACAGTCAGGTCTTTTCATTATGCGATCTCCCGATTTGCGATGCGTCAGGTATAGCACAGCCTGGCGGATCTCGGTGTTTTTAGCAGAACATGATAAAGTGAGGGTTTTCACCCCTTACCATATCCGAGGTGCCCGATGGACAAGTCCACAAAAGAGCTGTTAGCGCAAGCTGAAAAGCTGTGCGCGCAACGCAATGTGCGCCTGACCCCGCAGCGCCTTGAGGTACTGCGTCTGATGAGCCTGCAACAGGGTGCCATCAGCGCCTACGATCTGCTCGACCTGCTGCGTGAAAGCGAGCCGCAGGCAAAGCCACCGACCGTCTATCGGGCGCTGGATTTTCTGCTGGAGCAAGGGTTTGTGCATAAAGTGGAATCAACCAACAGCTATGTGCTGTGCCATCTTTTTGACCAGCCGACTCACACGTCCGCCATGTTTATCTGCGATCGCTGTGGCGTGGTGAAGGAGGAGTGTGCGGAAGGGGTAGAAGATATTATGCATACGCTGGCAGCCAGAATGGGCTTTGCGCTGCGCCATAACGTGATCGAAGCCCACGGCTTATGTTCTGCCTGCGTGGAGGTGGAGTCATGTCGCCATCAGGACGCCTGTCAGCACGATCACTCTATTCTGGTGAAGAAAAAGCCACGTTAAAGCCAAAGAAAAAGGCGGCTTATAGCCGCCCTTGGGGATAGTGCCGGTTACCAGCGGTAGTCGTTACGGGTTTCCCAGTCTTTGACTTCATTTTCCGCCTGATCTTTTTCGTAACCGTAGCGCTCCTGGATTTTACCTACCAGCTGATCGCGCTTACCTTCAATGACGGTCATATCGTCATCTGTCAGCTTACCCCACTGTTCTTTCGCTTTACCTTTGAATTGCTTCCAGTTGCCGCCGATTTCGTCTTTATTCATAATCGTGTCCTCGTGTTAAGCGTCTATGAGTATCGTCCGCTTCGTTCTTTTCTGCTGGACGTGATTATTATTGTAGTTAAGGATTCGGCAGTTGTTTTTATATTCGGAATCTTTAACCGTTACGATATATCGTGCGAAGCTGGAAACCAGGTATTGTTTCGCCAGTGACGATGCCAGATAACGGCCAGCGAAAGGCCACGCAGTGAAAGAAAGACCGCCAGCGCCAGCCACAGACCGTGATTACCGAGATATGGCAGGGTCAGCAGCGTCAGGCCGAACCCCGCCGCAGCGACGGCCATGCTGTTGCGCATCTCCGCCCCCCGCGTGGCGCCAATAAACATCCCGTCCAGCAAATAGCACCATACGCCCACCACGGGTAGAACCACCTGCCAGAGAAGGTAGCGATCGGCCAGCTCACGTAGCGCGGGTATTGAGGTCAGCAGTGCGACAATATGCTCGCCAAAACAGGCGTAAACGAAGGCAAATACCAGGGCCACCAGACCCGCCTGACGGCAGGCAGCACGCCAGACTTCACGCAACTGGCCGCCTTCACGCGCGCCATAGGCCTGCCCTGAATGTGCCTCCACGGCGTAAGCAAAACCATCCAGCGCGTAAGCGGTAAAGGTCAATAACGTCATGAGCACTGCGTTGACCGCGACGATCTCTGGCCCAAGACGCGCACCAAACACGGTTAATGCGCCAAAGCAGAGTTGCAGCAGGAGCGAACGGAGCATGATGTCGCGATTAAGCGCCAGCAGCTTACGAATGTTACCGCGCCAGGCCGTTTTCAGCAGCGCAAGCGAGATACCGCGCATCGCCAGCACGCGCCAGACCATCCACAAACCGATCAGCAGCGTACCGTACTCGGCAATTGCCGTGGCCAGCGCTGCGCCCCGGACGTTCATGTGCAGTCCCATCACCAGCCAGAGATCGAGCACAATGTTAAGCAGATTGCCCACCACCAGCAGGATCACCGGCGCGCGGGCGTACTGTACGCCCAGTAACCAGCCCAGCAGGACCAGGTTTGCCAGTGACGCGGGCGCGCTGAGCCAGCGAATTTCGAGGAACCGCCGGGCCTGCTCCAGTACGGCATCACTGCCACCCACAATATGCAGCGCAAGATCAATCAGCGGCGTTCGCAACAGAACGATTAACGCGCCAGCACCGAACGCCAGGATAAGCGGCTGAACCAGCGCACGCGCCAGACGGAGGGGATCTTTTGCACCATACGCCTGAGCCGTCAGGCCTGTCGTACTCATGCGCAGAAAGAGTAGCAGCATAAAGAGGAAGCTGGTCGCCGTTGCGCCGATCGCGACACCGCCCAGATAAATCGGCGAATCCAGATGCCCGATTACCGCCGTATCCACCAGCCCCAGCAGAGGAACGGTGATATTGGAAAAAATCATCGGTAGCGCAAGACGCCACAACGCCTTATCGGCAGAAGTTAGCAATGCCATGGAAAGTACCGGAATCAAAAATAGGCCAGGCTGTAGAGAAACTACAGCCTGTCAGGAAGAGATTACAGCCATTCACCGTTGCGGATAACGCCGACGGCCAGGCCTTCAATGGAGAAGCTCTGCTCGCGGAGATCCACCACAATCGGGGAGAATTCGTTGTTTTCTGGCAGAAGCTGAACGGTGTTACCTTGTTTTTTCAGGCGCTTAACCGTCACTTCATCGTCAATGCGCGCTACCACGACCTGGCCGTTACGCACGTCCTGCGTTTTGTGTACCGCCAGCAGATCGCCATCCAGAATACCGATATCTTTCATGGACATCCCGCTAACACGCAGCAGGAAATCGGCGCTCGGCTTGAACATGCCTGGGTCAACCTGATAGTGCCCTTCGATGTGCTGCTGTGCCAGCAGGGGTTCACCTGCGGCCACGCGGCCCACCAGCGGAATACCGGTCTCTTCTTCCACCAGCAGACGAATGCCGCGTGATGCGCCGGAAACAATCTCAATCACGCCCTTACGCGCCAGCGCCTTAAGGTGCTCTTCGGCAGCATTAGGAGAACGGAAGCCCAGACGCTGTGCAATTTCTGCACGCGTGGGTGGCATACCCGTCTGGCCGATATGATCCCGAATGAGATCAAACACCTCTTGCTGCCTGGTCGTTAACGCTTTCATACCGCCCCCTGGGTGTATATACAGTTATGCTGTGAGTATATACAGTCAAAGGCGATTTTGGAACCAAAAACTGCACAAAAAACCAGGGACTTAATTATTCCTCGAGGCTCATCGGAAATGCGACCAAAGCAGCGTGACCCAGGTGATCGCCGCAGTGATAATCGACAGCAGTACGGCAGCGGAACCCATGTCTTTCGCCCGGCCAGACAGTTCATGGAATTCCGACCCAATCCGGTCCACAACGGCCTCAATAGCGCTATTAAGAATTTCCACTATCATCACCAGAAGGACAGATCCGATGAGCAGTACGCGGGTGATAGCATCAACATCAAGGAAGCAGGCGATGACAACCGCAACGATTGCGGCAACCGCCTCCTGGCGGAAAGCGGCTTCATTAACCCATGCGGCGCGGAAACCTTTCCATGAATAACCGGCAGCTTTAATGATTCGGGTTAACCCAGTGGTATTATTGGCCATTAAAAGAACCTTTTATGATAAATAGCGTCAGTTACTACAGGCGCAGCGCGTTTCGCTGCAACCTGAAGTATGACGGGTAACAACAGAAATTTTGCGCGCTTTCTGTTATCCTTGCGCCGCAATTGCATTATTAACCAGAGGCTTTACATCGTTTATGTCCGGCTGGCCACGAATTTACTACAAATTACTTAATTTACCATTAAGCGTACTGGTAAAAAGTAAGTCTATCCCAGCAGAACCCGCGCTGGAATTAGGGCTCGATACGTCGCGCCCGATTATGTACGTTTTGCCTTATAACTCGAAGGCAGACCTGCTTACGCTTCGCGCTCAATGTCTGGCGCATGATTTACCTGACCCGCTTGAACCGCTGGAAGTCGACGGTACGCTGCTGCCGCGCTACGTGTTCATCCATGGCGGACCGCGCGTGTTCACCTATTACACGCCGAAAGAAGAGTCCATTAAGCTGTTCCATGATTACCTCGATCTGCACCGCAGCAACCCCGAACTGGACGTGCAGATGGTGCCGGTGTCGGTAATGTTTGGGCGTCGTCCGGGACGCGAAAAAGGGGAAGAGAACCCGCCGCTGCGTATGCTCAACGGCATTCAGAAGTTCTTCGCCGTCTCCTGGCTGGGACGCGACAGCTTTGTCCGCTTCTCGCCTTCCGTTTCACTGCGCCGCATGGCGGATGAACACGGCACCGACAAAATTATTGCGCAAAAGCTGGCGCGCGTTGCGCGTATGCACTTTGCACGTCAGCGTCTGGCGGCCGTTGGGCCACGTCTCCCGGCACGTCAGGATCTCTTCAACAAGCTGCTGGCTTCCAAAGCGATTGCCCGTGCCGTAGAAGACGAAGCGCGCAGCAAGAAAATTTCGCACGAGAAAGCGCAGCAGAACGCAATCGCGCTGATGGAAGAGATCGCCGCGAACTTCTCCTACGAGATGATTCGCCTCTCCGACCGTATCCTCGGCTTCACGTGGAACCGCCTCTATCAGGGGATTAACGTCCACAACGCCGAGCGCGTGCGTCAGTTAGCGCACGACGGCCACGAGATTGTCTACGTGCCCTGCCACCGCAGCCACATGGACTACCTGCTGCTCTCTTACGTCCTCTATCACCAGGGGCTGGTGCCGCCGCACATTGCTGCCGGTATCAACCTGAACTTCTGGCCAGCAGGCCCGATTTTCCGCCGTCTGGGTGCCTTCTTCATTCGCCGTACCTTCAAGGGCAACAAGCTCTACTCCACCGTCTTCAGGGAGTATCTGGGCGAGCTGTTCAGCCGCGGTTATTCCGTGGAGTACTTTGTTGAAGGGGGGCGCTCCCGTACCGGTCGTCTGCTCGATCCGAAGACCGGCACGCTGTCGATGACCATTCAGGCCATGCTGCGTGGCGGTACGCGTCCTATCACGCTGGTGCCTATCTACATCGGGTATGAACACGTGATGGAAGTGGGCACCTACGCGAAAGAACTGCGCGGTGCGACCAAAGAGAAAGAGAGTCTGCCGCAGATGCTGCGTGGGCTGAGTAAATTGCGCAACCTCGGCCAGGGATACGTTAACTTTGGCGAACCCCTGCCGCTGATGACATATCTGAACCATCATGTTCCGGAGTGGCGCGAGTCTATCGATCCTATCGAGGCGGTACGTCCGGCCTGGCTGACGCCAACGGTCAACGGCATCGCATCCGAGCTGATGGTACGCATCAACAATGCCGGTGCGGCAAACGCCATGAACCTGTGCTGTACCGCGCTTCTGGCCTCTCGCCAGCGTTCACTGACCCGTGAGCAGCTGACCGAGCAGATTGATTGCTACCTCGACATCATGCGCAACGTGCCGTATTCCGTGGATTCGACCGTACCGTCTGCCACTGCCAGCGAGCTTATCGATCACGCGTTGCAGATGAACAAGTTCGAAGTCGAGAAAGATACGATTGGTGACATCATCATTCTGCCGCGCGAGCAGGCCGTGCTGATGACCTACTACCGTAACAACATCACGCATATGCTGATGCTGCCGTCGCTGATGGCGGCCATTATTACCCAGCATCGCCGTATTTCACGTCAGGAGCTGCTGCGCCACATTCAGGCCATCTACCCGATGCTGAAAGCGGAGCTGTTCCTGCGCTGGAGTGAAGATGAGCTGGCGGCAGAACTCGATAAAATGACCGCAGAGATGCATCGTCAGGGGCTGATTACCATCAGCGATGACGAACTGCATATCAACCCGTCACGTTCTCGTACCTTGCAGCTGCTGGCTTCCGGTGCCCGTGAGACGTTGCAGCGCTACGCCATTACCTTCTGGTTGTTGAGTGCAAACCCGTCAATCAACCGCGGTACGCTGGAAAAAGAGAGCCGGACGTTGGCCCAGCGCCTCTCCGTTCTGCATGGCATTAATGCCCCGGAATTCTTCGACAAAGCGGTATTCAGCTCCCTGGTGCTGACGCTGCGCGACGAAGGGTATATCAGCGATACGGGCGATGCCGAGCCGGAAGAGACGATGAAGGTTTATCAGATGCTGGCAGAGCTGATTACCTCGGATGTGCGTTTGACGATTGAGAGTTCGACGCAGGGCGAATGATGCTAAAGCCGGGTGGCGCTAACGCTTACCCGGCCTACATGTTACGCTAAATCGTAGGCCGGGTAAGGCGAAGCCGCCACCCGGCTTTTTTATGACCAGTAACTCATCGCCAGCCCCAGAAACAGCACCAGCCCGACGTAGTTGTTATTCAGAAACGCTTTAAAGCAGGCTTCACGCTCGCGCTTCGCGATCAGCTTCTGCTGATACGCAAACAGCAGTCCCGCCACCAGTACGGACCAGTAAAACGCCCAGTTCAGCCCGTTCAGGCGACCAATCGTCACCATCAGCGCCAGCACCGCCACCTGCAATATGCCGATGATCAGTTTGTCGTGACGACCAAACAGGATCGCCGTCGATTTGATGCCAATCTTGAGATCGTCATCGCGATCGACCATCGCGTATTGGGTATCGTACGCAACGGCCCAGAGAATATTCGCCAGGAACATCAGCCAGCAGCTGAGTGGAACGGACTCGCTGACTGCGGCAAATGCCATGGGAATCGACCAGCCAAATGCCGCACCCAATACCACCTGCGGCAGATGGGTGTATCGCTTCATAAACGGGTAAACCCAGGCCAGCGCCAGGGCTGCAACGGAGAGCAGAATGGTCATGGTGTTAAGCGTTAACACCAGCAGGAAAGAGAGAAGCACCAGCACCACAAACAGGATACGCGCCTCTTTCCCGGTCACCTGACCGCTCGGCAGAGGTCGATTCGCGGTACGCTTCACATGCCCGTCAAATTTACGGTCGGCATAGTCGTTAACCACACAACCCGCAGCGCGCATCAGCCAGACACCCGCCACAAACACCGCCAGGATCCACAGCGGCGGCACGCCCGGCGTGGCAACCCACAGCGCCCATAAGGTCGGCCACAGCAGCAGCAGCGCGCCAATGGGTTTATCAGTACGCATCAGGCGGTGATAGGCCAGCAGCTTATTCTGCGTCAGACTCCACTCCATTTTTTCTCCCTCTTAGTACAACGGCGATGCAGGCAAAAAGAGTTCCGTCAGTATTAACGGCTTGCCACTCAAACGAAGGCGGGAACGGCGCCCCCACAAATCGGCATCGCAACCAATTTCAATAAAATCACGGGTCAGTTCAGACGAGGTGAACAGATAGCGCCCCAGGGGCGTTTTGCCGAGGCGTTGCAATGCCAGCTCCGGCCCCGAAAGTGTAGACTCCGGAACCACCGTCCGCCCGGCAAGCCACGGCTCGCCATCCGCACAAAGTAAAATTTCACGCAGCCAGTAGCGTTCTTCCTGCGGCAGCAGCGGCAACTCGCTGGCAATCTCCGCAGGCGAGACAAACCCTTCCTGAATCATCGTCACCGTGACCGTTTTACCCTGTTGCTCAAAACGTTTTGTCATGGAATCTTCCAGCAGCAGCCAGTCCAGTTGCTCCGGGTTAAGCGCGGGTATTTGGTCGAAATAGCGTAGCGCACGCAGCTGCGTTAGCGCGGGGTGTGACATGCCAGACTCTCCGATACATAACGTAAAGGCATTGTATCGCAGATTGGCAAAATGAGGACGGACAAACCAAATTTAGCGATCACTATCGCAACAATGGTGCAACTTGGCCAAAAAAAGTGCGCCCGGTAAGGCGCACTAAACGACTAACAAAATCAGCACTGCGGGGAGACGGTTACCCCTTGCCTTTTACACTGCTGATAAAGGTGGAACGGGCAGTGGTTGAACCTAAACGCTCGGCTTCATCAAGCAGTTTCAGCGCTTTATCGACGTCGCCGTTTTTAACCGCCTGCTTGATGGCGTTGTTGAAGTACGTTTCCGTGTCGTTAAGCACCGGCTCGGCTTTTTTCGTCGGGGCCGGGGCTGCGGCTGGTGCGGCGGCTGGTGCGGCATACACAGGGGCGGCAGTATTACCCACCGTTACCGGGCCAGGACCCGATGAGCCAAACAGTGGGCCAACGAGCACGCTGGAGGCGCTGTTGGTGGAGACTTTCAGCTTGATCAGACCATCGGTGGTGTGACGGGCAAGCGGGTCAGGAATATCCGGGACGGAGTTACCCGTGCCTTTCGCATAGGCTTTTGCCGGATCAACAAGCTTCGTTGTCTGTTGCAGATCTTTTTCAGTCGTGAACACCAGAACATAAATCTTCTGCTGACCCAGGGCAGGCGTCAGGCGCATAACGCCTTCCAGACGGTCAGCGCTCATGACGCCGGGTTCCTGATAGCTGAAATAGTCGCTTGGGAAGAAAGCGGACGGCGTCATGTTCTGATCGAGGATCAGCACGTTAGGCGCGAAGACGCTGGTCTGTTTATTGACTTCACTGGTCAACGTCAGGGTCAGCTCACCGATATTCGCAGGCACGCTGAAAGCCGCAACCGGACCGCTGACACCCGGCACGTTCAGTGACTGACCACCCGCTGAAAGCTGGGTAGTTTGTGTTTTTGATTGATCAACTGGCGTCCACACCAGTTGCTGAAGTGCCGCGGCCGGAATAGCTGGCGCAGCACTGGTATTCTGAGGAACAAAATTCACATCTGCAAAAGTAACCGCAGGCGCACAGGCCAACAGCCCCGCAGAGAGGCACAGCGCGACGAGACTTTTCTTCATTTTCATTGTTATTACCTCTGATAGCGTGAGCACTGCGGTGGCCAGGCAATAGCGCGCAGCACCCTAAGGAGAGAGGGGCTTACGCCCCTCTTTTCAGATCATTACGTCAGGCTTGACGAATTACCACCAGATTTCCATCTGGGCGCCGAAGGTCCACTCATCGTTGTCGCCACGGCTGAAGGTTTTCGCGGAGGTGTCGCTATACGCTACGCCAGAGGTGTAACCTGCACCAGAGTCGTTGTTTGCATAGCCCCATTTCTCATCCCACTTCGCGTAGGTTGCGAAGACACGGATAGCCGGACGAGACCAGATGCTGTCGCCTGCCTGCCATTGCTGTGCCAGGGTGATTTTGTACTGGCTGTTTTTGTCGTCAGTTTTCTGAGATTTGACGTTGTCGTAGCCCACTTCCAGCAAGGTGCTCATGATCGGCGTCCATTTGAACATTGGACGAACACCCACGGTCCACCACTCGGTACCGTTGTTGTTGTCACGATCGATGTTCTGGTACATACCGACGTACATCAGGTCCCAACGGTCTGCCAGGGTGATTGCACCGTGGTCCAGCACACGCCACATAGAACCGTCGTTATCGATGCTGCCGCCCTGTGGAATCCCTTTACCGTTAGAGGTCATGGAGTCCGTACCGTATTGCAGGACGAACTTGTTGAAGCCTTTCATCATGCTCTGGGTGTGTTCAGCGGTGAACAGCCAGCCATCTTTAGAGGCGCCAGGTTGCAGATAGTAGTCGTCAGGAATGTTGGTATGGCCGTAGTCAACGCCCAGCTCCAGCGTACCGCCCGGGTTGGTTTCCAGACCGGCTAAACGGACGTCGAAGACATCGTTTGGTACCACGTTGTCATAAATACGGTCACCGTTCGCATCACGATCGGCGAAGGTTGCAGAACCGCCGGACTCTGAAGAACGGGTTGCAGCCAGAGAAAGTTTACCAAAGCCCAGATCGATGTTTTCAATACCGGCACCAGGACCAGAAATATCCCAGTAGTAGAAGTCGATCATGTGTACGTCATGACGCTGATAGAAGCGCTTACCGGCCCAGATAGTAGAGCCTGGCAGCCATTCAATCAGGTTTTTACCCTGCACGTTTGCTTCACGGAAGGCCGGGCTGGTGGATTCCCAGTCGTTCTGCTGAGAAACGGAGTACGCTACGTTGGTGTCGAAATAGAAGCTCTTATCGCCTTCTTTCCACACTTCCTGGCCCAGTTTCAGTTCGGCGTAGGTTTCACATTCGTTACCGAGACGGTATTTACTTTGTGCGCCTGTTGCCTGGAAACATTGTTGTTCACCGCCACTTCCGGTCCAGCCAATGCCGGAACGAGCATAACCTTTAAAGTCTACGGCGCCCGCCTGGGCAGACAGGATGCCTGCCGCAATGGCGACAGCCAGAGGGACTTTGCGCAGAGTAATCATTATTCTATCTCCTGAGATCATTGCTTTTCTTTGTAATTGGAATGCTTAAACGCCTGGCTCTTTGTGCAACCGACGACATGCAGTGCCATCCTCACGGAACAGATGGCAACGCTCTGGCGGCAAACCGATAGCGAATGTGGCACCCTCTTCTACCAACACCACGTCATTCTGGCGGTAGACCAGGTTCTGACGGATGGCGGGGATCTGGATATGAATCTGTGTTTCGTGACCAAGCTGTTCGACGACCTGAACTTCACCTTCCAGCGTCACATCAGCGATGTGGCTCGGCAGTAAATGTTCAGGGCGGATACCGAGGGACATATTGGCCCCCACCTGTACGTTGGCGCTGTCGACCGGCAGCCAGACTTGCTGACGGTTTGGCAGCTCCACCTGTACCTGTTCGATTGCCGTCGCGGTCACTTTAACGGGCAGGAAATTCATCTTTGGCGAGCCAATAAAGCCCGCAACAAAGCGGTCTGCCGGGTAGTGATACAGCTCCAGCGGTTTGCCCACCTGCGCCACGCGACCGGCGTCCAGCACCACGATTTTGTCGGCCAGCGTCATCGCTTCGACCTGATCGTGGGTGACGTAAATCATCGTGCGCCCAAGGCGCTTGTGCAGACGGGAGATTTCGATACGCATCTGGACGCGCAGGGCGGCATCCAGGTTGGAAAGCGGTTCATCGAGCAGGAACACGCGCGGCTCGGCTACCAGCGTACGGCCAATCGCCACACGCTGACGCTGACCACCGGAAAGCGCTTTCGGTTTACGCTCCAGCAGATGTGCCAGCTGGAGCACTTCCGCCACCTGGGTGACGCGCTGGTTAATGGTCTCTTTTTTCGCGCCGGCCAGCTTCAGGCCAAAGGACATGTTCTCGGCAACGGAAAGATGCGGATAGAGTGCATAAGACTGGAACACCATGCCCACGCCGCGTTCAGCAGGCGGGATGTCGTTCATTCGGGTATCACCAATAAAGAGATCGCCACTGGTGATGGTTTCAAGACCGGCAATCATACGCAGCAGAGTCGATTTACCACAGCCTGATGGACCCACGAACACCACAAACTCACCTTCGTGGATGTCCAGATTGATGTCTTTTGACACCACTACGTCGCCCCAGGCTTTCGTTACATTACGCAGCTGTACGCTCGCCATGCCCTTCTCCCTTCGTTACAACCTGTCACCGACAGAAACATTCAAGATAAGTTCACTATGCGTGTTCCATTACTTTCGTGAATCCTCCACCCCCCGGCTTTTTTATGGGGGAGGAGGCGGGAGGATGAGAGAGCAGGCTCTGCGACCGCAGCTGAGGGGCTGAGGCGAAAATCGTGAAGCGGCCTGCAAAATTCAGTGGGTTTTTATGTGCGCCAGCACTCATAACTTAAATTTATGTTACAGGGATCACACAAACAGGGGGTGGGGCGTAGGGACTGGGAGGATGGAAAGAGGATGTCAAATAAGGAGACTGAGTCACGTTGAACCACCTTATGTATCCACGAGCACATCACCAAAAAGGATGGCAGATATGAATATCAAGACTGGCGCACGCGTTTTCGCATTGTCCGCCCTCGCAGCAATGATGGTTTCCGCCCCAGCGCTCGCCAAAATTGAAGAAGGCAAGCTGGTAATCTGGATTAACGGCGACAAGGGCTATAACGGCCTGGCCGAAGTGGGCAAAAAATTCGAGAAAGACACCGGTATCAAAGTCACCGTAGAGCACCCGGACAAACTGGAAGAGAAATTCCCGCAGGTTGCAGCAACTGGCGACGGTCCGGACATTATCTTCTGGGCGCATGACCGTTTCGGGGGCTACGCGCAGTCTGGCCTGCTGGCAGAAGTGACGCCAGACAAAGCCTTCCAGGACAAACTGTTCCCGTTCACCTGGGACGCCGTTCGCTATAACGGCAAGCTGATCGCTTACCCAATCGCGGTTGAAGCCCTGTCACTGATTTACAACAAAGACCTGGTGCCAAACCCACCAAAAACCTGGGAAGAGATCCCTGCCCTGGATAAAGAGCTGAAGGCGAAAGGTAAATCCGCCCTGATGTTCAACCTGCAAGAGCCGTACTTCACCTGGCCGCTGATTGCTGCCGATGGCGGTTACGCGTTCAAGTTTGAAAACGGCAAATATGACGTGAAAGACGTGGGCGTGGACAATGCGGGTGCGAAAAAAGGCCTGACCTTCTTGGTTGACCTGATTAAGAACAAACACATGAACGCGGATACCGACTACTCCATCGCGGAAGCGGCGTTCAACAAAGGCGAAACCGCGATGACCATCAACGGTCCGTGGGCCTGGACCAACATCGACAAGAGCAAAATCAACTACGGCGTGACCCTGCTGCCAACCTTCAACGGCAAGCCGTCTAAACCGTTCGTTGGCGTGCTGAGCGCGGGTATCAACGCCGCCAGCCCGAACAAAGAGCTGGCGAAAGAGTTCCTCGAAAACTACTTGCTGACCGATCAGGGTCTGGATGAAGTGAACAAGGACAAACCGCTGGGCGCCGTTGCGCTGAAATCCTTCCAGGATCAGCTGGCGAAAGATCCACGCATCGCGGCCACCATGGATAACGCCCAGAAAGGCGAAATCATGCCGAACATCCCGCAGATGGCTGCGTTCTGGTACGCCACCCGTACTGCGGTTATCAACGCTGCAAGCGGTCGCCAGACTGTCGATGCCGCGCTGAAAGATGCTCAGGGTCGTATTACTAAGTAAGCAGAAAAACGGCGGGTGGCGCGTGCGCTTACCCGCCCTACGACTACGGCACGATCCGTAGGTCAGGTAAGCGCAGCGCCACCTGACGAAAAGTTTCCACCGTTGTAGAGGAAGAACCCCATGGATGTCATTAAAAAGAAGCACTGGTGGCAAAGCGACGCACTGAAGTGGTCAGTGATAGGTCTGCTGTGTCTGCTGGTGGGTTACCTTGTTGTTTTAATGTACGTACAAGGGGAATATCTCTTTGCCATCATGACGCTGATCTTAAGCTCTGCTGGCCTGTATATTTTCGCCAACCGTAAAGCCTATGCCTGGCGCTACGTTTACCCAGGTGTTGCCGGAATGGGGCTGTTTGTCCTCTTTCCGCTGATCTGCACCATCGCAATCGCCTTTACCAACTACAGTAGCACCAACCAGCTCGCGCAGGAGCGCGCCACCCAGGTGCTTCTGGATCGCTCTTATCAGGCGGGTAAAACCTTTAACTTCGGTCTGTATCCCGCGGGAGATGAATGGAAGTTAGCGCTCACTGACGGCGAGAGCGGCAAAAACTATCTTTCCGACGCGTTCAAATTTGGCGGCGAGCAGAAGCTGGTCTTAAAAGAGGCTGCGGCCCTGCCGGAAGGTGAACGCGCCAACCTGCGTATCATTACCCAGAACCGTCAGGCGCTGACCCAGCTCACCGCCGTGCTGCCCGATGACAGCAAAGTGACCATGAGCTCGCTGCGTCAGTTCTCCGGCACGCAGCCGCTGTATACCCTGGCGGATGACGGCACGCTGACCAACAACCAGAGCGGCGTGAAGTACCGTCCGAACAACGATATCGGTTTTTATCAGTCAGTGAATGCTGACGGCAACTGGGGTGACGACAAGCTCAGCCCGGGCTACACCGTCACCATCGGCTGGGACAACTTTACCCGCGTGTTTACCGACGAAGGTATCCAGAAACCGTTCTTCGCCATCTTCGTCTGGACGGTGGTCTTCTCGGTACTGACCGTGATCCTGACCGTGGCCGTGGGCATGGTGCTGGCCTGCCTCGTGCAGTGGGAGTCCCTGAAAGGGAAAGCGATTTACCGCGTACTGTTGATTCTGCCTTACGCCGTACCGTCGTTTATCTCAATTCTGATTTTCAAAGGGCTGTTTAACCAGAGCTTCGGTGAAATCAACATGATGCTGAGCGCGCTGTTCGGTATCAAACCGGCCTGGTTCAGCGACCCGACCACCGCACGCTCGATGATTATCATCGTCAACACCTGGCTGGGTTATCCGTACATGATGATCCTGTGCATGGGCCTGCTGAAGGCTATCCCGGACGATCTGTACGAAGCCTCGGCGATGGACGGCGCGGGTCCGTTCCAGAACTTCTTCAAGATTACGCTGCCGCTGCTCATTAAGCCGCTGACGCCGCTGATGATTGCCAGCTTCGCCTTTAACTTTAACAACTTCGTGCTGATTCAGCTGTTGACCAACGGTGGCCCGGACCGTCTCGGCACCACCACGCCAGCAGGCTATACCGACCTGCTCGTGAGCTACACCTACCGTATCGCCTTCGAGGGCGGCGGTGGTCAGGACTTCGGCCTGGCGGCAGCGATTGCCACCCTGATCTTCCTGCTGGTTGGCGCCCTGGCGATTGTGAATCTGAAAGCCACACGTATGAAATTTGACTAAGGAGGGCACTGAACATGGCAATGGTACAACCCAAATCTCAGAAACTGCGCCTCCTCGCGACGCACTTAGGCCTGCTGATTTTCATCGCGGCGATCATGTTCCCGCTGCTGATGGTTATCGCCATCTCCCTGCGTTCGGGGAACTTCGCCACCGGGAGTCTGATCCCGGATGAAATTTCCTGGGAGCACTGGAAGCTCGCGCTGGGCTTCAGCGTGGAACATGCCGATGGCCGCGTCACGCCGCCGCCGTTCCCGGTGCTGCTGTGGTTATGGAACTCAGTGAAGGTGGCGACCATCACCGCGATCGGCATCGTGACGCTCTCCACCACCTGTGCTTACGCCTTCGCCCGTATGCGTTTCCCGGGCAAAGCAACCCTGCTGAAAGGGATGCTGATTTTCCAGATGTTCCCGGCAGTGCTGTCGCTGGTGGCGTTGTATGCCCTGTTTGATCGTCTTGGCCAGTACGTGCCGTTTATCGGCCTGAACACCCACGGCGGCGTGATCTTCGCCTATCTTGGCGGCATCGCCCTGCATGTGTGGACCATCAAAGGCTACTTCGAAACCATCGACGGTTCGCTGGAAGAGGCGGCGTCGCTGGATGGTGCCACCCCGTGGCAGGCGTTCCGTCTGGTGCTGCTGCCGCTGTCGGTGCCGATTCTGGCGGTGGTGTTTATTCTGTCGTTTATCGCGGCGATCACCGAAGTCCCGGTTGCCTCACTGTTACTGCGCGATGTGAACAGCTACACCCTGGCCGTAGGTATGCAGCAATACCTCAACCCGCAAAACTACCTGTGGGGCGACTTTGCCGCGGCGGCCGTACTTTCCGCCATCCCGATTACCGTGGTGTTCCTGCTGGCCCAGCGCTGGCTGGTGAATGGCCTGACGGCGGGCGGTGTGAAAGGTTAAGTTTCATCTGTTATGCCACTGCAACCCTCAACTTTAGACGTATTGTATTGAACCAACTTGTGACTGTTGTTAGGCGCTCTTCGGAGCGCCCTTTTTTTATTCCCGTTTCAGCCGCTTCGAGTTGCACAGCCAGAGGGTGATCACCAGCAGCAGGATCGCCGCCGAGTAGATCAGCACGTCGAGTGGGGATTTATGATCGACGATGATCAGCCGCACAATGGCGGTGATGCCAATGTAGACAAAATAGCGTAGCGGGAAGTGAAAGCCGGACTGAAAGTACTTCACAATCAGGGCGATAAATTCGAAGTAGAGAAAGTAGACCACCAGGCCTTCCACCAGCGCATATTTGCTGGTTTGCTCAGGGGCGAACAGCACATCCGCCAGATGTACCGTCTCTTTGCCGAGAAAGACAACCAGAATCAGACCAAGACTTAGCAGACCGAGGTTCAGCACGGTCTGGAGGATGGTTGAGATAAACTCAACGCGCGGACGAGTCAGGGATGTCATACAGCACCTCATTCTCCAGGGCGAGGTTCCTGTATAACGCAAAAATGTGACGGGGATCTATATTTTTTGTTTATGTTTGGCGCAACGGAAAGGATTACCCTCACCCCGGCCCTCTCCCTGAAAGGGAGAGGGAGCAAATCATCCCCTCTCCCTTTCAGGGAGAGGGTTAGGGTGAGGGGCATCAGCGGAAGTTAATGTTCTTATCGCTGGTCATGTCATACAGCTGGAATTTACGTCCAAGCTGCTGGCCGCCGTCGCGTGTCAGCGGCGTCCAGCCCACTGCCGCGCGGCTGCGGGTTGGGCCTGACGAGAACAGATCCAGCGGAATCGACACGTACACCCCTTTGGTGAAGTCCCCTTCCCCGTACTCGTCCGGCGAAACGTTGGTGATGGTGGCATAGCCGCCCACCACGACGCCGCTGTCGAAGTGTTTGGAGATATCCAGCGTGCCGCCCTTATCACCCGCCAGGTACTGCCCGACGCTGGCTTTCACCAGCACGTCCTGCGCGAACGACGGCGTCCAGTAGGCGGTCAGGTGGCCGGTTTTGACGCTGTAGTCGGTGAACTTCATCATGTCCTGCGCGCTGCGCCAGTCACGCTGTTTCACGTAGTTGGCATCAATCCCAAACGCCCAGTTGCTGTCAACAGGACGATAAAGCACCTCCGCCCCCGCGCCGCCAAACATGGTTTCCAGATAGCCACCGTAAACCTGGCCGTAGAAGCCGTTGCCGAAGTACTGGAAGTAGTTGGCCTGGAGGTTATTCACGTAGATATCGTTCTGCACATATTCACGAACGCGGGTACGCACGCGCGGCAGTTTTGAATCGTTCGGCGGGTTGGTGTAGTTAAATTTGTCGTAGTTGTTCGCAATGTTGCCGAACAGACTACCGGTGGTCAACAGGTGGTCTGTCACCCACAGATCTGCCGTCGCCATCGCGCCCAGCTGATACATGTAGAAGTTTTCCGGCCCGCCCACGGACTGGTTCAGCACCGGATCGATATGGAAATCGAAGCGGGATTTATCGATATACCAGCCCTGCTCGGTGCTCTCTGGCACCACCGGTTCAACGCGTTTTTGCACCAGCTCGGTTTCATGTCCCAGCGGTTCGCCTTCAAGATGACGCTTAAGGCTGGCAACATCGGTTTCGGTGGTGACCTGCGGCAGGTTGAGACGGTTCTCCGTCACGCGGATCGTGCGGATCCCCTCCGGCAGATCGTTCATGACGATCCGGTTGGCGCGCTCGATCCCTTCCCGGGAGTCGCGGTATTTCACCTGCTCGCCGGTGACGTACAGCGTATCGCCTTTGGTCTGGATCTTCGGATCCGCCAGGCCCGCGTTATATTTCAGCAGCGTCAGCTGGTTCGCTACCACGGAGTGCTGAATGATCGCATCCTGCGGCTCCGGCTGATATTTTGGCCGCGGGTTGTCATTGTAGTGCGGCCGCATGTCGTTAAAGTTAGTGCGCAGGGTAAAGCCAAACATCAGGGTATTACCGCGCTCATAGCTGAGGTTAACGTCGGCCCAGTCGGTGACGCGGTAAATGGCGCCGACGTTAAACTTGCTCTTCTGCTCTATTTTGCCAGCAAAATCTTCGCTGTAGTTATTGCCTTCGTACTCCAGCTTCAGGCGCAGCGGCTGCCATGGTGTCTGGTATTCCACGCCGCCAAACAGCGAGGCCGGGCCGTGGAACATCTGGTCCCCGTTGATGGAACCGGCTTTCTGGTAGCTGTTATCACGGTAGCAGTATTTATCACTGTAGGAGCAGAACGGGTTTTTGACGTTGCCGCTGGTGCCGAGATAGCCCCACCCCAGACCGAGTGAGAAATCAAACGGTCCCCAGGCTTTGCTGGCCACGATGTATTCCGCGTCAAACAGGCCAGTCCCGCCGATATCCTTCGCGCCAACAGAGACCTGCGGCATCCAGTAGCTCTCTTCCCACAGGCGCAGCTTCACGTCGAAAGCTTTATCTTTGTAGGTCTGGTCGCCGGAGAAGGCATCCACGCTGCTGTACTGTTTAGTACGTACGTCGGTGTAGCGCAGCGTGGTCTCCAGCCAGGGGAACAGCTGCACGGACGCAGAGTAGTAACGGTACTGATCGTTATCGCGATAGTTAAGGCTGATTTCCCCCTCGCGGGCCATACGCGCCGTCGGGGTTTGCAGTAAGCCCACGCCGCCAAAATCGGACTGCGACGGGCCGATGGGTGCCGGATACGTTTCTGCATGACAGGCGGCACTTACGCACAGTGCAAGCATGCTGTAGAGATAGGTTTTTTTCATTATTCCGGTATCCGCTGTATCAGGGAGCGAAGGATATCGGCATTAAGCCCGTCATACGCTTTCGTCCAGAAATGGTCGGTAAATCCGACAAAAATGATGCTGCCTGGCATAGGTTCGATATGGCGTTTATTCCAGTAAGCCACCGGCGCTTTTTGGGTATGCCCGTCCGGATAGACCACCCAGGCATAGCTGTTATCCGCGCCGCTGAGCAGGCTTTGCTCGTCGAGATAGCTCGCGACGTCCCGGCCCGGCGTAAACGGCTTTTTGCCGGGGCTGCTGATGAGTCCCATCACGGTGACGGTGGAAGGCTGAGCCGGGAGCCACAGGGTATAGTCCCCTTCCAGCGACGGATTGCCGTTTTCCGCGACGCGCACCTCATCCGGATCGAGATTCACCTTCTGGCGACCCGTCACCTTCACCGCCTGAAGCTGCTGACGCAGGCTGTTAATGGCCGCGGCATCGTCGGCATCTTCCTGTTGTGCCAGCCCGCTTAATCGGGCGAGCAGCGCCTGATGTTTTTGTTCCGCGACTACCGTCGCCTGACGCTCGCTAATAACCGCCCCGGTCCACCAGCTTTTCGCCAGCCTCGGCTGCCCCACCAGATCGAGCAGATGCCCGGCATTGGTTAAGGTTTTTGGTTTTTCGCTGTCCGGGGTGTAGACCTGTACCGTTCCCGCAGACCATGCCAGCGGCGAGGCCAGGCTGGCGAGAAGCGCAACGTGGATAAGCATTTTCATGATTTCGCCGCCTTGATCAGGGTGGTTTTCACCGGGAAGAAACCGGCACCGAGATACTGTAAGGACTGGCGGATTTGCCCCTCTTCGTCCACCCAGAAGCGGTTATGCCAGGTGGCCTGATCGGTAGTCACCTCTTCATCCAGTACGCGCACCTGCGTTTCGTCGCTGCCCACTTTGACACTGTCCGAACCGTCCCAGCGGAAGGTGGAGCGGGCCGTGGCGTAGCGAACCTGCTTATGCTCGGTCCAGCCCATCGTGCGCGTCCAGCTTGCGCCATCGACAATCTGATTAGGCTTGATAAGCGGATCTTCCGCCAGGTTGTTCACCTCAAGCAGATTGTCGCCGCCGAGCAACGTTTTCACGAGCCGGGCATGCTGCGTCACGATGGTGGCCTGATCCTGCGTCACCCATTTCTGCTGCCCGTTTTCGTCGAAAGCGAGCACCACAAACAGTTGCGGACCATCGTTTAGCTGCATGTACTGGCTGGCGTACGGCATGTTCTGAAGTTCGTCATCGGTCAGTTGCACGCCCGGCGTACCGAACAGGCTGTCCCACAGTGAGTGGCCCAGCCCTTTGGTGGTAGCTGAGCAGGCCTGCAACAGCAGGCAAATCAGGATGATTGCAGGTCGCTTCACGACTCTTCTCCGAAGGGGCGAAATAACCACACCGAAGTGTGGTTATGATTAAAACACCCGGTATTACTGGGTGCTGGTCGTCGTAGTGGTCGTGGTTCCGGTATTGGAGCCATCACCGCCACCGGTTGCCGCCAGCGCGACACCCACGGCTGAACTTACGGCGCTGGTGCTGGCTGCGGTAGAACTCCCCGCAGACGCAGACGTCGCTGCCGACCCAGCCGCTTCCCCGACCTGGACCGGAGCTGCATAGACAGACGTCGCCGCAAGTGCAGATATGGCAAAAATGCCATACAGTACTTTCTTCATAACAATTTCCCTTCAATGAATGAATGGAGATTTGCCCGAAAAGAAATTCAGGCGGATTCGAGTATACACAACTAAAGCAGTGGGTTTACCGTGGGGGTAAATAGGAAGGAGGTTTTCAGACTAATGGTTAAAAATGAAAAGAAAGCAGAATTAATTAAATATATAATTACTTAAAATCAATAAGTTATAATATATAACTATTAAAGTGCCACTCCGTATTTTCTTAAAATAAACCGCAGCAATTAACGGGTTAACCGTCTTTTTCGGATTAAACTCAGATTCAGAATTTGAGTTAACTAACAGACATCAGGAATTATCCGATAAAAAAATGCCGGCATATCGCCGGCATTGTTCATGACATATTTATTACGCGCGCCATGCTTTATAACGGTTAATCAGACCATTGGTGGAGCTGTCGTGGCTGTCGATCGCTTTATCGTCACCCAGCTCTGGCAGAATACGGTTTGCCAGCTGTTTGCCCAGCTCAACGCCCCACTGGTCAAAGGTGAAGATGTTCAGGATAGCGCCCTGCGTGAAGATCTTGTGCTCATACAGCGCAATCAGCGCGCCCAGGCTGAACGGCGTGATTTCGCGCAGCAGGATGGAGTTGGTCGGGCGGTTGCCTTCGAACACTTTGAACGGCACAACGTGGTCCAGCGTGGCCGGATCTTTACCCTGGTCACGGTACTCCTGCTCAACCACCTCGCGGGATTTACCGAACGCCAGCGCTTCGGTCTGAGCGAAGAAGTTAGACAGCAGCTTCGGATGGTGGTCGGACAGCGGGTTGTGCGTGATAGCCGGGGCGATGAAATCGCACGGTACCATTTTGGTGCCCTGGTGGATCAGCTGGTAGAACGCGTGCTGACCGTTGGTGCCCGGCTCGCCCCAGATGATTGGGCCAGTCTGGTAATCCACCGCGTTGCCGTTACGGTCAACGTACTTGCCGTTGGATTCCATGTTGCCCTGCTGGAAGTAGGCCGCAAAGCGATGCATGTACTGGTCGTACGGCAGAATCGCTTCGGTTTCAGCGCCGAAGAAGTTGTTGTACCAGATCCCGATCAGCGCCAGCAGCACCGGCAGGTTTTTCTCAGGCGCGGTGGTGGAGAAGTGTTTGTCCATCGCATGCGCGCCGGAGAGCAGCTCAACGAAGTTGTCGAAGCCCACGGACAGGATGATGGACAGGCCAATCGCAGACCACAGAGAGTAGCGACCGCCAACCCAGTCCCAGAACTCGAACATGTTCGCGGTGTCAATACCGAACTCGCCCACGGCTTTACCGTTGGTGGACAGCGCCGCGAAGTGTTTCGCCACGTGCTTTTCGTCACCCGCAGTTTTCAGGAACCAGTCGCGCGCGCTGTGGGCGTTGGTCATGGTTTCCTGGGTGGTGAAGGTTTTGGACGCCACCAGGAACAGGGTGGTTTCCGGGTTCACCTTTTTCAGCACTTCAGCGATGTGCGTCCCATCGACGTTAGAGACGAAATGCATGTTGAGGTGGTTTTTGTACGGGCGCAGCGCTTCGGTCACCATGAACGGGCCGAGGTCAGAGCCGCCGATACCAATGTTCACCACGTCGGTAATCGCCTTGCCGGTGTAGCCTTTCCACTGACCGGAGATGATCGCTTCAGAGAAGGTTTTCATCTTTTCCAGCACCGCGTTCACTTCCGGCATCACATCTTTGCCGTCAACGATAATTGGAGTATTGCTACGGTTGCGCAGCGCCACGTGCAGCACGGCACGGTCTTCGGTGCGGTTGATCTTCTCACCGGAGAACATGGACTTGATGGCATCTGCCAGCTCAGTCTCTTTCGCCAGATCTTGCAGCTTCGCCAGCGTCTCTTCGGTGATACGGTTCTTGGAGAAATCCACCAGCATCAGGTCATCGAAGGTGGCGGAAAACTTGCTGAAACGATCGGCATCTTTCGCGAACAGATCCGCGATGGTGACGTCTTTTATTTCATCAAAATGTTTCTGTAGTGCCTGCCATGCAGCGGTCTGCGTTGGGTTGATGTTTTTCATAGCAATACTCTTCTGATTTGAGAATTGTGACTGCGGTCGATTGTAGCGCCTGCAAATAAAAATTGTGATGGTTTTTATGCCATTGCCCTGGTCTGCATCAAACGCAGGTGAAAAGACCCGAAAAGTATAGCTGCTGTCGCGCCCTTCCGGCGTGGCGAAATGTTGGTCAAAATGGGGTAAAAAGGAGCATAAAATGTGGGCCTGTTATAAGTCCTGTTTCTCAGGGGTACCCCCCCATAAAAAATCCGCATAATCCCAGCATTGACAGGACCTCCCCCACATTTTATTTATAGGGCCGTATTTTGCGCCTGCACCTGTTCTCGCTTCATTCTTGTGCCAAGGTCGCTCTATTCATTCCCTGACACGAGGTTGTTATGACGAGTTTTGTGGTCGCCAAGTTTGGCGGCACCAGTGTGGCAGACTACGATGCCATGAACCGCAGCGCCGATGTGGTGCTGGCCGATCCGAATACCCGCCTGGTGGTGCTGTCCGCCTCAGCCGGCGTGACGAACCTGCTGGTTTCTCTGTCTGAAGGACTGGAAGCGACCGAACGCTTCGTGAAGCTGGATGCACTGCGCAAAATTCAGTTCGATATTCTTGAGCGTCTGCAAAACCCGAACGTTATTCGTGAGGAAGTGGAACGCCTGCTGGAAAATATCACCACCCTGGCAGAAGCCGCGTCGCTGGCCACCTCCAGCGCACTGACCGACGAACTGGTCAGCCACGGCGAACTGATGTCCACCCTGCTGTTTGTTGAGATCATGCGCGAGCGCAATATTCAGGCGCAGTGGTTCGACGTGCGTAAAGTCATGCGCACCAGCGACCGCTTTGGCCGCGCCGAGCCGGACGTTGAAGCCCTGGCAGAGCTGACTAACCAGCAGCTTGCTCCGCGCCTGGATGAAGGCATTGTGATCACCCAGGGTTTTATCGGCAGTGAAGCCAAAGGGCGCACAACCACGCTGGGCCGTGGCGGCAGCGACTATACCGCCGCCCTGCTGGGTGAAGCCCTGCACGCGACCCGCGTGGATATCTGGACGGACGTGCCGGGTATCTATACCACCGACCCGCGCGTAGTGTCTGCGGCAAAACGTATTGATGTGATCGCGTTTGAAGAGGCGGCCGAAATGGCTACCTTCGGCGCGAAAGTGCTGCACCCGGCCACGCTGCTGCCCGCCGTGCGCAGCGACATTCCGGTCTTCGTCGGCTCCAGTAAAGATCCGAAAGCAGGCGGGACGCTGGTCTGCAAGAAAACCGAGAATCCGCCGCTGTTCCGCGCGCTGGCCCTGCGTCGTAAGCAGACGCTGGTTACCCTGCACAGCCATAATATGCTGCACTCCCGCGGCTTCCTGGCAGAAGTGTTTGGCATCCTGGCGCGCCATAATATCTCTGTGGATCTGATCACCACGTCAGAAGTCAGCATTGCGCTGACGCTCGACACCACCGGCTCCACCTCAACCGGCGACACCCTTCTGACGCAGTCGCTGTTGATTGAGCTTTCTGAGCTGTGCCGCGTGGAGGTGGAAGAAGATCTGGCGCTGGTCGCTATCATCGGCAACAAGCTGTCGCGCGCCTGCGGCGTGGGCAAAGAGGTCTTCGGCGTGCTCGACCCGTTCAATATCCGTATGATTTGCTACGGTGCCTCCAGCTACAACCTCTGCTTCCTGGTCCCTGCCGATCAGGCCGAGCAGGTGGTGCAGAAACTTCATCAGAATTTGTTTGAATAAAATTCGTTAGCACGATAAACAATATCAATAAGCCGGGCACAGACCCGGCTTTTTCATAACTAAACAACACGACAATACTGCAAGGAATTCACTATGTTATCCGCTATCACCCGGCTGTTCCCGTTATGGGCGCTGCTGCTCTCTGTACTCGCGTATTATACCCCCTCCACCTTCACGGGCATTGGTCCGTGGGTCACCACGCTGCTGATGCTGATTATGTTCGGCATGGGCGTGCATCTGAAAATCGACGATTTTAAACGCGTGCTGTCTCGCCCGGCGCCGGTTGCCGCAGGGATTTTCCTGCACTACCTGGTGATGCCCCTCGCGGCGTGGCTGCTGGCGATGGCCTTTAAGATGCCACCCGACCTTTCCGCCGGGATGGTGCTGGTGGGGAGCGTCGCCAGCGGCACGGCATCTAACGTGATGATCTATCTCGCGAAAGGCGACGTGGCGCTCTCTGTCACCATCTCGTCCATCTCCACGCTGGTGGGCGTGATTGCCACGCCGCTGTTAACCCGCCTGTACGTGGACGCGCATATTCAGGTGGACGTGATCGGCATGCTGCTGAGCATCCTGCAAATCGTGGTGATCCCGATTGCGCTGGGGCTGGTGATCCACCATCTCTTCCCACGGGTAGTGAAAGCGGTTGAGCCGTACTTGCCCGCGTTTTCGATGGTCTGCATTCTGGCCATCATCAGCGCCGTGGTAGCTGGCTCTGCATCGCACATTGCTTCGGTAGGCTTTGTCGTTATCATCGCGATAGTGTTGCATAACACTATTGGTCTGCTGGGCGGATACTGGGGCGGGAAGCTGTTTGGCTTTGACGAATCCACCTGCCGCACGCTGGCGATCGAAGTGGGGATGCAGAACTCGGGCCTGGCGGCGGCGCTGGGTAAAATTTACTTCTCACCGCTGGCAGCGCTGCCGGGGGCGCTGTTCTCCGTCTGGCACAACCTGTCCGGTTCACTGCTGGCGGGCTACTGGTCCGGTAAACCGATTGATGGACAACCGAAAAAAGATGCGGTGAAACAGGGTTAATTGACTCGGCTTGCTTTACACTGAAGCCTCCCCATCAGGAGGCTTCAGCAATGGCTACACCACGTTTAACCCAGAAAGACATGACCGAAGCCGAGCAGCGCGAACTGAAAACGCTTCTCGACCGCGCCCGCATCGCACATGGCCGCACGCTGACGAACGCCGAAACCAATCAGGTTAAAAAAGAGTACATCGATAAGCTGATGGCGCAACGTGAGGCTGCGGCGAAAAAAGCCCGCAAGCTGAAAAAAGAGCAGGCTTATAAGCCGGATGCAGAGGCGACCTTTTCCTGGTCCGCCAGCACATCAACCCGTGGAAGGCGCTAATCAGCGCCCTTTCTTTTTGCGCCCCGGCTGGGTAAAGCGTTTTCCGTTGCCCGGCTTGCCTCGCCCTTTCTCTTCCGTCTGCGGTGCCTTCACCACCGGACGCTTAATCGCCTGTGTTTTCGGTTTCGCTTTAGCTTTCGGCTTCGCTTCGGACGAGGAGTTCTCGATAAGTTTGAACAGCTCGATCAGCTCGTCATCCGTTAAGTCACGCCACTCGCCCAGCGGGATCCCGGACAGGCTGACGTTCATGATGCGTGTGCGTTCCAGCTTCGTCACTTCATAACCGAAGTACTCGCACATGCGGCGGATCTGGCGGTTCAGGCCCTGCACCAGCGTGATACGAAACGCAAACGGCGCCTCTTTTCTGACTTTACACTTCTTCGTCACGGTGCCCAGAATCGGCACGCCTGCGCCCATCCCACGGATGAACTCGTCCGTGACCGGCTTGTTCACCGTAACAATGTACTCTTTCTCGTGATCGTTACCGGCACGCAGAATTTTGTTCACCAGATCGCCGTGGTTGGTGAGGAAAATCAGCCCCTGAGAGTCCTTATCCAGGCGGCCAATCGGGAAGATACGGCTGCTGTGGTTCACGAAATCAACGATGTTGTCCCGCTCGCCGTCTTCCGTGGTACTGACAATCCCAACCGGTTTGTTCAACGCGATAAACACCAGGTCTTCGGCATCACGTGGTTCGATGACCTGACCATTCACTTTCACCACATCGCCAGGTACCACCTGATCGCCAATGGTGGCGCGTTTGCCGTTAAGAAACACGTTACCCTGTTCAATGTAACGGTCAGCCTCGCGACGTGAGCAGATCCCGCTCTCGCTAATGTATTTGTTTAATCGAGTTGATTGAGTTGGCAGCATAGTTTCTCCTGTGAAGGGCGAAATATACCTTAGGTTTGGGCTGGAAAAAAAGATTAGCCGACGGTTACTGAGACGGGTTTTCCAAGTTTGCACAACATCATGACCAGCGTGTCGAGCGTAAACTTGTTGGTTTTAAGATTCACCACGTCGGAGACACGTGGTCGGGATACATTAAGCCTGGCGGCAACATCCACCTGACGGAGTTTGTTTTCCGTGATCCATGTGGAAATTTCCTGCATAAGTTGCCGCTTGATAGCAAGCAGTTGCTCGACTTCTTTCTCAGCGTTTTCCTGTAACTGTTTAGCCTCTTTTTCTTCAAAGCCCAACTCTGCGAAAATATTCGTTTCGGCCGCTGTCACATGCCGAATTTTTGTATCAACGTGAATCCCCATTTTTACCCTCTCCGAGCATCAAGCACTGCCTGAAAACGTGCCTTTGCTATGTATTTATCATGGCCAGATGTCCGCTGCGTCTTCTTGTTGAAGCAATGCAGGACGTACACAACATCTTCATATCGAGCCAAATAGAGAATTCGATAAGCGCCAGAATTATCACGAAGCCGTACCTCCGCAACGCCTTTACCGATCTCTGACATCGGCTTCCAGTCAGCCGCTTCTAACCCTGCCTGGAGCCGGTGTAACTGGTAGCCAGCGTCTTTACGTATTCCCTCCGGGAAACTGAGTAAATCTGCGAAGGCACTACCCATCCACGCAATGGGCCGCAGTATCGGCCTTTCTGATAGCATATCACATCCTTGTATAAAATTTTATACATTCATAAGCGTAAAAATGGCGGCGCAGGTTTATTAGCCCCCACGCCGCCACGTTACGTTTTTACCAGGATTTAGTCATGCCAGATGGAACGATACTGCGAGGTGCTTTCCGGAATTAATACTCATCTCGCTCGTCGTCTTCATCCGGCTGTTCCATTACGCTATAGGCCACCGCACAGAACAACGAGTTGAGACGCTTCATATCCCCCAGCAGCCCCAGATGCAGGGAGCTGGTCTCGATACTCTGCACGTTCTGCTGGTGCAGACGTTCAACGTGGGCGTGCGAGTAACGGCGATTAAGGATGCGGAAACGGTGTTTATTGCGGCGCAGGCGGCGCGCGCTCGGCACGTCGCTGGAGAAGAAGACCGACATCGCCAGCTTCAGGTTGCTGACCAGCTGTTCATGCAGCGCTTCCAGCTCCTTCAGCCCTTCAACAGAAAACGCCCGACGTGCGGCCAGGGATTTGTCCGCGATTTCGCTGCCCATACGCTCGACGATATCCGAAGCCTGTTCAAGGTTGAGGGACATCTCAATAATTTCCGCCCAGCGACGGGACTCTTCTTCCGCCAGTTCGTCCTGCGGGATACGCGCCAGATAGAGCTTGATGGCGGTATACAGCACGTTGATATCGTCCGCCAGCCTGCGCAGTTCTTTCTCTTCGCGCGGCTCGCCGTGCATCACCTTTTGCAGCCCTTCCAGCATGGTTTCCATCGCATCGCCCATGCGCAGCGTTTCGCGGGCGGCATTTGCGATGGCCAGTGCGGGCGTGTCCAGCACCGCGGTGTCCAGATGCTTCGGTTTGAGGCGTGCGTCCAGTTCCGGCTCATCACGAATAAGCCGCTCGCAGAAGCGGGCCATCGGCGCGGCAAAGGGTACCATCGCCAGACAGCGCACGAGGTTGTAGAAGACGTGGAAGTAGATCACCAGCTCCGCTTTCGGCAGCGGGAGGTTGTCCATCAGGTTCGCCAGCGGATGGACAAACGGCAGAATAATCAGGCTACCCACCAGCTTAAACAGCAGGCTCCCGAGCGCCACGCGGCGGGCGGCGGCATTGGCCGCGCTGTTATTGAGCATCGCCAGCAGGCCAGAGCCAAGGTTGGCACCAATGACCAGACACAGCGCCACCGGGAAGGAGATTACCCCTGCGGCGGTTAAGGTCGCCGTCAGCAGGACTGCGGCCAGGCTGGAGTAGCTGACGATGGCAAACACCGCGCCAATCAGCGCATCCAGCATAATATCGCCGGTCAGCGAGGCGAAAATCACCTGCACACCGTTGGCCTGGGTGATTGGCGTGACCGCCTGCACAATCAGCTCCAGCGCCAGCAGGATCAGCCCGAGTCCAATGCCGACGCGACCAAGCTGCCCGGCACGGCTTTGCTTACGGCCGAGGAAGAAAATGACGCCGATAAAAATCAGCAGCGGCGACAGCCAGGAGAGATCGAACGTCAGGATACGCGCCATCAGCGCGGTACCGACGTCGGCGCCAAGGACAATCACCAGCGCCGGGGCGAGCGCCACCAGATCCTGCGCCACGAACGAGGTGACGAGCATAGTGGTGGCATTACTGCTTTGCACCAGCGCCGTCACGCCAATGCCCGCGCAGAAGGCGAGCGGCTTCTTCTCAACGCTGCCGCTGAGCACGGTACGTAAACGTGCGCCAAACACACGCATCACGCCGGTACGAACGATATGGGTGCCCCATACCAGCAGTGCGACTGCGGAGAGCAGGTGTAACAACGTCAACACGGTAGGTTTTCCTCCTTATCGTTATCTGTTTTCCTGAGGCTTGTTGCGCGTTGTCTTGCCGGATGGCGGCTACGCCTTATCCGGCCTACGCGTAGGCCCGGTCAGCGCAGCGCCACCGGGCAATGTGGTAAGAACCTTCTTCCAGTATAAGGGTTTAAATGTAAGAAAGAGACAGGGCACCGTTGAGGTGCCCTGTTTGTTGTAAGGAAAGGTGACGTTAGTCTGCGTCGTAGCCTAAATTCGGCGCCAGCCAGCGTTCTACCTCTGACACGCTCATGCCTTTACGCAGGGCGTAATCCTCAATCTGATCGCGCTGAAGCTGTGCCACGGCGAAGTACTTGCTGTCCGGGTGGCTGAAATACCAGCCGGAAACGGACGCGCCCGGCCACATGGCGAACGACTCGGTAAGTTTCATCCCCGTATGCGCTTCGACGTCGAGCAGTTTCCAGATGGTACCCTTCTCGGTGTGTTCCGGGCAGGCCGGATACCCCGGCGCCGGACGAATGCCCTGGTAATTTTCGCGGATCAGCTCCTCGTTGCTGAGGTTCTCATTCGCCGCATAGCCCCAGTGCACCTTGCGCACGCGCTCGTGGAGGTACTCGGCGAACGCTTCCGCCAGGCGATCGGCAATCGCTTTCACCATGATTTTGTTGTAATCATCGTGCTGCGCGTCGAACGCATCCGCCAGCGCGTCTTCTTCCAGACCGCCGGTTACGGCAAACGCGCCGATATAGTCGGCTTTACCGCTCAGCTTCGGCGCGACGAAATCCGCCAGGCAATAGTTGGCAAAGCCCACTTTCTCGGTTTGCTGGCGCAGGTGATGGCTCACGGCCAGCACGTGGGTGCGGGTTTCATCGCGGTAGATTTCCACGTCGTCGCCCACGCGGTTCGCCGGAAACAGCCCCACCACCCCGCGCGGGTTGAGGGCTTTTTCTGCGCTAAGTCTGTCGAGCATGTCGTTGGCATCTTTAAACAGACGCTTCGCCTCTTCGCCCACCACCTCATCTTCAAGAATGCGCGGATATTTGCCCGCCAGCGACCAGGTCATGAAGAACGGCGTCCAGTCGATGTAGTTTCGCAGCGTTTCGATGCTGGCCGTCACGTCCTGCACGCCCAGACGGTGCGCGACCGGCGGCGTATAGCTGGACCAGTCGAACGCCAGATCGTTATCGCGCGCTGCCTGAAGTGAAACCGGCGGGGTACGCGGTTTCTTGCGACCATGCTGAATGCGGACGGTTTCGTACTCTTTGCGGGTGCGCGCCACAAAATCATCGCGCTGGGTGTCCGACAGCAGCGCGGAGACCACGCCCACGGTGCGCGAGGCGTTCTGCACATACACCGTCGGGCCGCTGTAGTTCTGCTCGATCTTCACTGCCGTGTGCGCTTTCGAGGTGGTCGCCCCGCCAATCAGCAGCGGAATGGTGAAGCCCTGACGCTCCATCTCTTTTGCTACGTTGACCATTTCGTCCAGCGACGGCGTGATCAACCCGGAAAGACCAATCAGATCCGCATTCACTTCGCGCGCGGTCTTGAGGATTTTGTCCGCCGGGACCATCACGCCCAGGTCGATAATTTCATAGTTATTGCATTGCAACACCACCCCGACGATATTCTTGCCGATGTCGTGCACGTCGCCCTTCACGGTGGCGATAACCATCCTGCCGTTGCTGGAGCCTTTCTCTTTGCTGGCCTCGATAAACGGCTCCAGATAAGCGACGGCCTGCTTCATCACGCGGGCAGATTTCACCACCTGCGGCAGGAACATTTTGCCCTCGCCGAACAGATCGCCGACCACGTTCATGCCGTCCATCAGCGGCCCTTCGATCACTTCAATCGGACGGGCGGCCTGCTGACGCGCCTCCTCAGTATCCTGTTCAATGAACTCGGTAATGCCTTTCACCAGCGAATATTCCAGACGCTTTTTCACGTCCCAGGCGCGCCATTCGGCCTGTTGAACGTTGGCTGATTCGTCAGATTTACTGCCGCGGTATTTTTCCGCCAGATCCAGCATGCGCTCGGTGGCATCGTCACGACGATTGAGGATGACGTCTTCTACGGCGTCGCGCAGCTCGGCAGGCAGATCGTCGTAAATCGCCAGCTGGCCGGCGTTGACGATCCCCATATCCATCCCGTTGCGAATGGCGTAGTAGAGGAACACGGCGTGGATCGCCTCACGCACCGGGTCGTTGCCGCGGAACGAGAACGACACGTTCGACACGCCGCCGGAGATCAGCGCGTGCGGCAGCTCGCGTTTAATGTCTTCACACGCGCCGATAAAGTCCTGGGCGTAGTTGTTGTGCTCTTCAATCCCGGTCGCGACGGCGAAGATGTTCGGGTCGAAGATAATGTCTTCCGGCGGGAAGCCCACCTCTTCGGTCAAAATTTTGTACGCGCGGCGGCATATCTCGATTTTGCGCTCGCGGGTATCGGCCTGGCCCACCTCGTCGAAGGCCATGACCACCACGGCGGCACCGTAGTGTCGCACCCTCTTCGCGTGGTGGATAAAGGTATCGACGCCCTCTTTCATCGAGATGGAGTTAACGATACCTTTACCCTGAATGCACTTCAGCCCTTTTTCGATGACTTCCCATTTGGAAGAGTCAATCATGATCGGCACGCGGGCGATGTCCGGCTCACCGGCGATCAGGTTGAGGAAACGCACCATCGCCGCTTCGGCGTCGAGCATCCCCTCGTCCATATTGATATCGATGATCTGCGCCCCGCTTTCCACCTGCTGGCGAGCGACGTCCAGCGCTTCGCTGTACTTCTCTTCTTTGATCAGGCGCTTGAACTTCGCGGAACCGGTAACGTTTGTACGTTCACCCACGTTCACAAACAGGCTATCGTCGCCAATGGTTAACGGCTCCAGGCCGGACAGACGGCAGGCTACCGGAAGCTCGGGCAGCTTGCGCGGCGGCAGCCCGGCAACGGCGCGGCTCATGGCGGCGATATGCTCAGGCGTGGTGCCGCAGCAGCCGCCGACGATGTTGAGGAAGCCAGACTCGGCCCACTCGCGGATTTGCGCCGCCATGGTGTCGGCATCCAGATCGTACTCGCCGAACGCGTTCGGCAGACCGGCGTTCGGGTGGGCGGTGACGTAGCACTCTGCAATGCGCGAAAGCTCCTGCACGTACTGGCGCAGTTCGTCTGGCCCCAGCGCGCAGTTCAGGCCGAAGGAGAGCGCTTCGGCGTGGCGCAGGGAGTTGTAAAACGCTTCGGTTGTCTGCCCGGACAGGGTGCGGCCTGAGGCGTCGGTGATGGTGCCGGAAATCATGATCGGCAGGTCAACGCCCAGCGCCTCGAACTCCTCTTTCACCGCGTATATCGCGGCTTTGGCGTTGAGGGTGTCGAATACGGTTTCAATCAGGATCAGGTCAGAGCCGCCTTCCACCAGCGCTTTGGTCGATTCACGGTAGGCCGCAACCAGCTGGTCAAAGGTGATATTGCGAAACGCCGGATCGTTGACGTCCGGTGAAATCGACGCGGTGCGGTTGGTTGGGCCAAGCACCCCGGCAACGTAGCGCGGCTTGTCCGGCGTGCGGGCCGTCCATTCGTCGGCGCAGGCGCGGGCGAGTCTGGCCGCTTCAAAGTTGATCTCCGCCGACAGGGATTCCATCTGGTAATCCGCCATGGCGATGGTTGTCGAGTTGAAGGTATTGGTTTCAACGATATCCGCGCCCGCTTCAAAGTAGGCGTTGTGGATATCCCTGATGACGGACGGTTTGCTCAACACCAGCAGGTCATTGTTTCCTTTCAGGTCACAAGGCCAGTCGGCAAAGCGCTCGCCGCGGAAATCGTCTTCACTCAGACGATAGCCCTGGATCATGGTGCCCATGCCGCCGTCCAGCACCAGAATTCGTTCATTTAACTGCGCACGCAGTTGCTCTACTTTGCTGCTCACACTTGCTCCCGACAACGCTCAACAAGGCCAAAAGGCTGCGTTCCATACTGGCACAATCTTGCAGGGTGGAAAAGTCACACGGCGGTAACATGAGACATGTTCACCATCACTCCTCCGATCAGTCAGGAAAGCGGTTGCAAAACCACCAAATAAAACGAAAATGATTTCCACGATACAGAAAAAGGAGTTCGTCATGGTTACGACCGTTCCCGCTAAACGCGGCAGAAAACCTGCTGCCAACCCTGCCGCACAGCCCGGTGGACAGGTTCAATCCCTGACGCGCGGCCTGAAGCTGCTGGAATGGATAGCCGAATCGCATGGCAGCGTGGCCCTGACGGAGCTGGCGCAACAGGCGGGACTGCCGAACTCCACTACGCACCGTCTGCTGACTACCATGCAGCAGCTGGGTTTTGTGCGTCAGGTGGGCGAGCTTGGGCACTGGGCGGTGGGCGCACATGCGTTTATTGTCGGCAGCAGTTTCCTGCAAAGCCGCAACCTGCTGGCGATTGTGCACCCGATTCTGCGCAAGCTGATGGAAGAGTCCGGCGAGACGGTAAACCTGGCCGTGCTGGACCAGAGCGACCACCAGGCGATTATCATCGACCAGGTACAGTGTACGCAGCTGATGCGTATGTCCGCGCCGATTGGCGGCAAGCTGCCAATGCATGCCTCTGGCGCAGGGAAAGCGTTTCTCTCACAGCTTAGCGAAGAGCAGGTGACGGGTCTGCTGCACCGTAAAGGACTGCACGCCTACACCCACGCCACGCTGGTGTCCCCGGTGCATCTGAAAGAAGATCTGGCTCTGACCCGCAAGCGCGGCTATTCGTTTGATGACGAAGAACATGCCCTCGGGCTGCGCTGTCTCGCGTCCTGTATTTTCGACGAACACCGCGAGCCGTTTGCCGCCATCTCCATCTCCGGGCCGATTTCACGCATGACCGACGACCGCGTGACCGAACTGGGCGCGCTGGTGATTAAGGCCGCGAAAGAGGTGACGCTGGCGTATGGTGGGATTCGTTAATATTAAGTGCGGTCTGATGCCCTCACCCCGGCCCTCTCCCACAGGGAGAGGGAGAAAACCTTATGCAAAACCGCTGTTTACGGCGGTAAGCGTAGACATCTTCCACGTGCCCATTTTTGATCCGCGTTTGCAGTCCGCGCCAGTAGCTGGCGCGGAACAGATCGGCATGCATCTCTTCAAATAACGGGCCGATGCGCGGGTCGGCGCACAGCCAGTGGCGAAACTCCTCCGGAAACACGTCCCCCGGCGAGACGCTGTACCACGGCTCGCTGGACAGTTCATCTTCCGGGTAACGGGGCGGCGGAATATCGCGGAAGTTCACCTCGGTCATGTAGCAAATTTCATCGTAATCGTAGAACACCACCCGACCATGCCGGGTGACGCCAAAGTTTTTAAACAGCATATCGCCGGGGAAAATATTGGCGGCGGCAAGCTGGCGAATCGCGTTGCCGTACTCTTCTATGGCATCCCGCAGCGCCTGACCTTCGGACTGCTCCAGCCAGATATTTAGCGGCACCATGCGACGTTCAATATAAAGATGGCTAATCACGATTTTATCGCCAAGATCGGTGATTTTCGCGGAGGCTTCCTGCATCAATAGCGCCATGAGCGCCGGGTCGATCTGCTGTTTATCCAGCACAAAGTTTTCAAACTCCTGGGTATCCGCCATCCGCCCAACGCGGTCATGCTCTTTGACCAGTTGATAGCAGGCGCGGACGTGCGCGGCGCTCATCTCTTTCTGCGGGGCGAATTTATCCTTAATCACCTTAAATACCCGGTCGAAGCCCGGCAGCGTGAAGACCAGCATCACCATACCGCGAATGCCGGGCGCCTCGATAAACTGCTCATCGGCCGTGGTGACATAGCGCAGGTATTCCCGGTAGCTTTCCGTTTTGGCGTGCTTCTGGCAGCCAATCGCCATATACAGCTCGGCGGTGGTTTTGCCTGGGAGGATCTCGCGCAGCCACTCCACCAGGGCGGCAGGCAGCGGGGCGTACACCATAAAATAGGAGCGGGCGAAGCCAAACACGATGCTGGCCTCGGCGCTGGTGGTCAGGCAGGTATCGACAAACAGTTCCCCGTCGTCGGTACGGTGGATCGGTAACAGAAACGGGACGATGGTCGACGGCGTTACCAGTTTGCCTGCCAGCCAGGCGGCTTTGTTGCGATAGAAAAGCTCGTTGGCAACCTGCAAATGGCTTTGACTGAGTACCTCAGCACCGAAGGCTTCATTCAAATGCGCATGGATATAGCCGATATCCCGCGCTTTATTCTCCCACGGCAGGCGCAGCGGTAAATCCGTTAAGACGCGGTGCAGGAGCTTTTCCCAGCCGCGATCGGGAAAGAAATCTTTCGCCAGCGGACGCGGAATGGTACGGAAGCGGCGTTCCGGCTGGGAGCTGAAGATAAATAACCGCTCAGGAGATAATGAGCGGTGGTCAAATAACCGGCAATAGACGGAGTTGAAAAAGCTCTCCGCAATCTCGAAGCGCGGGTAGTCGGGTAACAAATGGGTGTAATGCTCTTTCACGCGCAGTAAAAATTCCGCATCCGGGCTTTTACCCTCGGTAATACAGCGCAGTTGCTCCACCACCAGACCAACGTGGTGGTCATAGAGATGGATACGCTGCTTCATGGCCTGCTGAACAGCATGCCAGTCAGCGTGCTCAAAACGCTGTTGCGCGCCGGAGGTGACTTCCAGAAAGCGGCCATACTGGGCATCAAAGCCCTGCAAAATAGTCTGTGCAATCAGCAATTCCAGGCCACGCGACATAGTTTCACCTTACCCCTCACCCCGGCCCTCTCCCCGGAGGGGAGAGGGAGAAATACAAACCAGTGCCTAACCGTCCCCTCTCCCCTCTGGGGAGAGGGTTAGGGTGAGGGGAAAAACATCAGAACTGTGCTTCTTCGGTTGAGCCTGTTAAGGCAGTGACGGAAGAGGTCCCGCCCTGAATAATCGTAGTCACGTTATCAAAGTAACCGGTTCCCACCTCCTGCTGGTGAGACACGAAGGTATAACCCTCTTTGCCCGCCGCAAATTCTGGCTGCTGCACCTTCTCAACGTAGTGCTTCATGCCTTCGCCCTGCGCGTAAGCGTGTGCCAGATCGAACATGTTGAACCACATGCTGTGAATACCCGCCAGGGTGATGAACTGGTACTTGTAACCCATATCTGAAAGCTGCTGCTGGAAGCTGGCGATGGTGGTATCGTCCAGATTCTTTTGCCAGTTGAAGGACGGCGAACAGTTATAGGCCAGCAGCTTGCCCGGATATTTCGCATGAATCGCATCGGCAAAGCGCTTCGCCAGCGCCAGATCCGGCGTGGAGGTTTCACACCAGACCAGGTCCGCGTAGGGGGCATACGCCAGGCCACGGCTGATCGCCTGTTCAATACCAGCATGCGTGCGATAGAACCCTTCGCTGGTGCGCTCGCCGGTGATGAATTCACTGTCGTACGGGTCGCAGTCAGAGGTGATCAGGTCCGCCGCGTCCGCATCGGTACGGGCAATCACCAGCGTCGGCACGCCGAGCACGTCTGCGGCCAGACGCGCGGCAACCAGCTTCTGAATCGCCTCCTGGGTCGGCACCAGCACCTTGCCGCCCATATGTCCGCACTTCTTCACCGACGCCAGCTGATCTTCGAAGTGAACGGCCGCTGCACCGGCTTCAATCATCGATTTCATCAGCTCGAAGGCGTTCAGCACGCCGCCGAAACCGGCTTCCGCATCCGCGACGATCGGCAGGAAATAGTCGATAAATCGCGGATCGTGAGGCTCGATACCCGCCGCCCACTGGATCTGATCCGCACGGCGGAAGGTGTTGTTGATCCGATCCACCACTGACGGCACCGAGTTCGCCGGATACAGCGATTGATCCGGATACATGCTGGAGGCCAGGTTTGCATCCGCCGCGACCTGCCAACCGGAAAGATAGATAGCTTCAATACCGGCCTTCGCCTGCTGCAATGCCTGACCGCCGGTCAGTGCGCCGAGGCTGTTGATATAGCCTTTTTTGGCGCCGCCGTGCAGCAGCTTCCACATTTTCGCCGCGCCGTTCTGTGCCAGCGTGCATTCCGGGTTGACCGAGCCGCGTAATTTCACCACTTCCTCTGCGCTGTACGGACGACGAATGCCTTCCCAGCGCGGTTGAGTCCACTCTTTCTGTAATTCTTCGATTTGTTGGGTACGGGTTTTCATGTGCAGATGCTCCATATTGTTATGTGGTGGATTACGCCAGGAAGCGGTAGCCCGGCAGGGTCAGGAAGTCGATTAAGTCATCTGAGGTGGTGATTTGCTCCATCAGGCGTGCGGCGTCGTCAAAACGCCCGCTGCTAAAGCGGTGCTCGCCCAGTTCGTCCTGGATAACCCGCATCTCTTCGGCCAGCATCTGGCGGAACAGGGCTTTGGTTACCGGTTTGCCGTTGCTGAGCGTTTTTTGATGATGGATCCACTGCCAGATGGAGGTACGAGAGATTTCCGCCGTCGCAGCATCTTCCATCAGGCCGTAGATCGGCACGCAGCCGTTGCCGGAGATCCACGCTTCGATGTACTGCACGGCGACGCGGATGTTGGCGCGCATCCCCTCTTCCGTCCGCTCTCCCGCACACGGCGCCAGCAGTTGTTCTTCTGCGATTGGCGCATCCTCTTCACGGGTGACAAACAGCTGGTTTTTGTTGTCGCCGAGGACGCGGTTAAAGACTTCCATCGCCGTATCGGCAAGACCAGGGTGTGCAATCCACGTGCCGTCGTGACCGTTGCGGGCTTCCAGCTCTTTATCGGCTTTCACCTTGTTGAGCACCTGGTTGTTGCGCTCGACGTCTTTGCTCGGGATAAAGGCCGCCATGCCGCCCATCGCGAACGCGCCACGCTTGTGGCAGGTTTTAATCAGCAGACGCGAGTAGGCACTCAGGAAAGGCTTATCCATGGTGACAACCTGACGATCCGGCAGTACACGATCGGCATGGTTTTTCAGCGTTTTAATGTAGCTGAAGATGTAATCCCAGCGGCCGCAGTTCAGGCCGACAATGTGGTCGCGCAGCGCATGCAGGATCTCGTGCATCTGGAATACGGCAGGCAGGGTTTCAATCAGCAGCGTAGCTTTAATGGTGCCGCGCGGCAGGCTGAAGCGGTCTTCAGCATAGCTGAAGACTTCACTCCACCACGCCGCTTCCTGCCAGGACTGGGTTTTCGGCAGGTAGAAATAGGGACCGCTGCCTTTCGCCAGCAGGTTTTTATGGTTGTGGAAGAAGTACAGCGCAAAGTCGAACAGGCTGCCCGGAATGGCTTCCCCGCGCCAGGTAACGTGTTTTTCAGGCAAATGCAGACCGCGTACGCGACAGATCAGCACCGCCGGATTCGGCTTAAGCTGGTAAATTTTACCGGCTTCATTGGTATAGCTAATGGTGCCGTTGACGGCGTCGCGCAGGTTGATCTGCCCGTCGATAACTTTCCGCCAGTCCGGCGCGAGAGAATCTTCGAAGTCCGCCATAAACACTTTGACGTTAGCGTTCATGGCGTTGATCACCATTTTGCGCTCTACCGGGCCGGTGATCTCTACACGACGATCCTGCAAATCGTCAGGTATTCCGCGGATTTTCCATTCACCGTGGCGAATGGAAGCAGTTTCCGAAATAAACCCTGGCAACTTGCCGTTATCGATCTCCTGCTGTTGATGAATGCGTGCCGCCAGCAGCTTATTACGTTGTGGCGTAAAGCGGGTCACCAGTTCAGTCAGAAACTCTACCGCTTCGGCCGTTAAAACGTGCTGTTCTTGCTCACCATTCGGCTGGGTAAAGGTCAGTTCATCGACCGTTGTTGCCTGTTGAGTCATCGTTCTGCTCCTCATCAAAGATCCAAAATCACGCCCCCGATGCGAACGAAAGATCGTTGTGTAGTTTTCGCTCAGCAGAATTAAGACTATCTATAATTTTTCCAAAATCAAAAACAATTTCCATTTTAATTTATTTTGATGCACAACAGATTGATTAGTATGGAATTAAAGTTTTATCGGATGTTGAGTGGGATTTCGGAAATAAAAAAAGCACCCGAAGGTGCCTGATTTGAATAGCTGAAACGCTTTAGGATCGTTTAATGCAGACGATTACTCCAGCGTCGGATTCATGTGGCGAAGATCGTACGGCGTAATCTGGTAGACGTAATAGTTGAGCCAGTTGGTGAACAGCAAATTTCCGTGGCTACGCCAGGTTGCCCGAGGCGTGTTTTGTGGATCGTTTTTCGGGAAATAGTTGTACGGGACATCCGGATTCAGACCCGCTTCAACATCACGAAAATACTCTGACGCGAGGGTATGCGGATCGTACTCAGGATGGCCGGTAACGAACGCGATGCGTTTGTCTTTGCTGGCGAACAGGTAGGCATCGCCGTCTTCCGTTTCGGCCAGGATTTCCAGGTCGGTGTAATCGCGGATCAGCTGAGCCGGAAAATCGGCGTAGCGAGAATGCGGGGCCAGGAAGGTGTCATCGAAACCACGCGTCAGCAACGCATGTGGGTGAAGTATGTGGTGTTCATATACACCGGAAAGTTTGTCACTGCGGGTTTGCTTGGGAATGCCATAGAGGATGTTCAGTGCGGCCTGTACCGCCCAACAGACAAACAAGGTGGACGTAACGTGATCTTTTGCCCACTCCAGCACCTGCTTGATCTGCGGCCAGTAGGCTACGTCATTAAATTCCACCAGACCCAGCGGTGCACCAGTGACGATCAGTCCATCGAAGTTCTCATCGCGAATGTCGTCAAAGTTACAGTAGAAGTTATTCAGATGCTCAGCAGGCGTGTTGCGTGACTCACGCGCGTCAATGCGCAGCAGCTGAATATCAACCTGAAGCGGAGAGTTCGAAAGCAAACGCAGGAACTGGTTCTCCGTTTCGATCTTCTTTGGCATCAGGTTAAGGATCAGCACCTTCAGCGGGCGAATTTCCTGACCAGAAGCACGTGAAGTTGTCATTACGAAGACATTCTCTTCACGCAAGAAATTGACGGCTGGTAGCTCGTCCTGCACCCGAATCGGCATAACCTTAAATCCTCACAGCATACGTATAAACGTTTAGACATCCAGACAGCTAACGATACCCAGAAACAGGCTTAATGTCGAGTCTGCAAGCAGAAGGTGAGAAAGTTTCAAGGAGGGGATGGTGCGGTTTGATGCCCTCACCCCGTCCCTCTCCCACAGGGAGAGGGAGAAAACAAAAGCAAAAAACCCCGCACCTTTCGGTACGGGGTTTCTTTAATTGATGCCTGGCAGTTCCCTACTCTCACATGGGGAGACCCCACAC
>NZ_JBMKHS010000013.1:0-107182 GCF_049238105.1 Enterobacter cloacae complex sp. IR5418 | reverse complement strand
AAACACAACCCGCTACGGGGGAGACTTACCCGAAATCTGATTTATTCAACAAAGCCGCTTCCCCACCGTGCACTGGGCCGTTCGTTGATGGTTAAGTTACCCGGATAATCGCTTTCCCACTTATCGCTGAAGGCACGATAAAAATCGTGTCCGACAGAGGAGACGGTGTGGTCGGTCAACAGTCCGGGGACTTCCACCTCAACAGCCTGAAGGTTTCCGGCAGCAAGCATAAAACCTGCGCCAGCAATCCAACGTAACGTGCGTTTCATGCTATTAACGCCTGAGGTTATCGTTTGCCCATGACACCGCCTGCGTGCGATTTTTAACAGCTATCTTTTTGAAAAGATTATAAAGATGCGTCTTAACCATATTTTCGCTGATAAATAACGAACGGGCGATTTCAATATTTGAAGCACCAATACGCAGTTTGTTCAGGATCTCTTTCTCACGGTGCGTCAGAAGAGCCGATTCTGAACTGTTATAGCGATAATTTCCGGAGTGGGTAATAAGGTAGCTGGCCAGCTTTTGCGAAAAATAGCACTCCCCCCGCAATATGCCCTGCAACCCCTCCACGACACGGTTTTCTTCTTCAGTGACGTAAAACACGCCGTTAATATGCGGCCAGCTCTCAATTTCGCGGAAAGGATACTCATCAGGCGTATTCAATAACAACACGCGGATATTATTGTTTTTCCTGCTTAAATTATCTTGCCAGTAATGGATGAGTTTTTTATCCGCTTCCATCATATCGAGAAGAATGATGCTGCCAGGAGCGATATCATCAAAAGAACGTTGAATATTATGCAGTTTCCCGTTAAGCGACAGGCATTGTTTTAAATGCTGCAATAACGCTGTCGCTTGTAAGGAAGGTTTGGTGATCAACAATAATGTATGACCGGGTAAGCTATGGACTTCATTAAACATGATGAAACCCCACGTTATTTATGACACCCGGCAGCTGCCCTTCGTATTATGTAAAGGGCACCAGAAGTACTGACAGGTGTGGCACTGCTGTGTGTAGTTAAAAAACCTTCCTCCAGAGGAGGCGGTAAATTTAAAAAACAAATAACGTACTGCTGTTTTCAATCTAGCTATTGCAAACTTTAAAGCAAGTGTTAATGGTGTAACATAATGTAAAATTCAATATTAATTTGTGTATTTGACGGTCGCAATAGATTTAAAGATAAGGGGAAAGTTGTACAGGTGTATAAACGTGCACACATTTTAAAATGCATGAAATATATTATAATTAATTGAATTATCTTGATTTATATTATTGTAAGCCAAGCGGCAAAAAGTATGAATGTCGATAAAAAGGTAAGACTTCTCTAAGCCGGACGGTTTTCTTAAGAAAACTTGCTTCGTGTCACGCACGTGATCAAGGGCACCGTTGTTTTTGTCTGAACAAGCTGACACAGGTTGGACAACCAGCCTCGCTGTTGTACAGGCGCCGGGAGAAGGCTGTTTTTCCGCATCAGATGCGCGCGGAGGGGTTTTTAGCCGGAACTTACGACTTTGAGGTGAATCAAAATATAAAAATAAGGCGCACGGGTGAGATATAAAACATGTTTCGGCAGACATACTCTTTTCCGTAACGCGGCGTTAACAAAATGAATCGCGTTAGCGGAGAACGGAACAGTTATTTAATCGCCAGGTCCAGGGTGACAGCATGAAAAACAAAACGTTGTTTATGATGTTTACATTACTGGGTGCGCCTGGGTATGTCATCGCAGGTGATTCAGATTTAGCCGCTTCTGAATATAATTTTGCGATAAATGAATTAAGTAAAGCTTCATACAATCAGGCAGCCATTATTGGTCAACAGGGTTCAGGTAATAATGCTGACGTTCGCCAGGGCGGTTCTAAATTACTGTCCGTTATTTCCCAGGAGGGTGGGAATAACCGAGCGAATGTTGATCAGTCAGGGACGTATAATCTTGCTTATATCGATCAGACCGGCAACGGTAACGATGCGAGTATTAAGCAGGGCGCTTTTGGCAACACCGCCATGATTATCCAGAAAGGCTCGGGTAACAGGGCGAATATAACGCAGTATGGTACGCAGAAAACAGCAGTTGTAGTACAGAGACAGTCGCAAATGGCTATTCGCGTTATTCAACGCTAGCGATGTGTGACGCCTTAATCAATCCGATGGGGGTTTACCATGAAACTTATCAAAGTGGCAGTTATTGCAGCAATCGTCGTTTCTGGCAGTGCTTTCGCAGGTGCGGTACCACAATTTGGCGGCGGCCACGGTGGTGGTTGGGGTGGCGGTAATAACGGCCCTGATTCAACCCTGAGCATTTACCAGTACGGCGGCGGTAACTCCGCGCTTGCTTTGCAGACGGACGCCAGAGATTCTGAATTGACCATTACCCAGCATGGTGGCGGTAACGGCGCGGATGTTGGACAGGGATCTGATGACAGCTCTATCGATCTGCTGCAAAAAGGCTTTGGTAACAGCGCCACCATCGACCAGTGGAATAGCAAAGACTCTGTTATCAATGTGAAACAGTTCGGCGGCGGCAACGGTGCGGCGGTAGACCAGACGGCGTCCGGTTCAACGGTGACTGTGCATCAGGTTGGCTTTGGCAACAACGCGACCGCGCATCAGTACTGATTTTTTCTGTATCCAAAAACAGGGCACAGGCCCTGTTTTTTTCGGGAGGATCTCATGAGCACCTTCATTCTCCTTGCCGCGCTTGCCAGCCAGATAACGTTCAGCACGTCACAACAGGAAAATATGACAACCATTATTCCTCAGGTCACCCTGGCGGACGCCTGCGAATGCCAGGTTGAGATGTTATCTGTTCGCGAGGGGCTGGTGGGAAAAAGTACATCGCGGCAGAAAAATACCCTTTTTATACCCGCTAATCAGCCGATTGATTTAAGCCGAATCAGTTTTAATAATCGCTCAGGGGATGCGGTAAAAATAATTGTCACCGTATCTGATGGAAAATCGCTCTATTTATCGCAGCAATGGACCGTACCGATGCACACGCTTTAATCATTCATTAAATCAATGATTTATAAAAGTGGCGGAGCTACGCAGTTAAGCTATGCTGATATCAAGAACCCGGCAATTTGGTTCCGTAAACTGATATTTCATAGGTCATAACGGAGCGTTTTTACCCCTCAAGGACGAATTACATTGAGGAGTACAAATAATGTTCAAATCCGCAGCGTCTATTATTTCTGGTCTGGGACTGCTTTTGTCCTCTTTTTTTTCTCCGGCTTATTCAGCAACCCTTGTAAATGGCGGGGTAATTCATTTTCGCGGCGCGGTGGTTGCTGACCCGTGCGAAGTGACGCCCCGGCATCAGCAGTTTGCAATCTCCTGTCCAAAAAATAACCGTATGGAAACGCATACTATCAGTTATGACGAAGCGCTCCGGGGCCATCGTACGCAATCCGAACTGGCCGCTGTCACCATGAAATACCTGAATGAAAAGAAAACGCTGGCGGTCGTTCAGGTGGATTACCGCTAGCGGCCGTTTCTTTCGCGGCGGTTTTTCTCCTTCTCCCTCTGCGATACACTTATGAAAAAGGCGGGTTGCAGAGGGTGTTTTATGAGACCGCAAATCGACGTTATTCATGGCGATATCACGACGGTACACGTTGACGTGATCGTCAACGCAGCCAACTCCTCCCTGCTGGGTGGGGGCGGCGTGGATGGAGCCATTCACCGGGCCGCAGGTCCTCAGCTTCTCGAAGCATGCAAAACCGTGCGCCAGCAGCAGGGAGAGTGTCCCCCGGGGCATGCGGTTATCACGCTCGCGGGCGATCTCCCGGCCAAAGCGGTGATCCACACCGTTGGCCCGGTCTGGCACGGGGGCGACCGCCATGAGGCTGAGATTCTGGAGCAGGCGTATCGTAACTGCCTGCGGCTTGCGGCAGATAACGGGTATAAAACCATGGCGTTCCCCGCCATCAGCACGGGGGTGTACGGTTATCCAAAGGAAGCGGCAGCAACGATCGCCGTGAATACCGTTTATCACTACCTTTCCCTCAAACCCATGCCGGAAAAAGTCATTTTCGTCTGTTTCGATGAGCAAACCGCCGACCTGTATCAGCGGATTTTGACCGAGCGTAGCCAGGCATTTTGATGCCTGAAATGCAAAAACGGCGCCCCGGAGGCGCCGTTTTGTTATTCCGCTTTAACCTGTGGTTTGCCTGAGAACAGGAAACGCAAAAGCGGGATCCGCAGGTGGATTTCATACAACACGATAGCAATGCCAACCACAAAGACCAGGCCGGTGAAGAAGCCCAGCGCATTCGAGGCGATATGCGGCGTAATGTATGCGCCGAAAAACAGCGTCAGCGGATGGTGAACCAGGTAGATAAACAGCGACGCATTAACGAAATAGGTTACGCGACTGGACTTAAAATTCAGCAGACGATGGCCCAGGGCGAACACCACGTTCACCATCCACAGCCCCATCAGCATCGTTATCACGCTCTCCGTCTCATACATCCATGCGTCGCCGCTGCCGTAGCGCTGATTGAGCAGATAGGCGGCAAAGGCCAGCGCGGCACCCACTGCACACCAGGGGGAGGGGGTAGTAAACAGCGGTTTAAGCCGGGGATGAATAAATGCCAGCGCCCCAATCAGGAAGAAGGGAATATAGAACAGTGTCTGCATCACCACGAAATTAAACAGCCCATCGCTCAAAATGGGTGGGTAGACAATGAACAGGGTACGCCTGACGGCGGCATAAGCGATGCCCAGCGCAAGAAACAGCAGCGACAGCTTGCCGTGGGTGATGTTGCCGAAGAAGGTCGAAGACGCGGTGCTCGCGCGCTGGCGCAGTTGACTGAAGATCAGCAAACTCACCGTGGTGAGCACCACCAGTACCAGCAGGAACCAGAGGTGCGAGATCAGCTCCCAGACCAGGGTATTGTATTTCTCATAGAGGGAGAGATTCGGCCAGTTTTCCGCCTTGCCTTTCACATATTGCAACATGATGAACTGCGGCAGCGTCAGCAGCGGGATGGCCGTCAGCATCGGTATACCCACGCGCTCCACGCGCACTTTCCACCACCGCTTCAGGGGATAGCGCAAGAAGAGCATATAAGAGAAATAGCCGGAAATGACAAAAAACACCTGCATGCGGAAGGCATGAATAAAATCGTTAAACAGCGTTAGCCACCAGGAGGGCAGCTGGCTGTTCACGTGCCAGGTGTGGCTGGAATAGATCAGTGAAATATGAAAAGGGATCCCCAATAGCATGAGCCATGCGCGGATCGAGTCGAGGAAATATTCACGTTGTACAGGGGTTGTGCTCATATAACTTTGCGCATTCTCAGACTTTTCGCCTTATCCCTAAGGCTCATAATGGTTACATTCGGAGCCAACCCTACACCAAGACCGACACCCTGTCTCCAGGATAAGCACGCAAAGTGAAATGCGGGTTCTTTCATTTGCTTAATCCATGAGCCAGCGAGCTGAACAAAGCAGTGATAATGTTGTCGGATTGCCTGAGTTTCCATTAAAATGGATCGGATCGATATAAGCACACAAAGGGGGAAGTGCTTACTTATTATGAAACATAAACCACAAATGATGAAAATGCGTTGGTTGGGTGTAACAGTGCTGTTGTCACTGTATACCTCATCTGCACTGGCCTTTAACATCGATGACGTCGCAAAACAGGCTAAATCGATGGCGGGCAAGAGCTACGAAGCGCCAAAAAGTAACCTGCCCTCCGTTTTCCGCGACATGAAATACGCGGACTATCAGCAGATCCAGTTCAATCACGATAAAGCGTACTGGAACAATATTAAAACCCCGTTCAAGCTTGAATTTTACCACCAGGGTATGTACTTCGACACGCCGGTTGCCATCAATGAAGTGACGGCGACCGCGGTACGCAAAATCAAGTACAGCCCGGATTATTTCAATTTTGGCGATGTGCAACACGATAAAGACACAGTGAAAGACCTCGGCTTTGCCGGCTTCAAAGTGCTTTACCCAATTAACAGCAAAGATAAAAACGACGAAATCGTCAGCATGCTTGGCGCCAGCTACTTCCGCGTGATTGGCGCGGGGCAGGTGTACGGGCTTTCTGCGCGCGGTCTGGCAATTGATACCGCGCTGCCATCAGGTGAAGAATTTCCACGTTTCCGCGAGTTCTGGATCGAACGTCCAAAACCAACCGACAAACGTCTGACAATTTATGCGCTGCTGGACTCCCCTCGTGCGACAGGCGCTTATCGCTTCGTGATCATGCCTGGGCGTGACACGGTCGTTGACGTGCAGTCTAAAGTTTACCTGCGCGATAAAGTGGGCAAACTGGGCGTCGCGCCGCTGACCAGCATGTTCCTGTTCGGGCCGAACCAGCCTTCTCCGGCGACCAACTTCCGTCCTGAACTGCATGATTCCAATGGCCTTTCCATCCATGCGGGTAACGGTGAGTGGATCTGGCGTCCGCTGAACAACCCGAAACATCTCGCCGTCAGCAGCTTTGCGATGGAAAACCCGCAGGGCTTTGGTCTGCTGCAACGTGGCCGTCAGTTCTCCCGCTTTGAAGATCTGGATGACCGCTACGATCTGCGCCCAAGCGCCTGGGTTACGCCGAAAGGCGACTGGGGTAAAGGTAAGGTTGAGCTGGTTGAAATTCCAACCAACGATGAAACCAACGATAACATCGTAGCGTACTGGACCCCGGATCAGCTGCCGGAAGCCGGTAAAGAGATGAACTTCAAGTATGCGATCACCTTCAGCCGTGACGAAGACAAACTGCACGCACCGGATAACGCGTATGTGATGCAGACGCGCCGTTCGACGGGTGACGTGAAGCAGTCCAACCTGATTCGTCAGCCGGATGGCACGCTGGCGTTTATCGTGGACTTCACCGGCCAGGATATGAAAAAACTGGCGCCGGATACTGCCGTGACGGCACAGGCCAGCATTGGCGATAACGGTGAAATCGTTGAGAACGCCGTGCGCTACAATCCGGTCACCAAAGGGTGGCGTCTGACCCTGCGCGTGAAGGTGAAAGATCCGAAACAGACCACTGAAATGCGCGCCGCGCTGGTCAGTAACGATAAGCCGCTGAGTGAAACCTGGAGCTATCAGCTACCTGCCAATGAATAATACATCTGAATATATTGATGCCATGCCGCTGACGGACATTGAAAAAGCGGCACTCCCTGCGAGCGACATCCGCGCGGTTCACACCGCGCTGGATGGTGAACATCGTCACTTTTCCCGTGATGATGATACGCCGCTGGGGTCAGTGAAGGCACGTCTGGAGCAGGCATGGCCGGACTCGCTGGCAGAAGGGCAGTTAATCAAGGATGACGAAGGGCGTGACCAGCTACAGGCGATGCCGAAGGCCACGCGTTCCTCTATGTTCCCCGATCCGTGGCGCACCAACCCGGTGGGCCGCTTCTGGGATCGCCTGCGTGGGCGTGACGTGACGCCGCGCTATCTGTCACGTCTGACCAAAGAACAGCAGGCGTCCGAGCAGAAATGGCGTACCGTGGGAACGATTCGTCGTTACATTTTACTGCTGCTGACGCTGGCGCAGACGGTTGTCGCCACCTGGTACATGAAAACCATTCTGCCGTACCAGGGCTGGGCGTTGATTAACCCTGCTGACATGATTGGCCAGGATATCTGGGTCTCCTTCATGCAGCTGCTGCCGTATATTTTACAGAGCGGCATCCTGTTGCTGTTCGCCGTGCTGTTCTGTTGGGTCTCTGCCGGGTTCTGGACAGCGCTGATGGGCTTCCTGCAACTGCTGATGGGACGTGACAAATACAGCATTTCCGCGTCGACGGTCGGGGATGAACCCCTCAACCCAGAGCACCGCACGGCGCTGATCATGCCTATCTGTAACGAAGACGTTGACCGCGTATTCGCCGGGCTGCGTGCTACGTGGGAGTCTGTAAAGGCGACCGGTAACGCAGCGCATTTCGACGTCTATATCCTGAGCGACAGCTACAACCCGGATATCTGCGTGGCAGAGCAAAAAGCCTGGATGGAGTTGATTGCTGAAGTGCAGGGCGAAGGGCAGATCTTCTACCGCCGTCGTCGTCGTCGTGTGAAGCGTAAGAGCGGGAACATCGATGACTTCTGTCGTCGCTGGGGTAACCAGTACAGCTACATGGTGGTACTGGACGCGGACTCCGTGATGAGCGGCGACTGCCTGAGCGGGCTGGTCCGTCTGATGGAAGCCAACCCGAACGCGGGTATTATTCAGTCCTCGCCAAAAGCATCCGGTATGGACACGCTGTATGCGCGCTGCCAGCAGTTTGCGACCCGCGTTTACGGCCCGCTGTTTACCGCCGGTCTGCACTTCTGGCAGCTGGGTGAATCTCACTACTGGGGCCACAACGCCATTATCCGCGTGAAGCCATTCATCGAGCACTGTGCCCTGGCACCGCTGCCGGGTGAAGGGTCGTTTGCCGGGTCCATTCTGTCGCATGACTTTGTGGAAGCGGCGTTGATGCGTCGTGCAGGATGGGGCGTCTGGATTGCCTACGATCTGCCTGGCTCGTATGAAGAGCTGCCGCCGAACCTGCTGGATGAACTCAAACGCGACCGCCGCTGGTGTCACGGTAACCTGATGAACTTCCGCCTGTTCCTGGTGAAAGGAATGCACCCTGTTCACCGGGCGGTGTTCCTGACGGGCGTCATGTCCTACCTGTCTGCACCGCTGTGGTTTATGTTCCTCGCGCTCTCAACCGCGTTGCAGGTCGTGCATGCCCTGACGGAGCCACAGTACTTCCTGCAACCGCGCCAGCTGTTCCCGGTGTGGCCGCAGTGGCGTCCGGAGCTGGCGATTGCGCTGTTCGCGTCGACCATGGTGCTGCTGTTCCTGCCTAAGCTACTCAGTATCATTCTGATCTGGTGCAAAGGTTCGAAGGAGTACGGTGGTTTCTGTCGTGTGACCCTTTCCCTGCTGCTGGAAGTGCTGTTCTCGGTTCTGCTGGCACCGGTGCGTATGCTGTTCCATACGGTGTTCGTGGTGAGCGCGTTCCTGGGATGGGAAGTGGTGTGGAATTCCCCGCAGCGTGACGATGACTCTACGCCGTGGAGTGAAGCCTTTATGCGCCACGGCTCTCAGCTGCTGCTGGGCCTGGTGTGGGCCGTTGGTATGGCCTGGCTGGATCTGCGTTTCCTGTTCTGGCTGGCGCCAATCGTCTTCTCGCTGATCCTGTCGCCATTTGTGTCGGTGATCTCCAGCCGTTCCACGGTGGGGCTGCGTACCAAACGCTGGAAGCTGTTCCTGATCCCGGAAGAGTATTCTCCGCCGCAGGTGCTGGTGGATACCGATACCTACCTGGAGCAGAACCGCAAACGCACGCTGGATGATGGCTTTATGCACGCCGTGTTTAACCCGTCATTCAACGCGCTGGCAACCGCAATGGCGACGGCGCGTCACCGCGCCAGCCAGGTGCTGGAGATTGCCCGCGACCGCCACGTTGAGCAGGCGCTGAACGAGACGCCAGAAAAGCTTAACCGCGACCGTCGTCTGGTGCTGCTGAGCGATCCGGTGACGATGGCAAGGCTTCATTACCGCGTGTGGTCCGCGCCGGAGAGATACTCTTCGTGGGTGAACTACTACAAGGACGTGAAGCTGAATCCGCTGGCACTGAAGGCGAAGTAACGCTTCTTTACCCGCCAAATAAAATACCGGCTTAATCGCCGGTATTTTTTTAGAGGTCAGAAATGAAAGTAATCATTGTCGTCATGATGGCATGCCTGCTCAGCGGCTGCGGCAGCATTATCAGCCGCACCATCCCCGGGCAGGGCCACGGGAATCAGTACTATCCCGGCGTACAGTGGGATGTTCGTGATTCCGCATGGCGCTATCTCACCGTGCTCGATCTGCCGTTTTCGCTGATTTTCGACACGCTACTGCTGCCCATCGATGCCAGCCACGGCCCTTACAAGTAACGACAGCTTATCGCTCGTCCCATTCATCCGCTGCGGCCTGACCCTCTTCGGTATCCAGCGGCGGTTCAAGCTGAAACTCACCTTCGTCCCATTCGTGCAGCGTATTTTCTTCCAGCCACTCCTGACGTAACTCAATTTCGTCATAGTCGCCGTCGAAAACCGCCTGCGCACCTTCACCACTCAGTATTGGCAGACATTCACCATCTTCACCCTCATCAGCAAAGAATTCGGCCTGCCACATAATATCGCCGTCCTGTAGGACGTATTTTTGGATATTGAGTTGTTGCACGTCAGCATCTTCTTCCTCAATGCCGGGATTATCGGCGAGGAACTCTTCGCGAGCGGCATCAATTGCTTCTTCCAGCGTGGCGTACATGGTCATTGGTGTCTCCCTGTTTTTCGTGAAGGTATTCAGGGAAAGAATAGCTGATTATATGATTTTGCAAGTATGAATGCGTAAATTAGCCGTCACGATGTTGTGTTATGCGCCCCGGGCGTAACGCCCGGGATAAACTGAGCCAGGAATAAACGGCGTTGAACAGCACAACGCCTGCCGTCACGATGAAGACCGCCCGGAAACCGAAACTGGCCGAAATCCCCGCGCCCACCAGCGGTCCGGTGACGTTACCCAGATCGCGAAACGACTGGTTGTAGCTGAAAATACGTCCGGCTATCTGGTTGGTGGAGTTATAGACCAGCAGCGTCTGTACAGCCGGAAGCAGTGCGCCATCCGCAGCCCCCAGCAGGAAGCGCAGGACGCCAAGCTGCCACGGAGTCTGCACCATCGCCATGGGGATCAGCAGCAGGACGGAGACGATCAGGGCACAGATCAGGATTTTTTCCGGGCCAATACGATCTCCCAGCTTGCCGAGCCGCGGTGCGCTCAGCAGCGCGGCCACGCCGGGAACAGAGGCGATCAGGCCGCTGATAAAGGCGATATTGCTGACGTTGCCGGCCAGGTCGCGGACATAGAGCGTCAGAATCGGCGCGATTGAACCGGTGGCCACCTGGATAATCATGGTGGTTACAAACAGGCTCAGCACCAGCTTTGGGTTTTTCAGCGAAGCCAGCACATCACGGGCGTGCAGCATCTCTTTTTTGGCCACGGGCGTGAAATGCTCGCGGATGCAGATAAGCGTCACGAGGAAACAGAGGAATAGCACGCTGGCGGTTATGAAGAATACCGGCCGAAGCCCGTAGTGGTCGGCCAGCAGCCCGCCTGCCAGCGGACCCAGCAGTGCGCCGCTGACACCGCCAGTGGAGAGCGTGCCCAACGCCCAGCCGCTTTTCTGGCGCGGGATTTGGGTGGCGATCAGGGCGTTGGCGTTAGGGATAAATCCCCCGAGCAGGCCCAGAAGCGCGCGTAATATCAGGAACTGCCAGACGTTCTGCGCCACCCCCATCAACAGCATAATGATCGCCATGCCGAGCGCGGAGCGCAGCAGCATAATTTTGCGGCCTTTACGATCCGCCAGCCCACCCCAGAACGGCGACGCAATGGCGGAGAACAGGAACGTAATGCTGAACACCAGCCCGGACCACATATTCAGTGCGCTATGACCGGTGACGCCGAGCTGTTCCACGTAGAGGGGCAGGAAGGGCATCACCAGGCTAAAGGCGGCGCCAGTAAGAAAACAACCCAGCCACGCAACCGTCAGGTTACGTTTCCAGTTTATGGGGGCATCTGTGGGGGACATAACTATCCGCATAATGAGGTGCAGGGCACCGTAAACAGTGAGGTAATAAGCCTGCTAATTATGCGCCTGGGGTATGATTGCCGCAATGACGGGGAGCTTTTAAAGCTAAAACAACATGCGGCCCGGAAGGCCGCATGCAGATTAATACCGGGAAGGGACGCCCTGAGGCCGGGTTTTGAAGCGGCGATGCAGCCACATGTACTGCTCCGGGGCGAGCATAATGCATTTTTCGACAATGCCGTTCATCCACCGCGCGGTGGTTTCCGCATCAATCAGCGGTGGCGCGAGTTCCGGCTCCAGCATGATGAGCTGATAGCCTGAACCGTCTGGTTTACGGCGCGGTACAAACGGCACGATAGCCGCTTTGGACATTCGCGCCAGCATCCAGGTCCCGGTCGTCGTCGCGGCATCGTCCACCGCAAAGAACGGAACAAACACGCTGGATTGCGGGCCATAGTCATGATCCGGGGCATACCAGACCACTTCACCTGATTTCAGGGCGCGGATCATCCCTTTCAGGTCTTTGCGGTCGATCATGCTTTTATTGGAGCGCATGCGTCCGTTGGTCTGGATCAAATCGATTACCGGATTATCGTTAGGACGATAAACGCCAATACCCGGCGCCTGCATGCCGAACATCCGCGCGCCAATTTCGAGCGTCAGGAAATGAACGCCAATCAGCAGGACGCCAGTCTGGTTGGCCTGAAGAGTATGCACCGGATCCATGCCGGTCCCGGCCACTTCCGTCCAGCGCGCCATGCGCTTATCCGACCAGAACCAGGCCATACCGGTCTCCATCAGCCCCATGCCGACCGATTCGAAGTTTTTAACCACCATGTCGTGGCGCTCAGATTCGCTCATATGAGGAAAGCAAAGCTCAAGGTTGCGGTAGGCGATCCTGGCGCGACGTTTCATAACCTGTTGAGCAATGCGGCCCAGTCCTTTACCCATGCGGAAAATGACGGGATAAGGCAGCTGTACAATAAGCCACAACAAGCCAATGCCTGACCATGTTAACCAATAGCGGGGGTGCAAAAGCGCGGCAGTAAATTTCGGTAACTGGGTCATGTCTGTCCTGTGTTCTAACGTCCTGAAGGGCTATTGTCTCATTTTTTAGGGCATAGCCAAAATGTCTGTCATCGAAACCTGAAAGAACAGGCAACTGTTAAGTATGATTTATCAGATTGACTGAAATGTAGCGTAAATTGTGTGGATGTAAATTGTCTTTGTTTGCTATATGATGCCGACCGATTTTTATTTCTCAACGATTGCAGGACTTGTACACCATGCCAGTGTTACACAACCGCGTTTCGAATGAGATGTTGAAAGCGCGCATGTTGGCCGAAACCGAACCGCGCACGACAATCTCTTTCTATAAATATTTCACCATCGACGATCCACAGGCGACCCGCGATGCGCTTTACCAGGCATTCACCGCCCTGAATGTGTTTGGCCGCGTCTATCTGGCGCGTGAGGGGATTAACGCGCAAATCAGCGTGCCGGAAAGCAAAGTCAGCGCCTTTCGCGATCTCCTCTACGGATTTGATCCGGCGCTTAACGGCTTACGCCTGAACATTGCGCTGGATGATGACGGCAAATCATTCTGGGTGCTGCGCATGAAAGTGCGTGAGCGTATTGTGGCGGATGGTATTGACGATCCGAGCTTCAATGCCGCTAATGTGGGGGAGTACCTCAAGGCCGCTGAAGTGAACGCCATGCTCGACGATCCGGATGCGGTGTTCATCGATATGCGTAACCACTACGAATATGAAGTGGGGCACTTCGAAAATGCGATGGAAATTCCTGCCGATACCTTCCGCGAACAACTGCCGAAAGCCGTTGAGATGATGCAGGAGCATAAAGACAAAAAGATCGTGATGTACTGCACCGGGGGGATCCGCTGCGAAAAAGCCAGCGCCTGGATGAAGCACAACGGTTTTAATAAAGTCTGGCACATTGAGGGTGGGATCATTGAATATGCCCGCCGCGCTCGTGAGCAGGGTTTACCGGTGCGTTTTATCGGTAAGAACTTTGTTTTTGATGAGCGTATGGGCGAGCGAATTTCCGAGGACGTGATCGCGCACTGCCACCAGTGCGGTACGCCGTGCGACACGCATACCAACTGCAAAAACGACGGGTGTCATCTGCTGTTTATTCAGTGCCCTGCATGTGCCGAGAAATTTAATGGCTGCTGTAGCGAGCTGTGCAGTGAAGAGAGTATCTTGCCAGAAGAAGAGCAACGTCGCCGCCGTGCCGGGCGCGAGAACGGGAACAAGATCTTTAATAAATCCCGGGGCCGACTGAATACCAAACTGGGTATTCCGGACCCCGAGTAAAACACTGCCCGGCGGCGCGAAAGCCTGCCGGGCCTGTTTTATGATTTCTGCTGAACGCCTTCCACCGAAATAATCAACTCCACATCCTGCGATGCCGGGCCTAAATCGGTGGTGATATTAAAATCTTTCAGATGAATTTTGCCTGCGGCTTCAAAGCCAGCACGTTTGCCACCCCACGGATCGTCGCCCTGTCCCATTAATTTGGCATCGAGTGTGACCGGTTTCGTCACGCCATTCAGCGTCAGGTTACCGGTAATAGCGAGCTTATCACCGTCTTTCTTCACTTCTGTCGACGCAAAAGTAGCTTGCGGGAATTTACCCACGTTCAGGAATTCAGCGCTGCGCAGATGTTTATCACGCTCGGCGTGGTTAGTATCGACGCTGTTGGTATTAATGGTGACGTTCACTTTATCGGCAGCAGGGTTTTTCTCGTCGAAAGTAAATGTGCCATCGAAATCATTGAATGTGCCATATAACCAGCTGTAACCCAGATGCTGAATACGGAAATTGACGAAGGCATGCTGACCCTCCTTATCAATTTTATAGTCAGCGGCAATGGCCGAACCGGTGGTAAATAGCAGCGAACCTAATGCGATACCCAACAGGCGTTTTTTCATTTTATGCTCCAGAGTCAACTGACGAACGGCCTAGCATGCGCTTCAGCGTATCGTCTTTATCAATAAAGTGGTGTTTCAGGGCCGCAAGGCCATGCAGGACAGACAGGATCACTACGCTCCATGCCAGCCACAGATGAACCACACCGGCGGTGTCAGCCTGTGAACCGGCGTCAGTCAGCGTGGCAGGGACGTCAAAAAGCCCAAACACGCTGATCGGTTTGCCGTCTGCGGTCGAAATGAGATAGCCGCTGATCAGAATGGCGAACAGCAGGGCATAGAGAGCGATATGTGCGCCAATAGCGCTTATGCGGGTAAGTCGGCCATGGCTTTTGGGGGCGGGAGGGGGCGTAGAGACATGTCGCCAGATCACGCGAAAAACCAGACCCATCATCAGCAGAACCCCAATGCTTTTGTGCAATTCGGGGGCCTGATGATACCAACCGTCATAATAGCTTAATGTCACCATCCAGAGGCCGAGACCAAACATGGCATAGACGGCAAGTGCAAATAGCCAGTGTAAACACATGGATATTATTCCGTAGCGGCTGGAGGAGTTACGCCATTGCATATGAATTTCCGTTCTCAAATGACTGAGCAATAAAAATGGCCGGATTAAATAAATAATGCAACTGAAAAAAATGAATAATGTTTTTTATTTAATTTATTTCAGCGAATTTGAATGTTTTTCCGCAATGTATTTCAATCGCTTCGTTCAATAAATTTGAGGTGAGGTTTTTTTAAAAATTATAGGTTAAATAAGTTTAAAGGAGTGTCAATAAATGTCAGTGAGGTTTTTCAGAAGAATACAATATAAATGACATCAATGATCGCCAGCAGCGACCAAAGGACAATGTAGAGCATGAAATGCTCGCGGATGTTATTAATGAGGTAATTCACCAGTCTGCGCATCTCGCCCCTCTCGCTAAACAGGCTCCGGTTATTCGGAGCCTGGAGCGGTATTATCGGTTAAAGCGCGAGAGCGCGAAGGGCTTGAGATCAAACGAAGGCGTGATCCCCTGAGCAAACTGGGCGGCAATTTCCCCTAACACCGAGGCAAATTTAAACCCGTGACCACTAAGCCCGGTTACAAGCAGGGTGTTGTCGTGTCCGGGCAGGGTGTCGATGATGAAGTCTTCATCCGGCGTGTTGTCGTAGGTGCACGCTGCGCCGTAAAGCAACCCGCCTACGCCTGGCAGGATATTTCGCAGGAACGTGAAGGCTTCGGAACCATCCTGCGCATAAGCGCCGTATGGCTTGCGTTCTTCCGCGGAGGAAATGACCTGTCCGCCGTTATGTTTGCCAATCTTGAGCGCGTCTTTTTCAGAGGGGAAACCGTAGAACTGATCGCCATTGGGTAACTCGCCGGTAAACGCCGGGAATTTGTTCTGGCTGCTGTAACGCCCGTCCGACTGGAACCATGAGAAGACTTTGCGCACCGGCTGAATGGGCAGGTCCGGCAGCAGTTTCGTCACCCACGTTCCCGCACTCACCAGCAGGCGCGTGGCGGTATATTCACCCTCAGAGGTGTTGACGGTGGAACCTTCCACATGGTGGGTGATACCCGTGACCGGACAGTTGAACAACTGCGCGCAGCCCGCTTTAGCGGCGAGATCAATCCAGGTTTTAATGGCCGTTTCGCTGTGCAGTACCCCGGAATTGGCTTCAAACAATCCAATGTAGTCTTCCGGGACAGAAATTTCCGGCCAGCGCGCCATGATGCCGTTCGCATCCAGACGCTCGACGTCCAGGCGGTAGGCTTTCGCGCTCTCCTCGACGGTCGCCAGAAACGTGGAGTTGGCTGGACCAAGGTTAATGATCCCGGTGCGCTCAAAAATGCGTTCTTCGGTGAGTGCGGCCAGCTCATCCCACAGCGTCTGAGCCCGAAGCACCAGCGGTACATAACGTTCACCTTCACCGTAAGCGTGACGGATCAGACGGGTATTGCCGTGATGGCTTCCTTCAGAGTGGGGAGGGAGGTGGGCATCAATCATCAGCACTTTCAGGCCCGCCTGCGTTGCGTAATAACCGGCGGCAGATCCTACGGAGCCGCTTCCGATAATGATCAAATCGTATTTCATAGGCTTCTCTTTACTAACGCTTTGTTAGCAGAGTAATTAACTATGGGGGCTTATACAAGAACGAAATAAATAAGGCACCGCGAGGGTGCCTGTTGAGTGAAAAGGAGCATAAGGGTTAATGCCGTTTATACTCATTTTCCTGATAGTCGCCAGATTCTATTTTTGCAATGCCTGCTTCCAAAATAGAGATAAACTGACGGGCGACGTCTGTTGTAAGCCACAGCGTCTGTCCAACTTCCGCTTCATCACGGTTTTGCTGATTTGGGGTCTGGTAGTGCAAACGCAGCATCAGCGCATCGTAGCTGTCTACGGTGCTGATATCCCAGCCAACGAGCGGATGGGTCTGGATGACATCACTATTCTTTTCCATTATAACCCCCTTAATGCGTGTTAGAAGACAACGACTTTGAGGTTCAATGCATGTTTTTCTGAAAGCAATTTCAGTATATCAATTAATAAGGGTTAAGAAGGAAAAAATAAACGGGTAGCAACACATTTTTCTGCTTTTTAGGATTGTTCGAACAATAAAACGCCATCTTGTTCACGATTTTCTAAGAAGATGCTGAAATAATTTGAACTTTCAGAAGACGAAACGAAAAAAAGCCGGGGCGACCCGGCAAAAAAACACAATGAGGGAGCAAATATTAATCAGTGATGAACCAGTCGTCGGCGCTTTCCCATGTTTCCTGCAAAATTTCGCTGATACGTTCTTTATCTTCTTTCGCGCCGCCGATGACGGAAAGATGGTTTGCCGTCGCATAACGTACCGTTACGGCGCCATCGTTTTCAGGAAAAGTGCTGTTAATACGTCGGGATAGCTCACCTGCCAGAGCGTCGAGTGCGCCAGCAGGCAGGACGGTGGTTTTGGCAATGGTGACTTCAATACGCATAAATGCCCCCTGTGTAATATACTGTTTATTTATACAGTTATCTTGTCTGTTTGGCAACAGGGGGGACGATTTTTTTAGCGTTTTACCGACCAGCTTACGGTTTCACCGGCCAGGAAGGGGATCAGCGTATCATCGGTAAGTGCAATCGATGCTTCAACCTGGCTGTCTTTACGCTCCAGCTCAATGAACGTGTCATTGACGGGCAGACCGTAGAAACGTGGGCCGTTGAGGGAGCAGAAGGCTTCGAAATAGTCTAATGCATTCATCTCTTCAAACACGGTTGCGTAACTTGCCAGGGCGGTCGGCGCGTTAAAGCAGCCTGCACAGCCGCAGCTCGCCTCTTTACGGTGACGGGCATGCGGGGCGGAATCCGTGCCGAGAAACGCGCGAGGGAAGCCGCTGGCAACCAGCTCACGCAACGCCTGCTGGTGAATATTGCGCTTGAGGATCGGCAGACAATACAGATGTGGACGAACACCGCCCACCAGCATGTGGTTACGGTTAAACATCAGGTGCTGCGGGGTAATGGTGGCGGCAATCAGCTCATTGCCATCCCGGACATACTCTGCGGCATCTTTGGTCGTAATGTGTTCAAACACCACTTTCAGCCCCGGCAGACGCTGGCGCAGCGGCTCCATGACCGTTTCAATAAAACGGGCTTCGCGATCGAAAATATCAATGTCAGCGTGGGTCACTTCCCCGTGCACCAGCAGCGGCATTCCCAGTTTTTGCATACGCTCCAGGACGGGCATGATGGCGTCGATGCTGGTCACCCCATGGCTGGAGTTGGTGGTGGCATTCGCCGGGTAGAGCTTCGCGGCGGTGAACACACCTTCGTTAAACCCGCGCTCAACCTCATTGGGATCCAGCGAGTCCGTCAGGTAGCAGGTCATTAACGGGGTAAAATCGTGCCCGGCCGGAACGGCATCAAGGATACGCTGGCGATAGGCAATCGCGGCCTCGACGGTAGTGACTGGCGGAACCAGGTTAGGCATAACAATCGCACGGCCATAAATTTCGCTGGTATACGGCACGACGGTTTTCAGCATGTCGCCATCACGAAGATGGATATGCCAGTCGTCTGGGCGGCGGATTTTGAGAACCTGGGATTGTACAGTCATGGAAGCTCCGGCTTGAAAGGGATCAGTCATAAGATGGCTGTTTTTGCCGGACACAAATCATAAGCGGAAACGTTTTCGTTTGCACACTATTCCGTTAAAAAAAACGGGCGCCTCAGCGCCCGTCATGTTTAGTCGGTGAAAGGAATGATGATTTCACCCGGTTTCACCTCTATCCCTTTGGCATGTTTTTTCGCCAGAGATTCGCCTTTGCTCTTGTCTTCGCTCAGAACATAGGCAGGCTGTTGGTTAAAGTAGTTCTGCAACGACTGGTTGAGATAAGGCATCAGCGTTTGCAGCACCGGTTTCATTTTATCCGGCGTCACTACTGCATCGACGATTTCCATCTCTTGCAGGAAAATTGCCCCTTTCTCTTTATTGAACACCGGCAGCGCCTTGAGCTTCAGCTTGATGTCCGCTTTCTGATTGCCGAAGAGCGAGGTCATGTCCAGGCTGGCATCGCCGGAAAGGGTGACTTTGTTCGGCTCTTCGCGCCCAATCTGGCTGGCGAGATTCGTCAGGACGATATGCGCATCCGCAAGGCCGGGTACGCCGATATCTTTTGAAAAGTTATTATGTTTTTCCAGCGCCTGATTAATCTCCTGCTCACTGACGGTGTACTGCGTAAGCTGGTTACAACCCACCAGCAGACCACTGACAATTAACGCAGCGGCAATAACGATCTTTTTCATGGCGTTCCTCAACATAAAATCGGCGCATCTGTCCTGATACGCCAGTATGTCAGGGTGATCCTACAGAAACCAGCAGAAAAAACTGATAGTGAAAGGAGGCTATGCGCCAGGCTCCAGCATCCCGCGGGTGCTGCGTTTATCACTGAACTGCCACCAGAGGGCAATCAGCGTCATAAAGCCGACCTTGCCGAGCATGACCCACGGCAGTTCCGGCTGATGAAGCGCTTTTCCGGCATCGAACAGCCAGCCGCCACCGGTATAACCCAGTGCGCCGCCAAGCGCCAGTCCGAGACGGCTGAACCCCATGTAGCTGCCACGGGCCCGGGCGTCGGCAAGTGACGCGCTCAGCGTTTCACGGGCTGGCTCGGCAATGATTGAGCCAATGTAGAAAGTGCAGATCAGCATAAACAGTTGCTGAAGCGAACTCACCAGACCGATGGGCATCATGCTCAGCGTCATCAGCAGCAGTCCGGCCATCAGACGGTGCTCAAGCCGGAAGCGGCGCTCGCTCCAGCGGGCAATTGGATAGAGCAGGGTCAAAGAGAGGCAGGCTTCAATGGCATACATCCATTTCACCGCTGCGGGTGTGCCTGCAATATCGTTAACCATAATCGGCAGCATCAGCATGACCTGCACGGCGAGCATGTAGTACCCGGTCAGCGTTAACACATACGTGACGAAGCGTTTATCGCTCAGCACGCGGTCAAGCCCTTCCCGCACTGGCGCTTTAACCGTCGACAGCTTCCACGCCGGGAGGAACAGACCGTTAAACAGCGCGCAGAGAATAAACAGTACCGCGCCGGTGGCGCAGACCAGACGGAAATCGTATTGCAGCAGCCAGCTTCCCAGCAGAGCGCCCACGACCGCACCGGCGCTGTCCTGCATCATCAAAATTGAGAAGAAGCGGCCCCGGTGTTGCGGACGGATAAGCTTGACCACCAGCGCGGTACGCGGTGGGTCGAAAAGGGTGCCGCCAATTCCGGAAAGGAAACAGGAGAACCACAGTAGCCAGGGTTCATGAGCGATGGCCATGGTGGCGAATCCCGCCGCACGTAACAGCATGCCGGTGACGATCATCGGTTTCGCGCCGAAGCGATCGGCTATTGCGCCGCCAAACACGCCCAGACCCTGTTGTACAAACTGGCGTAAGCCCAGCGCGATCCCGACCATCAACGCCGCCCAGCCCATTTGATCGACAAAACGAATCGATATAAGCGGAAAAACGACAAAAAAGCCGAGTACGACCAGCATGTTATCGACGAGCAGGAAATATTTACCCAGGCTCCTGGCCTGTGATACGCGGGACATTTTCCCTCCAGGGAAAATAAAAGGTGAGCACGTTAACATTCTGCGGTGTCGCCACGCTTTTTCCCATACCCGCTGGCGACAATATTTTTTTATCAAAAAGGTGCTTTGATAGAGAGTTCTCATCGAAAAATGTGAAAAGCGATCAAAATGGTATGTCACTGTTTTCACAGAAGGCACCGGCGCAGGTATAGTAAAGATAACAGGCAGAGCAGAAGCGACGGGAAGGAGTGGTATCGATGTTTGGCTATCGCAGTAATGTGCCAAAAGTGCGTCTGACGACGGACAGGCTGGTCGTTCGTCTGGTGCATGAGCGTGATGCCTGGCGTCTGGCGGATTATTACGCCGAGAATCGCCAGTTTTTAAAACCCTGGGAACCCGTTCGGGACGAGAGCCACTGCTACCCCTCCGGCTGGCAGGCGCGCCTCAGTATGATTGCGGAATTTCACAAACAGGGAAGTGCGTTTTATTTCGCGCTTCTCGACCCTGAAGAGAAAGAGATCGTTGGCATTGCCAATTTTTCAAACGTGGTACGCGGGTCGTTTCACGCCTGCTATCTCGGGTATTCCATCGGCCAGAAATGGCAGGGGCAGGGGCTTATGTTTGAAGCGCTGACGGCGGCGATTCGCTACATGCAGCGCACGCAACATATCCATCGCATTATGGCGAACTACATGCCGCACAATAAGCGCAGCGGAGATCTGCTGGCCCGTCTGGGGTTTGAGAAAGAGGGCTATGCCAAAGATTATCTGCTGATTGACGGCGAGTGGCGGGACCATGTGCTCACCGCGCTCACCACGCAGGACTGGACCGCGGGTCGTTAAGGAGAAAAAAATGAAATATCAGTTAAATGGCGCAGAAGCGCGCGTGATCGGCTGCCTGCTGGAAAAGCAGGTCACGACGCCGGAACAGTATCCTTTGTCCGTGAATGCCGTCACGATGGCCTGCAACCAGAAGACAAACCGTGAGCCGGTGATGAACCTGGGCGAACACGAAGTGCAGGATATCCTTGATGCGCTGGTGAAGCGCCACTACCTGCGCACCGTCAGCGGTTTCGGTAATCGCGTCACTAAATATGAACAGCGCTTTTGTAATTCTGAATTTGGCGATTTGAAACTCAGCGCCGCAGAAGTGGCGGTTATCACCACGCTGCTGCTGCGCGGCGCGCAGACGCCGGGCGAACTGCGCACCCGCGCCTCCCGCATGCATGAATTTCAGAACATGCAGGACGTTGAGCATACCCTGGAGGCGCTGGCCACGCGCGAGGACGGTCCTTACGTCGTCCGTCTGGCCCGCGAGCCGGGCAAGCGTGAAAGCCGCTATATGCACCTGTTTAGCGGCGACGTGGAGCCCTCTGCGCTGGCCGCAGAATCCGATACGGCAGCGTCAAACGACAGCCTGACCGCGCGCGTGGCCGCGCTGGAAGACGAGGTTGCCGGGCTGAAGCAGCGTCTGGATGCGTTACTCGCACATCTTGGAGATTAATCGTGACAACATTACGTATAGGTGTCGTGGGGCTGGGGGGGATTGCGCAAAAAGCCTGGCTGCCCGTTTTAGGCGCCGCGTCAGACTGGACGCTGCAAGGGGCGTGGTCGCCCACCCGCGAGAAAGCAGAGCGTATCTGTAAAACCTGGCGCATCCCTTATGCCGGTTCGCTTCAGGATTTAGCCCGTGAATGTGATGCGGTGTTTGTGCATACCTCAACCGCGACGCACTACCAGGTCGTGAGCGAGTTGCTGAATGCGGGCGTTCACGTCTGCGTGGATAAACCCCTGGCGGAGAATGTGCAGGATGCAGAACGTCTGATTGAGCTTGCCGCGCGGAAAAAGCTGACGCTGATGGTCGGTTTCAACCGCCGTTTTGCGCCGCTCTACCAGCAGCTTAAGGCCCGGTCCGGCTCGTTTGCCTCTCTGCGTATGGATAAGCACCGTACCGACAGCGTGGGGCCGAACGATCTGCGCTTCACGCTGCTGGATGATTATCTGCACGTCGTGGATACGGCCCTGTGGCTGAGTAACGGACATGCACAGCTGCAAAGCGGCACGCTCCTGACCAACGAGCAGGGTGAGATGGTCTATGCCGAACATCATTTTGCCGTTGAGCATTTGCAGGTAACGACCAGCATGCATCGTCGGGCGGGCAGCCAGCGCGAGTCCGTGCAGGCCGTAACGGATGGGGCGCTGTATGACGTTACCGATATGCGAGAGTGGCGGGAAGAGAAGGGCAGCGGCGTGGTCGCGTTACCCGTTCCCGGCTGGCAGAGCACGCTGGAGCAGCGTGGTTTTGTGGGCTGCGCACGTCACTTCATCACCTGCGTGCAGAATCAGACAGTTCCTGAAACGTCCGGGGAGCAGGCTATTCTGGCGCAGCGCATCGTGGAACGACTCTGGCGCGAAGCCATGAGCGAATAATTCACTGTTACATCTGCCGATAGTAATTCGTTGAAATCCGGTTAGACTAAGCGCCGCTTGTTGGCTTTGCCGGGTGGCGCTTTCGCTTACCTGGCCTACAAATCCGTAGGGTTGTGGAACTTCACGTTAATGAACTTATTAAAATCGCTGGCGGCCGTCAGCTCGATGACCATGTTTTCCCGCGTGCTTGGCTTTGCGCGCGATGCCATTGTGGCAAGGGTATTTGGTGCAGGGATGGCGACCGACGCCTTTTTCGTCGCGTTTAAGCTGCCGAACCTGTTGCGCCGTATTTTTGCCGAAGGGGCCTTCTCGCAGGCATTTGTCCCGATCCTCGCGGAATATAAAAGCAAACAGGGCGAAGATGCCACCCGCGTCTTTGTGGCCTACGTTTCCGGATTACTGACGCTGGCGCTGGCGATCGTGACCGTTCTGGGGATGCTGGCAGCACCCTGGGTGATCATGGTGACGGCGCCGGGTTTTGCGGACACGGCGGATAAATTTGCCCTGACCACGCAACTGCTGCGTATCACCTTCCCCTACATCCTGCTGATTTCACTGGCGTCGCTGGTGGGGGCCATCCTGAATACCTGGAACCGCTTCTCCGTTCCGGCCTTTGCCCCCACGTTCCTTAACGTCAGCATGATTGGCTTTGCGCTTTTCGCCGCGCCGCATTTTAACCCACCGGTGCTGGCGCTGGCCTGGGCCGTGACCGTCGGCGGGGTGTTACAGCTTGCTTATCAGCTTCCGCACCTGAAAAAGATCGGCATGCTGGTTCTGCCGCGCATTAATTTCAAAGATGCGGGCGCAATGCGCGTTATCAAACAGATGGGACCGGCGATACTCGGCGTGTCCGTCAGCCAGATCTCGCTGATCATTAATACCATCTTCGCCTCTTTCCTGGTGTCTGGCTCAGTATCCTGGATGTACTACGCCGACCGCCTGATGGAGTTTCCGTCCGGGGTGCTGGGCGTGGCGCTGGGGACTATTCTGCTGCCGTCCCTGTCGAAAAGTTTCGCCAGCGGCAACCATGACGAATACTGTCGCCTGATGGACTGGGGGCTGCGTCTCTGTTTTCTGCTGGCGCTGCCAAGCGCGGTGGCGCTGGGGATCCTGGCGAAACCGCTGACGGTGTCGCTGTTCCAGTATGGGAAATTCACCGCCTTTGATGCCGCCATGACCCAGCGTGCGCTGGTGGCTTACTCGGTGGGGCTGATGGGGCTGATTGTCGTGAAGGTGCTGGCGCCGGGCTTCTATTCACGTCAGGACATTAAAACGCCGGTTAAGATTGCCATTGTGACGCTGATCATGACGCAGCTGATGAACCTGGCGTTTATCGGACCGCTGAAACACGCGGGTCTGTCATTGTCGATTGGTCTGGCGGCCTGTCTGAACGCCGGGCTGCTGTACTGGCAACTGCGTAAGCAGGATATCTTCACACCGCAGCCGGGCTGGGCAAGCTTCCTGCTGCGTCTGGTGATTGCTGTAGTGGTGATGGCGGCAGCGCTGGTTGGCATGTTGTATGTCATGCCTGACTGGGCGCAGGGCACCATGCCTTATCGCCTGATGCGTCTGATGGCCGTGGTGGCCGTCGGTGTGGTGGCGTACTTTGCCACGCTGGCGGTGCTTGGCTTCAAGGTGAAAGAGTTCACCCGCCGCACGGTATAAACGCCAAAAGGGGAGTTCACCAGAAGGTGCTCCCCGTTTTATGACGTGCCGCTACTGCGTCAAATCGAAATCTTTTTCCCGCCCGTGATACGTGTCGTGGCCGTCTGACCATCCGCACCGTACAGCCCCGGCTCTTTATAGGGCTTTAACACTTCAAGCGCCTGCTGATTACGGATAATCTGACCTTCCAGCAGCCAGCCGTTGTGCTGGTTGAGATCGCGAAGATGCTGGGTTTTTTCTGTAATGGTCTGCCAGCGTTCATTGATCTCATCATTGGCGCTGCGTTTCGCGTCTTGCTCAGCGCGTCGCTGTTTTTCCAGATAATCCAGGGTCGCCAGCAGCGAGCTTTTATCTTCAGTAATGCGTTGCAACGCGCTGCCGTTGATTTGACCAGAAGAGAGGTGGTGCTGTTCTGCATCCATCACCGTTTTCAGGTCGTTCAGGACCACCGTCATCTGATCCAGTATTTCTGACAGTCGACTCATACGGTTAGTTACTCTGGAGGAAACTCTGTGCGTCCTGAATCAGCGCATCAGCGATTTTGCTGGTATCCATTTTCAGTTCGCCGTTACGGATAGCCGTTTTCAGCGCTTCAACACGTTCCATGTTGATATCGCTGCTGCCTGGCTGCATCAGCTTCGACTGCGCATCGCTCAGCGTGACGCTGGTGCTGTTAGCCGTCGACGTTTTTTCCAGACGCGTTTTTTGCGGGGCAGCCTCATTCGTTTCGCGAGGTTGTACAGTGCTAACCGGCTTCAGGGCTGATGTACGATCAATGCTCATAGTGTTGTCCTCATCGAGGGTTCGCGGCGTTTGCGCCTGACATCATCATTTGTTGAATATTTATCGGCAGTCGCCGCGAAATCTTTAAAAAGATTACAGGTTAATCAGAATATTCCCATCAGGACCGACCGTGCCGCTGACCACCTGGCCTGAGGACATTCTGACCCGGGCATTTTGCGCCACTGCGGCATTATTCAGCGCTTTTCCTTCGCTGTTGATACTAAAGCCTTCGCCATTAGCGACCACCATCACCTGTTGACCCGCTTTCACCCGCCACGCCTGACGCAGCATGGAGAGCTGTATCGCCTGTCCAGGGGCGACATCGCGCAGGCTCACCGCCTCCTGCGCCTGGTTAATATCCAGCATCGTTCGCGGTGGAAGCTGATCCAGGCGGCCTCGCTTCAGCGTTACGTTGTCAGGTTGCAGCAGGCTGCCCCGGGGAATTGGAACGGCTGCGACAACATAATTGCCCGTCGCCTGAACCGCAACCTGTAAATAGCGTTTTTCATTGGCGCACCGCGCCAGCACGTTCACGTTGCCCCATAGCCGGGTAGTGCCGGTCACGCTAAATGACGGGGCTTCGCAGGAAGGGTAAAGGTTGGGCGGAGTGCGCACGGTCACGCGTACGTCATCACTAAAACCGGCCAGCTTCTGCGCAAAAAATGTATTGAGCTGGTCCTCTAACCCCTCCGCCTGCACCAGAGGGCTTAAAAGCAGTAGGGTCGCCGCCAGGCCACGTTTAAAAGTCCGCATCGCACGTTCCACCATGTCCAGAATTAAGCAAATTCTACCCGCAGTGGTTTTCCATCAACGCAACAAATAGCGACGCATTTTGCGCTTATTCCGTCGATAAGGGAGACGCCTTGAGATTTAAGCTGTGAACTGAAATTTTCTCATCAGCGGAGGAGACATGCTCGATAAACTCGACGCCGCGTTACGTTTTCAGCAGGAAGCGCTCAATTTACGCGCCCAGCGGCAGGAGATTTTAGCCGCCAATATTGCCAACGCGGATACCCCCGGGTATCAGGCGCGCGATATTGATTTTTCCAGTGAACTCAAAAAAGTGATGGAGCGTGGACGTGCCGAAGGAACGGGTGTCTCACTGGCCCTGACATCTTCACGTCATATTCCCGCTCAGGCGATGACCGCGCCTTCGACCGACTTACTTTACCGTATTCCCGATCAACCCTCGCTTGATGGCAACACCGTCGACATGGACCGGGAGCGCACACAGTTTGCCGATAACAGCCTGCAATACCAGACAGGCCTGACGCTACTCGGCGGGCAAATCAAAGGCATGATGACCGTCCTACAGGGGGGCAATTAGTAAATGGCCTTGCTGAATATTTTTGATATCGCCGGTTCGGCATTAACGGCGCAGTCCAAACGACTGAACGTGGCAGCCAGTAACCTGGCCAACGCCGACAGCGTGACCGGCCCTGACGGACAACCGTATCGCGCTAAGCAGGTCGTCTTCCAGGTTGATGCTGCTCCGGGTGCGGCAACGGGCGGCGTAAAAGTGGCGGATGTGGTTGAGAGCCAGGCGCCCGACAAGCTGGTTTACGAGCCAGGCAACCCGCTCGCGGATGCCAGCGGTTACGTGAAAATGCCGAACGTGGATGTGGTCGGGGAGATGGTGAACTCCATGTCCGCGTCACGCAGCTACCAGGCAAACGTCGAAGTGCTTAATACCGTGAAGAGCATGATGCTCAAAACACTCACTCTCGGCCAGTAAAGGAGACACGCATGTCCATCGCCGTAAACGTGAATGACCCGACAAATACCGGCGTCAACAGCACCAGCAGTGCGACCGGTTCCAGCACCCTTACCGGGAGTAATGCCTCCGATTTACAGAGCAGCTTTCTGACCCTGCTGGTGGCGCAGCTGAAAAATCAGGATCCGACCAACCCGATGCAGAACAACGAACTGACCACGCAGCTTGCGCAGATCAGTACCGTCAGCGGCATTGAGAAACTGAACACCACCCTCGGCTCTGTCTCCGGTCAAATCGATAATAGCCAGTCCTTGCAGGCCGCCAACCTGATTGGTCACGGGGTGATGATCCCGGGGACCACGATTCTGGCGGGCACCAGCACCACCGATGGCACCTCAACCACCACCACCACGCCGTTTGGCGTTGAGTTGCAGCAGCCAGCCGACAAAGTCACCGCAACCATCACTGACGCTACGGGGGCAGTGGTACGCACCATTGATATCGGCGAGCTGAAAGCGGGCGTCCACACCTTTACCTGGGATGGCAGCCTGACCGACGGCACGAAAGCGCCAAACGGCTCTTACAACGTGGCAATCAGCGCCAGCAGCGGTACGACCCAGCTGGTGGCTCAGCCGCTTCAGTTTGCCCTGGTTCAGGGGGTCATCAAAGGTAGCGATGGCAACAAGCTGGATTTGGGTACCTCCGGTACCACCACACTCGACGAAGTTCGGCAGATTATCTAAGCCTTCATACTTATCAGGAGTAAGTCATGGCCTTTTCTCAAGCGGTCAGCGGCCTGAATGCTGCGGCCACCAACCTGGACGTCATTGGCAACAACATCGCCAACTCCGCGACCTATGGTTTTAAATCCGGTTCTGCGTCTTTTGCAGATATGTTTGCAGGCTCTAAAGTGGGCCTGGGCGTGAAGGTGGCGGGCATCACCCAGGACTTCACCGACGGGACGACCACCAACACCGGTCGCGGTCTGGACGTCGCCATCAGCCAGAACGGTTTCTTCCGTATGGTGGACGCCAACGGTTCCGTGTTCTACAGCCGCAATGGCCAGTTCAAGCTGGATGAAAACCGTAACCTGGTGAACATGCAGGGGCTTCAGTTAACCGGTTATCCGGTTGCGGGCACGCCGCCGACGGTGCAAACCGGTGCGAATCCGCAGGCGATCTCCATCCCAACGACGCTGATGGCGGCGAAGTCCACCACGACGGCCTCTCAGCAGATCAACCTGAACTCCACCGATACCGCGCCAACCGTCGCCTTCGACCCGGCCAACCCTGACTCTTACAACAAGAAAGGCACCGTGACGGTGTTTGACAGCCAGGGTAATGCGCACAACATGAACCTGTTCTATGTCAAAAACGCGACGCCAGCCAACTCCTGGAAGGTGTATTCGCAGGACGGCAGCGTGGCGGGAAGCGCGGTGACGGAAGAAACCACGCTGACCTTTAACGAGAGCGGTGTGCTGACGGGGGGCGGGAGTATTGATATCACCACGGGTACTGTTCCGGGCGCGACGCCAGCCACGTTTGCCATGAGCTTCGCCAACTCCATGCAGCAAAACACCGGTGCAAACAACATCGTGGCGACGAGCCAGAACGGTTATAAGCCGGGCGATCTGGTGAGCTATCAGATCAACGATGACGGCACCGTTGTCGGTAACTACTCCAACGAACAGACCCAGGTGCTGGGCCAGATCGTGCTGGCAAACTTCGCCAACAATGAAGGCCTGAAATCCGAAGGGGATAACGTCTGGTCTGCCACTCAGTCCTCCGGTGTTGCCCTGCTGGGTACTGCGGGTTCCGGCAACTTCGGTACGCTGACCAACGGCGCGCTGGAAGCCTCGAACGTCGATCTGAGTAAAGAGCTGGTGAACATGATCGTTGCGCAACGTAACTACCAGTCCAACGCGCAGACCATCAAAACCCAGGATCAGATCCTCAACACGCTGGTTAACCTGCGTTAAGCAGCTGACGGGAAAGCGCAATGGATCACGCAATATATACCGCGATGGGCGCAGCAAGCCAGACGCTCAATCAGCAGGCTGTTACCGCCAGCAACCTGGCGAACGCCTCCACGCCAGGTTTTCGTGCGCAGCTCAACGCGCTGCGCGCAGTGCCGGTAGAAGGGCTGTCATTGCCCACGCGTACGCTGGTCACCGCCTCCACGCCGGGCGCCGACATGACGCCAGGCCAGATGGATTACACCGCGCGTCCGCTGGACGTTGCCCTTCAGCAGGACGGCTGGCTGGCGGTGCAAACGGCTGACGGCGGGGAAGGGTATACCCGCAACGGTAATATCCAGGTAAGTGCCACCGGGCAGCTGACGATTCAGGGGCATCCGGTGATGGGCGAAGCCGGTCCGTTGACGGTGCCGGAAGGGTCAGAGCTGACCATTGCGGCAGACGGGACGATCTCGGCGTTAAACCCGGGTGACCCGGCTAACACCGTTGCGCCTGTCGGTCGTCTGAAGCTGGTGAAAGCGGAAGGCAATGAAGTGCAGCGTGGCGATGACGGGATGTTTCGTCTGACCCAGGCGGCTCAGGCCACGCGTGGCGCTACGCTACAGGCCGACCCGACCATCCGCGTGATGTCCGGCGTGCTGGAAGGCAGTAACGTCAAACCGGTGGAAGCCATGACCGACATGATCGCCAGCGCTCGCCGCTTCGAAATGCAGATGAAAATCATCAGCAGCGTCGATGAAAACGCGAGCAAGGCTAACCAACTTCTGGCTATGAGTTAACAGGACTCCCTATGATCAGTTCTTTATGGATCGCGAAAACCGGTCTGGACGCACAGCAAACCAATATGGATGTGATTGCCAACAACCTGGCAAACGTCAGCACCAATGGTTTCAAGCGTCAGCGTGCGGTTTTCGAAGATTTGCTTTATCAAACGATTCGTCAGCCGGGAGCGCAGTCTTCTGAGCAAACCACGCTGCCGTCTGGTCTGCAAATTGGTACTGGCGTGCGCCCGGTTGCCACCGAGCGTCTGCACAGCCAGGGCAACCTGTCCCAGACCAACAACAGTAAAGACGTTGCCATTAAAGGTCAGGGTTTCTTCCAGGTGCAACTGCCTGACGGAACCTCAGCCTATACTCGCGACGGTTCGTTCCAGGTGGACCAGAACGGTCAGCTGGTGACGGCGGGCGGCTTCCAGGTTCAGCCTGCAATCACCATCCCGGCGAACGCACTGAGCATCACCATTGGCCGCGACGGCATCGTCAGCGTCACGCAGCAAGGGCAGGCCGCGCCGGTCCAGGTTGGCCAGCTCAACCTGACGACCTTCATGAACGATACCGGCCTGGAAAGCATCGGTGAGAATCTCTACACCGAAACGCAATCTTCCGGTACGCCAAATGAAAGTACACCGGGCCTGAACGGGGCGGGGCTGCTGTATCAGGGGTATGTGGAAACCTCGAACGTCAACGTGGCGGAAGAGCTGGTGAATATGATCCAGGTTCAGCGCGCCTATGAAATTAACAGTAAAGCAGTGTCGACGACCGACCAGATGCTGCAAAAACTGACGCAACTTTAAGGTGTAGCCCGGTGCGGTAAACCCCGCACCGGCTCCCTGTTTTCGAAGATGAAGGCAATGCAAAAAAACGCGGCGTTTCGTTATCCGATCCTGACTGTTCTGGCCGTCACCCTCAGCGGGTGTGCCTGGATCCCGTCTAAACCATTGGTACAGGGTGCGACTACCGCCCAACCCGTTCCCGGCCCCGCGCCGGTGGTGAACGGCTCTATTTTCCAGACCGCGCAGCCGATTAATTACGGTTATCAGCCGCTGTTTGAAGACCGTCGTCCGCGTAACGTTGGCGATACGCTGACCATTGTGTTGCAGGAAAACGTCAGTGCGAGCAAAAGTTCGTCGGCGAACGCCAGCCGCGACGGCAAAACCAATTTTGGCTTCGACACCGTACCGCGCTATCTGCAAGGGCTGTTCGGCAACGCCCGTGCGGATGTGGAAGCCTCTGGCGGCAACACCTTTAACGGTAAAGGTGGTGCGAACGCCAGCAATACCTTCAGCGGAACGCTGACGGTAACGGTTGACCAGGTTCTGGTGAACGGCAACCTGCACGTGGTGGGTGAAAAACAGATCGCCATTAACCAGGGCACGGAATTTATTCGCTTCTCCGGTGTGGTTAACCCTCGCACCATCAGCGGCACCAACACCGTACCGTCCACCCAGGTGGCGGATGCGCGCATTGAGTACGTCGGCAACGGCTACATCAACGAAGCGCAAAATATGGGCTGGCTGCAACGCTTCTTCCTTAACTTATCGCCGATGTAAGCGAGGTGACCTATGTATAAATTTCTCTTCGCCGTGGCACTGACGCTGGTTGCAACCGTTGCGCAGGCGGACCGCATTCGCGATCTCACCAGCGTGCAGGGCGTGCGTGAAAACTCCCTGATTGGCTACGGCCTGGTGGTGGGGCTGGATGGCACAGGTGACCAGACGACCCAGACGCCGTTCACCACCCAGAGTCTGAATAACATGCTCTCTCAGCTCGGTATTACCGTACCGGCCGGGACCAACATGCAGCTGAAAAACGTGGCGGCCGTGATGGTGACCGCGTCTTATCCGGCCTTTGCGCGTCAGGGGCAGACCATCGACGTGGTTGTCTCGTCGATGGGTAACGCCAAAAGTTTGCGCGGCGGTACGCTGCTGATGACCCCGCTGAAAGGCGTTGACAGCCAGGTGTATGCCCTGGCGCAGGGCAACATTCTGGTAGGCGGGGCAGGCGCGTCGGCGGGCGGCAGCAGCGTGCAGGTGAACCAGCTGAACGGCGGGCGTATTACCAACGGCGCGATCATTGAACGTGAACTGCCGACCCAGTTCGGTACCGGCAACACCATTAACCTGCAACTGAATAACGAAGACTTTACGATGGCGCAGCAGATCGCTGACACCATCAACCGCAGCCGGGGTTACGGCAGCGCCACCGCGCTGGATGCCCGCACCGTGCAGATCCGCACGTCAACCGGGAGCAGTAACCAGGTGCGGATGCTGGCCGATATCCAGAACATGGAAGTGAACGTGCCGGTGCAGGATGCGAAAGTCATTATCAACTCCCGTACCGGCTCGGTGGTGATGAACCGCGAAGTGACGCTGGACAGCTGTGCCGTGGCGCAGGGTAATCTCTCCGTCACGGTTAACCGTTCGGCCAACGTCAGCCAGCCGGATACGCCGTTTGGTGGTGGTCAGACGGTAGTGACCCCGCAAACGCAGATTGATCTGCGTCAGAGCGGCGGTTCGTTGCAGAGCGTGCGTTCCAGCGCCAACCTGAACAGCGTGGTGCGTGCCCTGAACGCGCTGGGTGCAACGCCAATGGATCTGATGTCCATTCTGCAATCCATGCAAAGTGCAGGCTGCCTGCGCGCTAAACTGGAAATCATCTAAATGCTGACCGATAGCAAACTGTTGACCAGTGCCGCCTGGGATGCCCAGTCGCTCAACGAGCTGAAAACCAAAGCGGGCAAGGATCCGGCGGCGAATATCCGCCCGGTTGCCCGTCAGGTGGAAGGCATGTTCGTGCAGATGATGTTGAAAAGCATGCGTGAAACCCTGCCGAAAGATGGCATGTTCAGCAGCGATTCCACGCGGCTTTACACCAGCATGTACGATCAGCAGATTGCCCAGCAAATGACCGCCGGAAAGGGGCTTGGCCTGGCGGACATGATTGTGAAGCAGACCGCAGCCGCTCAGGGGCTGCCGCCTGAAGAGACCCCGCAGCAGGTGCCGCTGAAGTTTGATCTGGAAAAGGTGACCAGTTATCAAAATCAGGCGTTGACGCAGATGGTGCGTAAGGCGATGCCGAAGCCAGCAGAAACGCGTGACGAGCCGCTCTCTGGCGACAGCAAAGACTTCCTGGCGCAGCTCTCTCTGCCAGCGCGTCTTGCCAGTGAAGAGAGTGGCGTGCCGCACCATCTGATTCTGGCGCAGGCGGCGCTGGAGTCGGGCTGGGGTCAACGTCAGATCCGCAGGGAGAACGGTGAGCCGAGCTTCAACATCTTTGGCGTGAAGGCCACCTCCAGCTGGAAGGGGCCGACCACGGAAATCACCACCACCGAATATGAAAATGGTGCGGCGGTGAAGGTGAAAGCCAAATTCCGCGTCTATAGCTCGTATCTGGAAGCGTTGTCGGATTATGTCGGGCTGTTGAGCCGGAATCCGCGCTACACCGCCGTGACCCAGGCCGCCACGCCAGAGCAGGGCGCTCAGGCATTGCAGAATGCTGGTTACGCGACCGATCCAAACTATGCGCGCAAGCTGACCAGCATGATCCAGCAACTGAAATCCATGTCTGAGAAGGTCAGCAAAGCCTATAGCACAGATCTCGAAAATCTGTTCTGAAAGTTCTCAAGTCCCGGTGGAGGTTGCCGATAACCTTCATCAGGACTCGTGTCTGAACGTATAAAAGGAACCCCCATGTCCAGTTTGATTAACAGCGCCATGAGTGGCCTCAGTGCTGCGCAGTCGGCACTCAATACCGTCAGTAATAATATTTCAAGCTATAACGTGGCAGGTTATACCCGCCAGACCACCATTCTGGGGGCATCCAACAGCACCCTGACCGGCGGTGGCTGGGTGGGTAACGGGGTCTATGTCTCCGGTGTTCAGCGTGAATATGATGCGTTTATCACCAACCAGCTGCGCGCGGCGCAGAACCAGAGCAGTGGGCTGACCACGCGCTACCAGCAGATGTCAAAAATTGACGACGTGCTCTCGGATACCACTAATTCGCTCTCTGCCAACCTCCAGGATTTCTTTAAAAGTCTGCAAACGCTGGTAAGTAACGCAGAAGATCCGGCTGCACGCCAGACGGTGCTCGGGAAGGCGGATGGTCTGGTAAATCAGTTTAAAACCAACGATCAATATCTCCGCGATCAGGATGCGCAGGTGAATACGGCGATTTCTACCAGCGTCGATCAGATCAATAACTATGCGAAGCAGATTGCCAATCTTAACGATCAGATCTCCCGGCTGACTGGCGTTGGTGCGGGCGCATCCCCGAACGAACTGCTCGATCAGCGCGATCAGCTGGTGAGTGAACTGAACAAGATTGTCGGTGTGGACGTTACCGTACAGGACAGCGGCACCTACAACATCTCTATCGCCAACGGTTACACCTTGGTACAGGGCAGCAACGCCAGCCAGCTGGCGGCGGTGAAATCCAGTGCGGATCCTGCACGTACAACGCTTGCGTATGTGGATGCAACCGTGGGCAACGTGGAAATCTCAGAAAAACAGATCACCACGGGGTCGCTTGGGGGCCTGTTAACCTTCCGCTCTCAGGATCTGGATCAGGCGCGAAATACGCTTAACCAGATGGCGCTGGCGTTTGCGGATGCCATGAATACCCAGCACCAGGCGGGCTTTGATGCCAACGGGGACGCAGGCGGCAAGCTGTTTGATTTTGGCTCTCCGGCGGTGCTGAGTAACGGCAAAAACACCGGGAGCGCGTCCGTTACGGCAACAATGACGGACAGTACCAAGGTCCAGGCGACAAACTATAAAGTTGAGTACAACGGTACTGACTGGACAATCACGCGTTTGTCAGACAACACCAGCTTCACGGCCAAACCTGATACTGGCGGTAATCTGTCGTTTGATGGTCTCAACGTCAAGATTAGCGGCTCAGCCAATAATAAAGACAGTTTCATCGTTAAACCGGTGAATGACGTTATTGTGAATATGGACGTTGCGATCAGCGACGAATCCAAACTGGCGATGGCCTCCGCGAAAGGAAGCGGCGAAAGCGACAATACCAATGGCCAGAAGCTGCTGGATTTGCAGAGCGCCAAATTGGTGGGGGGGAATAAAACCTTTAACGATGCTTATGCCGCGCTGGTCAGTACGGTGGGCAGCACCACGGCGTCGCTGAAAACCAGCAGCGAAACCAAAGTTAACGTGGTGACGCAGCTGACCAAACAACAGCAGTCAATTTCCGGGGTTAACCTGGATGAAGAGTATGGCAACCTGCAACGCTATCAGCAGTACTATCTGGCGAATGCGCAGGTGCTGCAAACGGCGAGCACGCTGTTTGATGCATTGATCAATATCCGCTAAGGCTGAGGCATAAAAAATGCGTATTAGTACTCAAATGATGTATGAGCAAAGCATGCGCGGCGTGACGAACTCCCAAAGTCTCTGGCTCAGCTACGGCGAGCAGATGTCTACGGGTAAGCGCATCAACCGTCCATCTGACGATCCGATTGCCGCCTCGCAGGCCGTGGTGCTCTCTCAGGCTCAAACGCAAAACAGCCAGTATGCGCTGGCGCGCTCCTTCGCTACGACGAAAGTCTCGCTGGAAGAGAACGTGTTATCGCAAGTGACAACCGCTATCCAGGCTGCTCAGGAAAAGATTGTCAATGCGGGTAACGGTACGTTAAGTGACGATGACCGCGCTTCGCTGGCAACGAACCTGCAAGGTATTCGCGATCAGCTCATGAACCTGGCTAACAGCACGGATGGTAACGGTCGCTATATTTTTTCCGGTTACAAAACCGAAGCGGCGGCTTTCGACCAGACTACGGGTGATTATAAGGGCGGCGGAACGCCAATCAGCCAGCAGGTTGACTCCGCGCGCACGATGCAAATCAGCCATACGGGCACTGAAGTTTTCACCAGCTTCACCAGCAATGCGAAGCCAGAGCCAGATGGTAGTGCGCCAGAAACGAATTTGTTCAAGATCCTCGATGCTGCCATCGATGCGCTGAATGAACCGATTGGCGATGACGAAACGAAGTCTGAGGCGTTTACCGCGGCGATTGATAAAGCCAACCGTGGCCTGAGCAACTCCCTCAACAACGTGCTGACCGTGCGCGCCGACCTCGGCATCAAGCTGGATGAGCTGGGCAAGCTGGACGCTCTGGGTGAAGACCGCGCGCTGGGGCAGACTCAGCAGATGAGTAACCTGGTTGACGTGGACTGGAACTCGGTGATTTCGTCCTACACCATGCAGCAGGCGGCGTTGCAGGCCTCGTATAAAGCCTTTAGCGATATGCAGGGTATGTCTTTGTTCCAGATGAACAGATAAGACGCTGACCGATTGGAACATGTCATGAAACTGGGCATGTTTTGACTGCCCAACCCGTCCGGGTTGGGCATTTTTTTTACACACTTTCGGCCTGTGCGGACAGCACCCGGGCGCCTTCAATCACTCTGATAGCCAGCGCAATGGCACCGCACAGGGTTGCCAGCGCCACCACGCCAGACCAACCTGCCAGCGTATAGATATTGCTGCCTAATGCTGAACCCAGCGCCATTCCGATAAAAATGACGGTAAACAGCAGGGCGTTCAGACGCCCACGTGCCTGCGGCTCAAGGCTGTAGACCAGATTCTGGTGGGCCACAAGACTGGACTGTAAGCCAAGATCGAAACCGACCGCAGAGAGAGCAATCAGGATCAACTGACCGTGTACACCCAGTGCTGGCATCAGGAACATCAGGGCAAACGAGAGCGTCACCAGCGCGGCACCCAGTTGGGTCACTTTACCGGCCCCCAGCTTATCCGCCAGACCCCCTGCCAGCGGTGCGGCCAGCGCGCCTGCGGCACCGGCAATACCAAACCCACCCGCCACGGCGCTGCCAAGGTGATACCGTTCCAGCAGCATTACCGCCAGCGTTGACCAGAATGCGCTAAAGGCAATCGACAGAAAACCCTGGGCCAGTGCGGCCCGACGCAGCGCCGGGTAGCGACGCCAGAGGTGTGCCATGGAGCGCATCAGCGCCGGGTAGCTCAGCGTGGAGTGAACGGCGAAGCGGGGAAGCACGGCCCACATCACCACGCCGACAAAGGCAATACTTGCGGCGGCCAGTTGATACATCACCCGCCAGCCAAAGGCTTCACCCACCACGCCGCTCACGGTTCGGGAGAGCAAAATCCCCAGCAGCAGGCCGGTCATCACCGTGCCGACCGTTTTTCCCTGTTTGCCTTCCGGCGCGAGGATCGCTGCGGCCGGGACAATATCCTGCGCCATGGTGGCGGCCATGCCAATCAGCAGGCTGGTGAGCAACAGGGAGTGCAGTTGTCCGGTCAGGCTACAGCCCAGCAGGAACAGCGCCAGGGCCGCACTTTTTATCAGGATCAACGTTCTGCGGTCATGGCGATCGCCGAGCGGAAGCAGAAACAGGATGCCCAGGGCATAACCCGCCTGGGTGAGTGTCGGGACCAGGCCCATGCCTTCGATGCTCAGGTGCAGGTCTGAACCCATCAGCGGCAGCAGAGGCTGGGCATAATAGATGGATGCCACGCTGAAGCCCGCACCGAGCGCCAGCATTAAAATTACCCAGCGGCTTACGGCCCGGGTGGTGGTGGTTATGTTCATAGGATGTTCCTCATTCGTCGTGTGCGGCTATTTTTTATCAGTACCCCTTGCGACGGTAGCGGGCGCGGTGGTAAAACGCTTATACGTGTAGCGTATGAGTAAGAATGAGATGAAAAGGTCTGAGCGTATAGATCGCGTAGAACTGATGCGGACGTTCGTTCGCATTGTTGAGGCAGGTTCCCTTTCTGCGGCGGCACGCCAGCTGGCAACAACCCAGGCCACGGTGAGCCGACGGTTGCAGTCGCTTGAAACTATGCTGGGCGTGCGCCTGATGCTGCGCACAACGCATACGACCCGGCTGACCGATGACGGCGAACGCTGCTATCAGCATGCCCGACGGGTGATTGACAGCTGGCTGGCGCTGGAAGACGAGGTGGGGCAGACGGAAGATGAGCCTGTCGGGGTGCTGAGGGTGCGCGCTCCACACGCGTTTGGCCAGGATCAGCTTCTGAAACCGTTAACCGAGTTTTTGCAGCGTTATCCGCAGTTGTCTGTTGAGTGGATGCTCAACGATCGGTCAGCTGATTTCCTTGGTGATAATCTGGACTGCGCTATTCGGGTAGGCGCAGAAGTCGATCCGGCGACCGTATCTGTGCTGCTGGCCGAGGTGCCGCGCTCGGTGGTGGCGTCACCGGAACTACTGGCCCGTTATCCCGCGGTTAACACGCCGGACGATTTGCAACAGCTTCCCTGGATTGCCATCAGCTCTTTTTATCAACGCCATGTGGAGCTTTTCCACGATGCATCATCTGCCCCGGCGCGGGTTACCATTACGCCACGCCTGAGTACAGACAGCCTGTATGTGGCGCGCAATACGGCACTCACCGGGCTTGGCGTGGCGGTGGTTTCCAGCTGGACGGTACAGGATGATATTCAGGAAGGACGACTGGTGCATTTACTGCCAGAGTGGCAGCCGGCAGCGTTACCGGTACATCTGGTTTACCCCTGGTCTCGTTATTATCCGGCGCGCTTGCGGCGTTTTCTGGAGTTAATGCGGCAGATAATGCCGGAGGTGACCGGGATGAGAAAGCCCCTGCAACAGCCATAAAAAAGCCGACCCGAAGGTCGGCTTTCAGTCTTAGCGTGCGTTATTCAACAGGCTGAGGACGGGTAGCAGGGGCAGTAGCCATGTGCGTCGCACTGTGACCACCGGCAGCACCTTTACCTTCGAAGTTGAAGTCCGGACGAACCCAGTCGCTATGGCGCGGCGCTTCAGGAACATACTCAGGTGCCGGGGCGCGAGTCATTGGCGCGGTAGCAACGTGAGCAGGCGCTGGCGCGGCAACGGCCTCAACTGGCTCGGATTTCACTTCAGGCGCTTTGACCTCTTCAACAACAGGTTCAACCTGAATATCAACGTCCTGAACAACCTCTTCCGTCACAGTTTCAACGGCAACGTCTGCGGTTTCTTCTGCTACGGAGACCGGCTCAGCTTCTTCCGCGACTTCTTCAGCCACCACGGTATCTTCTTCGGCGATGATCTGCGGGGCGGCATCGACCGGCGCAGCAATCACTTCAGGATGGGTCGTTTCCACTTCCACGGCCTGCGGTGCCGCCGTTTCAACTACCTGCGGTTCAACCACGGTTGCCGCTTCAGTCACGACCTCTTCCACCGCCGCTACCGGTGCAATCACCTCTTCGGTCACAGCCTGTTCTTCAACAGCCTGCTCCGGGCGAGCAACCGGATAACGGATCCAGACTTTACCGGATGCCATTTCAGGTGACGCGCACGCCACGGTCAGTGGCATTGGAGATAGAGTCGGGTAACGCTCGTCACGGTAACGACGACGACGCTGACCGCTCACGCGCAGATGACGTGGAGAACGGCGGGAGCGACGCGGCATACCCGCGTTATCACGGTTTTCGCTGCTTTCGTCCTGCTCAACCTGATTTTCCACTACGGCTGGCAGGTCAACTTTCGCAACCTGTGTACCCGTTGTGCTTTCTGCCGCTTCAACCGCGATAACGTCGTTTTCTTCCGCCTGAACAGCACCCACACGTACTTTCTGGGTCAGCTGACGCTGCTTACGACGCGGCATAACCTGAGTACGCTCTTCCTGCTCCGTGTCCTGCTGTTCTACAGGCGCTTCGCGGTTCAGGTTTTTGACTTCCTGCTGGGCCTGGCGTTTCTCGTCGTTACGACGACGGTTACGCTCGCGGCGAGGCTGCTGCTCGTCACGCTGTTTGCTCTTCTCGGACTCATCGCCCGCCTGCTGGCGAATGTCACGATCTTCAACGTTCTGCTGTTGCTTCTCGCGACGGTTGCGACGGTTGTCCTCGCGTTGCTCACGACCTTCGTTGTTCTCGGAACGATTATCACGGCGCTCGTTACGATCGCTACGGTCGTTGCGGTCATTGCGATCGCGACGATTGTTCTGACGCTTACGACGGTCCTGCTGACGCTCTGGCTTCGCTTCTTTTGGTGCTTCTTTCGGCTGCTCAGGCTGTACTTCTTCGCCAGCAAACATTTTTTTCAGCGCACCGAAGATGCGGCTCAGGAGACCCGGTTGCTCAGGCTGCGCTGTTGGCGCGGCAGGCGCCGCTTTTTGCACAGCAGGTTTTGCCGCTGGTTTTTCCAGCGTTGCTTCCGGCGGTGCTTCCGGCATGATGAAGGTTGCTAATGCTGGCTGCTCAGGCAGTTTACGCTCGGCAGGCTCTTCATCAGATGGCAGCGCCATTTCTTCTTCATGCAGCTTCGGCAGCAGGTAGCTGAGGGTGCTTGTCTCTTCGCCTTTACGCACGCGCAGTACGTGATAGTGCGGGGTTTGCATCTCGTCGTTTGGCACGATGATGCAGCGAACGCCACCCTGACGCGCTTCGATTGCGCTCACCGCTGCACGTTTTTCGTTCAGCAGGTAAGAGGCAATCGGCACCGGAACAATGGCGTGAACCTCTTTGGTGTTCTCTTTCAGCGCTTCTTCTTCAATCAGACGCAGAATAGAGAGGGAGAGAGATTCATTGTCACGCACGGTACCCGTACCGGAACAGCGCGGGCAAACATGATGGCTGGACTCGCCGAGTGACGGGCTGAGGCGCTGACGGGACATTTCCAGCAGGCCGAAGCGCGAGATATGGCTAATCTGAATACGGGCACGATCCTGGCGCACCGCTTCACGCAGACGGTTTTCAACCGCACGCTGGTGGCGAACCGGGGTCATGTCGATGAAGTCGATAACGATCAGACCGCCCAGGTCGCGCAGGCGGAGCTGGCGGGCGATTTCATCTGCGGCTTCAAGGTTGGTGTTGAAGGCGGTCTCTTCGATGTCGCCGCCGCGGGTTGCACGCGCGGAGTTGATGTCGATAGCGGTCAGCGCTTCGGTGGTATCGATAACGATAGAGCCGCCGGACGGCAGACGCACTTCACGCTGGAAGGCAGACTCGATCTGGGATTCAATCTGATAGTGGCTGAACAGCGGGATTTCACCGGTGTACAGTTTAATTTTGCTGGTGAAATCCGGGCGACCCAGCGCGGCGATGTGCTGGCGAGCCAGCTCAAGCACTTTCGGGTTATCAATCAGAATTTCACCAATGTCCTGACGCAGATAATCACGGAAAGCACGCACAATAACGTTACTTTCCTGGTGGATCAGGAACGGAGCAGGACGGCTTTCAGCCGCTTTCTTAATGGCTTCCCAGTGCTTCAGGCGGAAGCTCAGGTCCCACTGCAACGCTTCGGCAGATTTGCCGACGCCTGCGGTGCGCACGATAAGGCCCATGCCGTCTGGCAGCTCAAGACTTGCCAGCGCTTCTTTCAGCTCGGTACGGTCATCGCCTTCGATACGGCGAGAGATGCCACCCGCACGCGGGTTGTTTGGCATCAATACCAGATAGCTGCCTGCCAGACTGATAAAGGTGGTCAGTGCGGCACCTTTGTTGCCGCGCTCTTCTTTATCGATCTGAACGATAACTTCCTGACCTTCACGCAGAACATCTTTGATGTTCGGACGGCCATGGGAGTTGTAGTTGGCAGGGAAATATTCGCGGGCAATTTCTTTGAGAGGAAGGAAACCGTGACGCTCAGCACCGTAATCGACAAATGCAGCTTCAAGGCTTGGTTCAATGCGGGTGATTTTGCCTTTGTAAATGTTCGCTTTTTTCTGTTCGTGTCCAGGACTTTCGATATCCAGATCGTACAGGCGCTGCCCATCCACAAGGGCGACACGCAACTCTTCTTGTTGAGTTGCGTTGATTAACATTCTTTTCATCGTAACTTACTCGTTATTCTTACATTGACGACAAAGCTGCGGGCAAGGTGACGCTTTCCGGGGTATGAACCGATGGCCTCGTGTCTGTTCACGTCGCCAACCTCACGGTTGTCGCTCGCTTAAGAGGCGCAGAGTGTCGGTTGCCTGTATTTCATACGGAAACACAGCGCAATTATCAGGGGAATTGCCTGGGAAAACTCTCCAGAAAACAATCCTTATACCGGGAAGTACTGCAACCCGCAGCCCGCTAACTGCCTGAAAGATCAATACGTCTTACGCCATTGCTGCGTGGATGATCGGTCAGACAAAATTGGTCATTCCGTCGATATCCTTACAAAACCCGGATTTAACGCGGAAAACGGATTCATTATTCCACTGCTCGCCGGGTTATAGCAAGATGACTTTTACCAATTATCACCCGGTTACTCACAGTTTCTTCACTTCAACGGGGTGATTGGTTTAATAACCACCAAATCGATTGCGCGAAAGGGGAGTGGTCCGGATAAAAGTAAATATAAGCATAGAAAAATGAGTGGCGCTAATGCCTGACGCTATTTAGAATCGCCAACCATGAAAACAGAGACTCCAGCCGTAAAAATGGTTGCCATCGCCGACGATGAGGCGGGGCAACGTATCGATAATTTTTTGCGCACCCAGCTTAAGGGCGTGCCAAAAAGTATGATTTATCGCATCTTGCGTAAGGGCGAGGTGCGGGTGAACAAAAAACGCGTGAAGCCCGAGTATAAGCTCGAGGCGGGCGATGAAGTCCGCATTCCGCCGGTACGTGTTGCAGAGCGTGAAGAAGAGGTCGTTTCTCCGAAGCTGCAAAAAGTTGCGGCCCTGAGCGACGTTATCCTTTATGAGGATGACCACATTCTGGTGCTGAATAAACCGTCCGGAACGGCGGTGCACGGGGGGAGCGGCCTGAGCTTCGGTGTGATTGAAGGTTTACGCGCCCTGCGCCCGGAAGCGCGTTTCCTCGAACTGGTTCACCGTCTTGACCGTGATACCTCTGGCGTGCTGCTGGTGGCGAAAAAACGTTCTGCGCTGCGTTCCCTGCATGAACAGCTGCGCGAAAAAGGGATGCAGAAAGATTATCTGGCGCTGGTGCGCGGTCAGTGGCAGTCCCACGTGAAAGTGGTGCAGGCCCCGCTGCTGAAAAATATTCTGCAAAGCGGCGAGCGCATTGTTCGTGTTAATCAGGAAGGGAAACCGTCTGAGACGCGCTTTAAAGTCGAAGAGCGCTACGAATTCGCCACGCTGGTGCGCTGTAGTCCAGTGACAGGGCGTACCCACCAGATTCGCGTCCATACCCAGTTTGCGGGCCATCCGATTGCGTTTGATGACCGCTATGGCGACCGTGAGTTTGATAAGCAGCTGGCGGGCACGGGGCTGTCGCGTCTGTTCCTGCATGCGGCCGCACTGAAGTTTACCCATCCTAATACCGGTGAAGTGATCCGTATTGAAGCGCCGCTGGATGAGCAGTTGAAACGCTGCCTGAAGGTTTTGCGCGGCTGATTTTGCCTTCCTCCCTCTCCCTGTGGGTGAGGGAGGAAGGCCGCAACGCTCACGCCGTCAGCGGATTACACTCTTCTCGCCTTAACATCTGGCACAGCGCAATCAGCGGCAACCCCACCAGCGTGTTCGGATCCCGACCGTCCAGCTTATCGAACAGCGCAATCCCCAGTCCTTCGCTTTTAAAGCTTCCTGCGCAGTTCAGCGGACGTTCACGGCGCACGTAATTCAGAATCTCCTGCTCGCTGAGATGGCGGAAGTGGACATCAAACGGTTCACATTCGGTTTGCAGATGACCGGAGGCAGAATTATAAAGCGCCAGGCCCGTATAAAAGGTCACGATACTGCCTCGCGCACGCAAAAGCTGCTGGCAGGCGTTTTCTTCCGTATGCGGTTTGCCGGTGATTTCGCCGTCCAGCACACAAACCTGATCGGAGCCTATAATCAGATGAGCGGGGTAACGTACGGCCAGCGACTGTGCTTTCTCTTTCGCGAGACGGGCCACCAGATGACGCGGTGACTCGCCCGGCTGTGGTGTCTCATCCACTTCCGGCGCAGCGCATTCAAACGGGATCCCGAGCTTTTCCAGCAGCATTCGGCGATAAGGTGAAGTGGAAGCAAGGACGAGATTTGGCATATTTTTATCACCAGATATAGCGTATCGATGCCAGCCATTTTAAACTACAGGCCGCAATGTGTGCGAATAATTGGCAAAAGGCAGCTCTGGTTGCCTTTTTCTTTGACTCTATGACGTTACAAAGTTAATATGCGCGCCCTATGCAAAAGGTAAAATTACCCCTGACTCTTGATCCGGTTCGTACGGCTCAAAAACGCCTCGATTACGAAGGAATCTATTCTTCCGATCAGGCTGAGCGTATTGCCGAATCTGTAGTCAGTGTGGACAGTGATGTAGAATGCTCCATGTCGTTCGCTATCGACAACCAGCGCCTCGCCGTGTTAACCGGTGATGCAAAGGTGACGGTAACGCTCGAATGTCAGCGTTGCGGGAAACCGTTTGTACAGCATGTTCACACAACGTATTGTTTCAGTCCGGTTCGTTCTGACGAACAGGCTGAAGCACTCCCGGAAGCGTATGAGCCGATTGAGGTTAACGAATTCGGTGAAATCGATCTTCTGGCGCTGGTTGAAGATGAAGTCATCCTCTCCCTGCCAGTCGTTCCGGTGCATGATTCTGAACACTGTGAAGTGTCCGAGGCGGACATGGTCTTTGGGGAACTGCCTGATGAAGCGCAAAAACCAAACCCATTTGCCGTATTAGCCAGCTTAAAGCGTAAGTAATTGAGGAGTAAGGTCCATGGCCGTACAACAGAATAAACCAACCCGTTCCAAACGTGGCATGCGTCGTTCCCATGACGCGCTGACCGCAGTTACCAGCCTGTCTGTAGACAAGACTTCTGGTGAGAAACACCTGCGTCACCACATCACCGCTGACGGTTTCTACCGCGGCCGCAAGGTTATCACTAAGTAATCACGCGTCAGCGTGATTAGGCTTAGTGAGGAACTTCCCCGTGCAAACGGGGAGTTTACCGAACCAGGCTGCGACGATACCTTGACACGTCTAACCCTGGCGTTAGATGTCATGGGGGGAGATTTCGGCCCTACCGTGACAGTGCCTGCAGCATTGCAGGCACTGAATTCTAATTCGCAACTCACACTTCTTTTAGTCGGTAATCCCGACACAATCACGCCATTACTTGCAAAAGCTGACTTTGAACAACGTTCGCGTCTGCAGATTATTCCTGCGCAGTCAGTTATTGCCAGTGATGCCCGGCCATCGCAGGCTATTCGTAATAGCCGCGGCAGCTCTATGCGAATGGCGCTGGAGCTGGTGAAAGAGGGGCGCGCCCAGGCTTGCGTCAGCGCGGGAAATACTGGCGCGCTGATGGGGCTGTCGAAATTATTGCTCAAGCCGATTGAGGGCATTGAGCGTCCGGCGCTGGTGACGGTGTTGCCGCACCAGCAGAAGGGCAAAACGGTGGTGCTCGACCTGGGCGCTAACGTGGATTGTGACAGTACAATGCTGGCTCAGTTTGCCGTTATGGGGTCAGTGCTGGCAGAAGACGTGGTCGGGATTAACAATCCCCGCGTTGCGTTATTGAATATTGGTGAAGAAGAGACCAAAGGCCTGGACAGTATTCGCGACGCTGCGGAAATACTCAAACAGGTCCCCTCCATCAACTATATTGGTTATCTCGAAGCCAATGAGTTGCTGACGGGCAAAACGGATGTATTAGTGTGTGATGGCTTCACCGGAAACGTAACGTTGAAGACCATGGAAGGGGTCGTAAGAATGTTCCTTTCTCTGCTGAAATCGCAGGGGGAGGGTAAAAAAAGGTCCTGGTGGCTGATTTTATTAAAGCGTTGGTTACAAAAAAGCCTGACGCGGCGATTCAGTCACCTCAACCCCGACCAGTATAATGGCGCCTGTCTGTTAGGATTGCGCGGCATCGTGATTAAGAGTCATGGCGCCGCCAATCAGCGAGCATTTACCGTCGCGATTGAACAGGCAGTGCAGGCGGTGCAGCGACAAGTCCCTCAGAGGATTGCCGCTCGCCTGGGATCTGTATTAGCTAAAAGTGACTGAGCGTACATGTATACGAAGATTTTAGGTACCGGCAGCTACCTGCCAAAACAAGTGCGTACCAACGCCGATCTTGAAAAAATGGTAGATACGTCTGACGAGTGGATTGTCACGCGCACAGGTATCCGTGAACGTCGTATCGCCGCGCCAGACGAAACCGTGTCCACCATGGGCTACGAAGCCGCTCAGCGTGCGCTTGAGATGGCGGGCATTGATAAAGAACAGATCGGGCTTATCGTGGTGGCAACCACCTCAGCCACGCATGCCTTCCCAAGCGCAGCGTGCCAGGTACAGAACATGCTCGGCATCAAAGGCTGCCCGGCATTTGACGTTGCTGCTGCATGCGCGGGCTTCACCTATGCGTTGAGCATCGCCGATCAGTACGTAAAATCGGGCGCCGTAAAATATGCGCTGGTGATCGGGGCTGACGTGCTGGCGCGTACCTGCGATCCAACCGATCGCGGCACGATCATTATTTTTGGCGATGGTGCGGGCGCGGTGCTGCTGGGACAGTCCGAAGAGCCGGGTATCATCTCCACGCATCTGCATGCTGACGGTCGCTATGGCGAGCTGTTAACGCTGCCTAACGCCGATCGCGTTAATCCGGACAGTTCGATCTACCTGACGATGGCGGGTAACGAGGTGTTCAAAGTCGCCGTGACTGAACTCGCTCACATCGTTGATGAGACGCTGGAAGCGAACAATCTGGATCGCGCTGCGCTCGACTGGCTGGTGCCGCATCAGGCTAACCTGCGTATTATCAGCGCGACGGCGAAGAAGCTGGGTATGTCTATGGATAACGTTGTGGTGACGCTTGATCGCCACGGCAACACCTCTGCGGCATCGGTACCGTGCGCATTTGACGAAGCGGTACGCGATGGACGAATTAAACGGGGCCAACTGGTCTTGCTTGAAGCCTTTGGTGGCGGGTTCACCTGGGGTTCCGCGCTGGTTCGTTTCTAGGATAAGGATTAAAAAATGACGCAATTTGCTTTTGTGTTCCCGGGACAGGGCTCGCAAACCGTTGGGATGTTGTCTGAAATGGCAGCAAACTATCCGGTAATTGAAGAGACTTTCCGTGAAGCTTCTGATGCGCTGGGTTATGATCTGTGGGCGCTTACCCAACAGGGCCCCGCTGAAGAGCTGAACAAAACCTGGCAGACCCAACCGGCGCTGCTGGCAGCCTCCGTCGCATTGTGGCGCGTATGGCAGCAGCAGGGCGGCAAAGCGCCAGCGCTGATGGCGGGTCATAGCCTGGGTGAATACTCTGCGCTGGTCTGCGCAGGCGTGATTGCCTTCGCTGACGCGGTACGTCTGGTTGAATTGCGTGGTAAATTCATGCAGGAAGCGGTGCCAGAAGGCACGGGCGGCATGTCTGCCATTATTGGTCTGGATGATGCTGCTATCGCTAAAGCCTGTGAAGAATCTGCTGAAGGTCAGGTCGTTTCTCCGGTAAACTTTAACTCGCCAGGCCAGGTGGTTATCGCGGGTCATAAAGAAGCGGTTGAGCGTGCTGGTGCTGCCTGCAAAGCTGCGGGTGCAAAACGTGCACTGCCACTGCCGGTGAGCGTGCCATCCCACTGTGCGCTGATGAAGCCCGCTGCCGATAAGCTGGCGGTTGAGCTGGAAAAAATGACCTTTAACGCACCGACGATTTCCGTTGTGAATAACGTCGATGTGAAGTGCGAAACCGCACCCGACGCTATCCGTAACGCGCTGGTTCGCCAGCTTTACAGCCCGGTGCAGTGGACCAAAACCGTTGAGTTTATGGCGTCTCAGGGCGTTGAACACCTGTATGAAGTCGGCCCTGGTAAGGTCCTTACTGGCCTGACAAAACGTATTGTAGACACCCTGACTGCCTCGGCGATTAACGAGCCGGAAGCAATGAAAGCGGCACTCTCGCAATAAAAGAGGAATACCATGAGTTTTGAAGGAAAAATTGCCCTGGTGACCGGCGCTAGCCGCGGTATCGGGCGCGCTATTGCTGAAACACTGGTTGCGCGCGGCGCGACGGTGATCGGGACTGCGACCAGCGAGAATGGCGCACAGGCCATCAGCGACTATCTGGGTGCGAACGGTAAAGGTCTGGTACTGAATGTGACTGAACCAGCATCTATCGAATCTGTTCTGGAAAATATTCGCGCAGAGTTTGGCGAAGTGGATATTCTGGTCAATAATGCCGGGATCACTCGCGACAACCTGCTGATGCGAATGAAAGACGACGAGTGGAACGATATTATCGAAACCAACCTGTCATCTGTATTCCGTCTGTCAAAAGCGGTAATGCGCGCTATGATGAAAAAGCGTCATGGTCGTATTATCACTGTAGGTTCTGTGGTTGGTACCATGGGAAATGCTGGTCAGGCTAACTACGCTGCGGCGAAAGCAGGTCTGATCGGTTTCAGTAAGTCGCTGGCGCGTGAAGTCGCGTCCCGCGGAATTACTGTAAACGTTGTTGCTCCGGGCTTTATTGAAACGGACATGACGCGTGCGCTGACCGATGATCAGCGTGCGGGTACGCTGGCGGCAGTTCCAGCGGGTCGTCTTGGCGACCCTAAAGAAATCGCCAGCGCGGTTGCATTTTTAGCCTCTGACGAAGCGGGTTACATCACTGGTGAAACCCTCCACGTCAACGGCGGGATGTACATGGTTTAATCACGATCGAAAATATTTGCGTTATTTGGGCAAATGGCCTCAAAATAACGTAAAATCGTGGTAAGACCTGCCGGGATTTAGTTGCAAATTTTTCAACATTTTATACACTACGAAAACCATCGCGAAAGCGAGTTTTGATAGGAAATTTAAGAGTATGAGCACTATCGAAGAACGCGTTAAGAAAATTATCGGCGAACAGCTGGGCGTTAAGCAGGAAGAAGTTGTGAACTCCGCTTCCTTTGTTGAAGACCTGGGCGCAGATTCTCTTGACACCGTTGAGCTGGTAATGGCTCTGGAAGAAGAGTTTGATACTGAGATTCCGGACGAAGAAGCTGAGAAAATCACCACCGTTCAGGCTGCCATTGATTACATCAACGGTCACCAGGCGTAAGTGAACATCTCCAGGCGGTCATTCGACCGCCTGAGTTTTATCTTTTGTCGTCCCACGAATCTCTTTTTTTATCCCTCCCTGGAGGACAAACGTGTCTAAGCGTCGTGTAGTTGTGACCGGACTTGGCATGTTGTCTCCTGTCGGCAATACCGTAGAGTCCACCTGGAAAGCTCTCCTTGCCGGTCAGAGCGGCATCAGCCTAATCGACCATTTCGATACTAGCGCCTATGCAACGAAATTTGCTGGCTTAGTAAAGGATTTTAACTGTGAAGAGATCATCTCGCGCAAAGAACAGCGCAAGATGGATGCCTTCATTCAATATGGAATTGTCGCTGGCGTTCAGGCCATGCAGGATTCTGGCCTTGAGATTACGGAAGAGAACGCGACCCGTATCGGCGCCGCTATCGGCTCCGGGATTGGCGGTCTTGGTCTGATTGAAGAAAACCATACATCTCTGATGAATGGTGGCCCGCGTAAAATCAGCCCGTTCTTCGTTCCGTCTACCATTGTCAACATGGTGGCAGGTCACCTGACCATTATGTTCGGCCTGCGTGGCCCAAGCATCTCAATCGCGACAGCTTGTACGTCTGGCGTGCATAACATCGGCCAGGCCGCGCGTATCATCGCGTACGGCGATGCAGATGCTATGGTTGCGGGCGGCGCTGAAAAAGCCAGTACCCCACTGGGCGTCGGTGGCTTCGGTGCAGCGCGTGCGCTCTCTACCCGAAACGATAATCCTCAGGCGGCGAGCCGTCCGTGGGATAAAGACCGTGACGGTTTCGTGCTGGGTGACGGTGCAGGCATGATCGTACTGGAAGAGTACGAACACGCGAAAAAACGTGGCGCGAAAATTTATGCTGAAGTTGTTGGCTTTGGCATGAGCAGCGATGCTTATCACATGACGTCTCCTCCAGAGAACGGCGCGGGTGCTGCGCTGGCGATGGAAAACGCCATCCGTGATGCGGGCATTACGCCGGCACAGATTGGCTACGTTAACGCGCACGGCACTTCTACGCCAGCAGGCGATAAAGCAGAAGCGCAGGCGGTGAAGTCTATCTTCGGCGAATCTGCCAGCCGTGTACTGGTTAGCTCCACGAAATCCATGACCGGTCACCTGCTGGGTGCTGCGGGGGCAGTAGAGTCAATCTACTCTATTCTCGCGCTGCGCGATCAGGCTGTACCGCCAACCATCAACCTGGATAACCCGGATGAAGGTTGCGATCTGGACTTCGTACCTCACGAAGCGCGTCAGGTTAGCGGTATGGAGTACACCCTGTGTAACTCCTTCGGCTTCGGTGGCACAAACGGTTCTCTGATCTTCAAAAAGGTCTGAGTCTGATTAGTCGCTGACGATAAAAAAGGTCCGCTTGCCGGGCCTTTTTTATTAGGTGAAATCCCCTTGTCCGGCTATCCACATCCTGCCAGACTGAGCCACCACGCATAAGGAGCCACCATGTTTTTAATTAATGGCCTTGAGCAAGAAACGCTGCCAGCAAGCGACAGGGCGACCCAGTTTGGCGATGGCTGTTTCACCACTGCGCGTATTCTCAACGGTGACATATGCCTGCCTGATGCCCATATCCTTCGTTTACGAAAAGCCTGCGAGACATTACTGATCCCCTTCTCGCAGTGGGACACCCTTGAAAGTGAAATGCGGCAGCTGGCGTCAGGCAAAGCATGCGGTGTTTTGAAAGTCATCATCAGCCGCGGCAGCGGTGGCCGGGGCTATAGCGGCTCTGCCTGCCTGCGTCCCACGCGGATCCTTTCCGTTTCTGATTACCCTTCCCATTACGCGCGCTGGCGTGAAGAGGGCGTAGTCCTGGCGCTTAGCCCGGTACGTCTGGGGCGAAACCCGATGCTCGCTGGCATAAAACATCTTAACCGCCTTGAACAGGTGCTTATTCGTACTCATCTTGAGCAGACGGAGGCCGGGGAGGCGCTGGTTCTTGACAGCGAAGGGTACATTACGGAATGCTGTGCGGCTAATTTACTCTGGCGGAAGGGCAGTGACGTGTTCACGCCTTCGCTGGAGCAGGCCGGAGTCAACGGCATTATGCGGCAGTTTTGTTTGCAACAGCTGGCACGCGCAGGCTTTCGCGTTGTCGAAGTCAACGCAAAGGAAGAGGCGCTGATGGTCGCTGATGAAGTCGTTATCTGCAATGCGCTGATGCCCGTTGTGCCCGTTCGCGCTTATGGCCACAAGTGCTGGTCATCCCGCGAGCTGTTCCAGTTTTTAGCCCCGATATGTGAGCAAACCAGATAGTCATGAAGAAAATGTTGCGCTTTGTCCTTCTCCTTATTGTTGCGTTGGGTATCGCTGGCGGAGCGGGAGTATGGAAAGTTCGCCAACTGGCGGACAGTAAAATCCTGATTAAAGACGAGACGATTTTTACCCTGAAAGCGGGGACCGGGCGGCAGGCGCTTGGTCAGCAGCTGTATGGCGACAAAATTATTAACCGCCCACGCGTTTTCCAGTGGCTGCTGCGTATTGAGCCGGAACTGTCCCACTTCAAGGCGGGCACCTATCGCTTTACCCCTGGCATGACCGTGCGCGAGATGCTGCAACTGCTGGAAAGTGGTAAAGAAGCCCAGTTCCCGCTGCGTTTTGTGGAAGGTATGCGTCTGAGCGATTATCTCCGGCAGTTGCGTGACGCGCCGTACATCAAGCATACGCTGAAAGATGATCGCTACCAGACCGTGGCAGACGCCTTAAAATTCGAACATCCCGAGTGGGTTGAAGGCTGGTTCTGGCCCGATACGTGGATGTATACGGCAGGTACGACGGATGTGGCCATTCTGAAGCGCGCGCACAACAAAATGGTCGCGGCGGTAGAAGCTGCCTGGAAAGGGCGAGCGGATGGCCTGCCGTATAAAGATCAGAACCAGTTCATGACGATGGCCTCGATCATCGAGAAAGAGACGGCCGTTGCTGCCGAACGTGACCAGGTTGCTTCGGTGTTTATAAACCGTCTGCGCATCGGCATGCGTTTGCAAACCGATCCTACCGTCATCTATGGCATGGGCGAAAACTACAACGGCAGGATCTCCAGAAAAGATCTGGAGACGCCAACGGCGTATAATACCTACGTGATTAGCGGCTTGCCGCCTGGACCGATTGCGACGCCGAGTGAAGCATCGTTGAAGGCCGCCGCGCACCCGGCCAAAACGCCGTATCTCTATTTTGTGGCTGACGGAAAAGGGGGGCACACGTTTAATACCAACCTGGCCAGCCACAATCGCTCCGTTCAGGACTATCTGAAGGCACTTAAGGAAAAAAATGCGCAGTAAATACATTGTCATTGAGGGACTCGAAGGGGCGGGCAAAACCACCGCCCGTAACGTGGTGGTTGATACGCTGAAATCGCTTGGCGTCGCCGACATGGTCTTCACCCGCGAGCCGGGCGGTACGCAGCTGGCGGAAAAACTGCGCAGCCTGGTTCTGGATATCAAATCCGTTGGCGATGAAGTTATTACCGACAAAGCGGAAGTGCTGATGTTCTATGCGGCGCGCGTTCAGCTGGTAGAGACGGTGATCGCGCCCGCTCTGGCAGAAGGGAAATGGGTGATTGGCGATCGTCACGATCTCTCAACCCAGGCGTATCAGGGCGGTGGCCGGGGTATCGATCAGACCATGCTGGCTACGCTTCGCGACGCGGTTCTGGGCGATTTCCGTCCTGACCTGACGCTGTATCTGGACGTAACGCCTGAGGTGGGCCTGAAGCGCGCCCGGGCCCGCGGCGAACTGGATCGCATTGAACAGGAGTCTTTCGACTTCTTTAACCGCACCCGCGCGCGGTACCTGGAACTGGCCGGGCAGGACGATACCATTCGTACCATCGATGCGACGCAATCCCTGGAAGACGTTACGCGTGATATTCAGCAAACCGTTACGCAGTGGCTACAGGAGCAGCAGGCATGAAATGGTATCCATGGTTGCGCCCACACTTTGAACAGCTGATCGGCAGCTATCAGGTTGGTCGGGGGCATCATGCGTTACTGATCCAGGCGCTGCCGGGAATGGGGGATGATGCGCTGATTTACGCCATCACCCGCTTTCTGATGTGCCAGCAGCCGGAAGGGCATAAAAGCTGCGGTAAGTGCCGGGGTTGCCAGCTCATGCAGGCGGGTACGCATCCTGACTATTACACCCTCGAACCGGAGAAGGGCAAAAATACGCTCGGTATTGACGCGGTGCGTGAGGTTAGTGAGAAACTGTACGAATATGCGCGTCTGGGCGGGGCGAAAGTGGTGTGGCTGAAAGACGCCGCGCTGCTCACGGAAGCGGCCGCCAACGCCCTGTTAAAAACCCTGGAAGAGCCGCCAGAGAATACCTGGTTTTTCCTCTCCTGCCGTGAGCCGGAACGCTTGCTGGCGACGCTACGCAGTCGCTGCCGTCTTCACCACCTCGCTGTACCTCAGGAGTCCTGGGCGCTCGCCTGGCTTGAGCGAGAAGTGACGGTGTCACAAGATGCGGCGCGCTCGGCGTTACGCCTGTGCAGCGGCGCGCCTGCGGCTGCGCTGGCCTTATTGCAGCCGGAGGTGTGGTCCCAGCGTGAAACGCTTTGTCGTGCGGTTGAATCCGCCCTCGACAGCCACGACTGGCTTAGCGTAATGCCAGCGCTGAACAGCGATCAGGCTGCGGAACGGCTCCACTGGCTGGCTGCGCTGCTGCTGGATGCGCTCAAGATCCAGCAAGGGGCTACCCTTCTGACTAACCCTGACGTGTGGACGCTGGTCACCACGCTGGCGAATTGCCTGTCAGGGCAGTCGCTGCTCGCTATCCTTCATGATATCTGCCAGAGTCGTGAACAACTTTTGACAGTGACCGGTCTTAATCGTGAGCTTTTACTGACCGACCAGTTACTGCGTATCGAACACTACCTGCAACCGGGTGTAATACCACCGGTTTCCCACCTCTGAGAGAGACATTATGTTTTTAGTCGACTCACACTGCCATCTTGATGGCCTGGATTATCAATCCCTGCATAAAAATGTGGACGACGTGCTGGCGAAAGCCGCCGCGCGTGATGTGAAATTTTGCCTGGCTGTGGCGACCACGCTGCCGGGTTATCGCTCCATGCGTGAACTGGTTGGCGAGCGCGATAATGTCGTTTTCTCCTGTGGCGTACATCCGCTGAATCAGGACGAGGAGTATGACGTTGAGGACTTACGGCGCCTTGCCGCAGAAGAGGGCGTTGTGGCGATGGGTGAAACCGGTCTCGACTATTTCTACACCCCGGAAACAAAACCTCGCCAGCAGGAATCCTTCCGCAACCACATCCGTATTGGTCGTGAACTGAATAAGCCGGTTATCGTTCATACCCGCGATGCACGCGCCGACACGCTGGCGATCCTGCGGGAAGAAAAGGTGACGGATTGCGGTGGCGTACTACACTGTTTCACAGAAGACAGAGAAACGGCGGGTAAGCTGCTTGATTTAGGCTTTTATATCTCGTTTTCGGGGATCGTCACGTTCCGCAATGCTGAGCAACTGCGTGATGCGGCGCGTTATGTTCCGCTGGATCGTATTCTGGTGGAAACCGATTCCCCGTACCTGGCGCCGGTGCCTCATCGTGGTAAAGAGAACCAGCCAGCGATGACCCGGGATGTCGCTGAGTATATGGCCGTTCTGAAAGGTGTCAGTATTGAAGAGCTGGCTCGCGTGACGACGGAAAACTTCGCCAGCCTGTTCCATATCGACCCCGCCCGCCTGCAATCTGTCTGATACACCTGTTATTTTTAGGCTCGTAATTAATAAGTAAAACGAGTAAAGTTCACCGCCTCATTTGGGGCGGTGATGGCGTTTTTAGACACATCCAGACATGCTTTATGTAAATATCTGCAAGTTTTTTGACCGTCTTGAACTGAAACGTGATAGCCGTCAAACAAACTCAGAGGGAATTATTTTACTCTGTGTAATAAATAAAGGGCGCTTAGATGTCCTGTCCACGGCGCGGTACTCCCCCCGGGCCAATGCGTGAAAGCGTAAAAAAAGCACAAATACTCAGGAGCACTCTCAATTATGTTTAAGAATGCATTTGCTAACCTGCAAAAGGTCGGTAAATCGCTGATGCTGCCAGTATCCGTACTGCCTATCGCAGGTATCCTGCTGGGTGTCGGTTCTGCAAACTTCAGCTGGCTGCCAGCCGTAGTTTCCCACGTGATGGCCGAAGCAGGCGGTTCTGTTTTTGCTAACATGCCGCTGATCTTCGCTATCGGTGTTGCTCTGGGCTTCACCAATAACGACGGTGTATCCGCTCTGGCGTCCGTTGTTGCTTACGGCATCATGGTGAAAACCATGGCTGTGGTTGCGCCACTGGTACTGCATTTACCTGCTGAAGAGATTGCCGCTAAGCACCTGGCGGACACCGGTGTTCTCGGTGGTATTATCTCCGGTGCGATTGCAGCGTACATGTTTAACCGCTTTTATCGCATCAAGCTGCCTGAGTATCTGGGCTTCTTCGCGGGTAAACGTTTTGTGCCGATCATTTCTGGTCTGGCCGCGATTTTCACCGGTGTAGTCCTGTCCTTCATCTGGCCACCAATCGGTACGGCAATCCAGACCTTCTCTCAGTGGGCAGCTTACCAGAACCCGGTTGTGGCGTTCGGTATCTACGGCTTCATTGAGCGCTGCCTGGTACCATTTGGTCTGCACCACATCTGGAACGTTCCATTCCAGATGCAGATTGGTGAATACACCAACGCAGCAGGTCAGGTGTTCCACGGTGATATTCCTCGCTACATGGCAGGCGACCCAACGGCAGGTAAACTGTCTGGTGGCTTCCTGTTCAAAATGTACGGTCTGCCAGCCGCTGCAATTGCTATCTGGCACTCTGCTAAACCAGAGAACCGTGCAAAAGTGGGCGGTATCATGATCTCCGCAGCGCTGACCTCGTTCCTGACCGGTATCACCGAGCCGATCGAGTTCTCCTTCATGTTCGTTGCGCCGATCCTGTACATCATCCATGCGGTACTGGCAGGTCTGGCATTCCCAATCTGTATTCTGCTGGGTATGCGTGACGGTACGTCCTTCTCTCACGGCCTGATCGACTTCATCGTTCTGTCCGGTAACAGCAGCAAGCTGTGGCTGTTCCCAATCGTGGGTGCGGGCTACGCAGTGGTGTACTACACCGTCTTCCGCGTGCTGATCAAAGCACTGGACCTGAAAACTCCGGGTCGTGAAGATGCAACTGAAGACAGCAAAGCCGGTGTGACCAGCGAAATGGCACCTGCTCTGGTCGCTGCCTTCGGCGGTAAAGAAAACATCACTAACCTGGACGCGTGTATCACTCGTCTGCGTGTGAGCGTTGCCGACGTGGCGAAAGTAGACCAGCCGGGTCTGAAAAAACTGGGCGCAGCGGGCGTCGTTGTTGCAGGTTCTGGTGTTCAGGCAATCTTCGGTACGAAATCCGATAACCTGAAAACCGAAATGGATGAGTACATCCGCAACAACTAAGCTGTGACCTGGGGAGACTAAGGCAGCCGAATGGCTGCCTTTTTTATTACTGCGGTTTGTGGTGCCGGGTGGCGGCTGCGCCTTACCCGGCCTACGTGATGGGTAGGCCCGGTAAGCGCAGCGCCACCGGGCTTCTGTCACTCAGAAATCGTAGCTTGCGCTCACCGAAACGTTCAGCGGCGCGCCATACACCACATAAGATCCAACGTAGTCGTAATACTCTTTATCGAACAGGTTGTTGACGTTAGCCTGAACAGCAAAGTCTTTGGTGACCTGATAACGGCTGAACAGATTCACCAGCCCATAGCTGCCTTGCTCTGCGCGGGAGCGTCCTGCCGGGCCGCCTTCCACGTCCGTCCACACTTTATTCTGCCAGTTGACGCCACCACCCACGGTCAGTTCCGGCAGCATTGGCAATTGATAACGGGTGAACAGCTTCATGGTCGTGCGCGGCTGATCGGAGCTGACGGCGTTGCCATTCTTATCTTCTGCAATGTAACGCGTCGCGCCGAAGGTCAGTTGCCAGTTATCGGTAAGCGCACCGTTTAGCTCAAACTCAACCCCTTTGCTGACCACGCCGTCCAGCGATTCATAGATCGATTCACCGCTCGGCATGTAGGTATAGGTGTTGCTGGCGACGTTATCCTGCTCAATGCGGAAAATTGCCAGCGAGGTAGTGAGGCGGGTATTAAACCAGTCTGCCTTCACCCCGGCTTCGTAGCTTTTGCCCGTGGTCGGGTCGAGATAACGTCCGCTGGCATCGCGCTTATCCTGCGGCTGGAAGATGGAGGTATAGCTGACGTAGGTCGACCAGTCCTCATTGATGTCATACACCAGGCCAGCGTACGGCGTGACGTCATCTTTAGTGCTTTCCAGACGGGTATTCGGCGATCCTGCCGGGTTATAGCGAATGTTGTATTGGGTGTAGCGCGCGCCCAGGATCAGGTGCAGCGGATCGGCCAGCGAGAAACGCGCAGAAGAATAGGCTGAAGACTGACGAATATCATCCTTGCTGTAGAGTTTCCACGGCGTCCACTGCGGATCGGCAATGTTCCCGTTCCAGTTCTTAAAGTTGCCGACATCAACCATGCCGTATACCGCATCCGGCATGGTATTGTCGTAATGGTTACGCTGACGGCTGAAGCTGCCGCCGAACATCATTTCGTGCTGACGGCCAAAGAGATCGAAGCCGCCACGCAGGAAGGCGTCAACCGCATCCTGTTTACGTTCCCCGCGGTTCCAGCCGCCATAACCCACCAGGCCCGCGCCGGTCTCTTTATCCGGATAGCCGGACATATACATCAGTTTGGAGTCGAACTTGGTTTCAGCATGCATGCCGTTGATGTGCGCTTCCCAGCCATTATCGAAACGCTGAGTCAGGTTTGCGAAGATGCGGGTGCTGTCTTTATCTGAATAAGCCCAGTCAGGTGCGACGGTCTGGCTGCGATTGTAGTGGGTCTTACTTCCGTCGCTGTACCAGGTCGGCAGTCCGCCCCATGTCGGGTCGGCGGTATGGCTTTCCTGATACTCATACCCTACCGAGAGGGTCGTGCTGTCGGTGACATCCGCGTCCATCACACCGTAGAGGAATTTTTTCCGGTAGTGGTAGTTATCCACGAAGCTGTCGTTGTCCTGATAACCGGTGATCAGACGGCCCCGTACCTTACCTGACTCAACCAGCGGCGCCTGGAGATCCAGCACGTAGCGCTGCTTGTCCCAGCTGCCGTAGCTGGCGGAGACGTTACCTTTAAATTCCGGGCTGTCCGCATGCTTACGCACCATATTAACGTATGCCGCCGGGTTGCCCGTGCCGGACATCAGGCCAGTGGCACCGCGGACTACTTCGATGCGGTCATAAATCGCGGTATCGGCGGCGGTATCACCAAAGTTCCACACTTCACTGATAGACGTCGGCAGGTCGTCGTAGGCGTAGTTGCTGACGAAAAACCCACGTGAGTAGAACACGGTACGGTCGCTGTCCTGCACCTGCGCCGTAATGCCCGTGGTGTTCGTCAGCACCTGTCCGATGGATTGCAGATTCTGGTCAGCCATACGCTGCTGGCTGATAACGCTGACGGACTGCGGAATATCGCGAGGGACCAGCAGCAGTTTAGTGCCGGTGGTGGTGGTTTTTACGCTGTAATCCTGGTCCTGGCTGGCAGACAGATCCTGTGTGTTGTCAAAACCGCCATCAACGACAACGGTATCTTCGGTTGTAGAGGCAGCGAAAGCGGTGGTTTGCGTCAATGCCATAGCAATGCAGGCGGCCAGCAACGAAGGTGTTGCGGCAGGCTGACGTTGCCCATCCCTGGTGTGATTAATGAAAGACATCATCAAACCCTTAGTGAATGGTGAAGGTAGTTCGCGACAGTCCCGCTAGCACGGGCTGAAGTCGTTTTCTATGTTAAAAATGCGCATGAAAATGCAAATGCGAAATATACGCATTGTGATTAACGCTGTAAACAGATGTTTCGGGATGAACTGAAATCAGGTTTCAGAAAAGAAATGTCCTAAAGCGATGCCTCTTCAGCCAGATGGGGGCCAATCAGGAAAGAAATCACGGGAGAAGGTTGAAAGGACAGGAGAAACTCGCTCATACTCTTGTCTTGTGTCACACAGTAAAACAGTCAATGTGTGTTAACAACGGACGCACGACGCCAGATTAAACTTAAAAGGAAAAGGTCATGGCTGAAGAAACGATTTTCAGTAAAATTATCCGCCGCGAAATTCCGTCGGATATTGTCTATCAGGATGAACTGGTCACGGCTTTCCGCGACATTTCTCCCCAGGCGCCGACGCACATTCTTATTATTCCCAATATTCTGATCCCGACCGTCAATGACGTTAAAACCGAGCATGAAGTGGCGCTAGGTCGTATGCTTACGGTGGCCGCGAAAATCGCCGAGCAGGAAGGGATTGCTGAAGACGGATACCGTCTGATCATGAACTGTAATCGCCATGGCGGGCAGGAAGTCTATCATATTCATATGCATCTGCTGGGTGGACGTCCACTGGGACCGATGCTGGCACATAAAGGTCTTTAATATGTTTATTGGGCGTATTGCAGCGCTGATCGTAACGCTGGTCATGGTTGGGTGCAGCGCGCGTCCCGCCATCCCGGTCAGTGAGGAACAGACGCTGGTGATGGAGTCCTCAGTACTTGCTGCGGGCATCACGGCGGAGAAGCCTTCGCTGACCATAAGCGAAATTCAGTCTTCTGCCTCCTCTACGCTCTATAACGAAAGGCAAGAGCCAGTGACGGTGCATTATCGCTTCTACTGGTATGACGTGAGAGGTCTTGAGATGCACCCGCTTGAGGCGCCGCGCAGCGTGACGATCCCGGCAAGATCGTCGGTTACGCTTTACGGCAGCGCCAGCTATCTGGGTGCACATAAGGTGAGACTTTATCTTTATTTGTAAGGAGTGAACCTTGATTAAAACAATGAGCCGTTATGCGCTCCTGAGTGCCTTTGCACTCTTTCTGGCGGGTTGTGTGACGCGAACGGAAGAACCTGCACCGGTAGATCAGGCGAAGCCGGGAACGGAACAGCCAACAACCCCAGCGCAACCTGTTCCAACCGTGCCGTCTGTACCGACCATCCCGGCACAGCCTGGTCCGATCGAACATCCGGACGACACCGCACAGCCTGCGCCGCGAGTACGTCACTATGACTGGAACGGTGCAATGCAGCCGATGGTAGGCAAAATGTTGCAGGCGCAGGGCGTTACGCCTGGCAGCGTGTTGCTGGTGGACAGCGTGAACAACCGTACAAATGGTTCCCTGAATGCGGGAGAAGCGACGGAAACCCTGCGTAACGCGCTGGCGAATAACGGTAAATTTACGCTGGTCTCAGCCCAGCAGCTCGCGGTGGCTAAGCAGCAGCTTGGCCTGTCGCCTCAGGACAGCCTGGGTTCCCGCAGTAAAGCGATCGGTATTGCCCGCAACGTAGGCGCGCAGTATGTCCTTTATTCTAACGCGACAGGCAACGTGAACACGCCGTCGTTGCAGATGCAGTTAATGCTGGTGCAGACCGGCGAAATTATCTGGTCAGGTAAAGGTGTCGTTACGCAACAATAAGCGCACGCGTCATGATGTCCTGACGCGCTATTTCCCTCAGTACCGTGTTATCGCGCCGCAAGCCCCCGCCGGGCTTGGCGGCGCGAGTTGCATTATTGAGCGTGGCGACCATCGGCTGGTTTTACGCCAGCATCACGATGCCGCCGCGCCTGCCTCCCATTTTCGTCGCCAGTTCCGCGCCCTGAAGCGCCTGCCCGCCGACCTTGCACCGCAACCGCATCTTTTTATCAGAGACTGGATGGCGGTGCAGTTTATTGCGGGTGAGATCAAAAGCGAGCTACCCGATACGCCCACGCTGGCAGCCATGCTGTATCATCTGCATCGCCAGCCGCGTCTGGGCTGGCGGGTAATGTTGCTCCCCTTGCTGGAACGCTACTGGCAGCAGGCTGCGCCTGAACGACGCACTCCTTACTGGCTGGCGCAGCTTAAGCGGCTGCGCAGAGCGGGCGAGCCGCAGGCGTTACGCCTGGCGCCGCTGCATATGGATGTCCACGCGGGGAATATCGTTCATACCACGGCGGGCGAGAAACTTATCGACTGGGAGTATGTCGGGGACGGTGACGTGGCGCTCGAACTCGCTGCGGTCTGGATGCCAGATGAGGCCTCGCGCGAGCAGCTTGTGATCGCCTATGCCCGAAACGCCAACTTCAATGCGCTCACCCTTGCGCGGCAGGTCGCGCGGTGGCGTCCGTGGGTGCTGATGCTGATGGCGGGATGGTTTGAAATGCGCCTTCAGCAGACACGTGACAAACAATTTATTGCGCTGGCAAATGATGCCTGGCGTCAGTTACAAACGAAAGGATAAGAGAGGTTGGTGTGGGTCCAGTAATGTTGGATGTTGAAGGGTTTGAGCTGGATGCGGAAGAGCGCGAAATTCTGGCGCACCCGCTGGTCGGGGGGCTGATACTTTTCACCCGCAATTATCATGATCCGGAGCAGTTACGTGAGCTGGTTCGCCAGATCCGCGCGGCGTCACGCAATCACCTGGTGGTGGCCGTAGACCAGGAAGGGGGACGCGTGCAGCGTTTCCGCGAAGGCTTTACCCGTTTACCCGCCGCGCAATCTTTTGCTGCGCTGCTGGGGACCGAAGAGGGCGGTCAACTGGCGCAGGACGCTGGCTGGCTGATGGCCAGCGAGATGATCGCCATGGATATCGACATCAGCTTCGCCCCGGTGCTGGACGTAGGACACATTAGTGCGGCAATTGGTGAGCGTTCGTATCATGAAAATCCGCGTATCGCGCTGGCCATGGCGACGCGCTTCATCGACGGTATGCACGATGCGGGCATGAAAACCACCGGCAAACATTTCCCGGGCCACGGGGCGGTAACGGCGGATTCCCATAAAGAAACTCCGCATGACCCGCGCCCGGAAGCCGACATTCGCGCGAAAGACATGTCTGTTTTCCGCTCGCTGATTTCCGATAACAAGCTGGATGCCATCATGCCAGCGCACGTCATCTACAGTGAGGTCGATCCGCGTCCGGCCAGCGGTTCTCCGCACTGGCTGAAAACCGTGCTGCGTCAGGAGTTAGGCTTCAATGGCGTGATTTTCTCTGACGATTTATCCATGGAAGGGGCGGCGATCATGGGCAGCTATGCTGAACGTGGGCAGGCATCTCTCGATGCGGGTTGCGATATGATCCTCGTCTGCAATAATCGTAAAGGGGCGGTGAGCGTGCTGGATAACCTGTCGCCGATCAATGCTGAACGTGTTACACAATTGTATCATAAAGGTTCATTTAGTCGTCAGGAGCTGATGGACTCGGCGCGCTGGAAAACAGTAAACGCCCGGCTTGAAGCCCTGAACGAGCGCTGGCAAGCACATAAAGCAGCCCTTTAATTCATCCCGGAAGGCGTAGCGTGGTGAGACGATGATCATCTATTTACACGGTTTTGACTCAAACAGTCCTGGTAATCATGAGAAAGTGCTGCAATTGCAGTTTATCGATCCGGATGTCCGGCTGATCAGTTACAGCACACGTCATCCGAAGCATGACATGCAACATCTGCTGAAAGAAGTGGACAAAATGTTGCAGCTCAATATCGACGATCGCCCGCTAATCTGCGGCGTGGGGTTGGGGGGATACTGGGCAGAGCGTATCGGTTTTTTGTGCGATATCCGTCAGGTCATTTTTAACCCTAACCTGTTTCCAAACGAAAACATGGAAGGCAAGATTGACCGTCCGGAAGAGTACGCCGATATCGCAACCAAATGCGTGAGCAATTTCCGTGAAAAGAACCGCGACCGGTGCCTGGTGATCCTCTCCCGCAACGATGAGGCGCTGAACAGCTCCCGCGCCGCCGAGCTTCTGCATCATTACTACGAAATTGTCTGGGACGAAGAGCAGACCCACAAATTCAAAAACATTTCGCCGCATTTGCAGCGCATTAAAGCCTTCAAAACGCTGGGCTGACCTCCCTGAACCTGACAAAGGCCCGGTACGTGAAAGCGTGCCGGGCCTCTTTTTTGTCAGACTTGTCTACTTTTAAACCATCAAAACTTGATACATATCAATTTTGGTATGACCAATGCGCCTGACGTGCTATTCTCAATGAATCTGAATGGTTTCAGCGCAGTAACCTGTTGTTAATTAAGGGTTATTTATATAACTTTTAATTAACAATTGGTTAATAATTTGAGGGGGTCACGTTGACTACGCCATTGAAAAAGATAGTGATTGTCGGCGGTGGTGCTGGCGGACTGGAGCTGGCGACACAGCTGGGTAAGAAGCTGGGGCGCGGTAAGAAAGCCAAAATCACGCTGGTGGATCGTAACCATAGCCACCTGTGGAAGCCGCTGCTGCACGAAGTGGCGACCGGGTCGCTGGATGAGGGTGTGGATGCGCTGAGCTATCTGGCGCATGCGCGTAACCACCATTTCCAGTTCCAGCTGGGTTCGGTGGTGGACATCAACCGTGAAAACAAAACCATCACGCTGGCTGAGCTGCGCGATGATAAAGGCGAGCTGCTGGTTCCTGAGCGCAAGCTGGCCTATGACACGCTGGTGATGGCCCTGGGCAGCACCTCTAACGACTTCAACACCCCGGGCGTGAAAGAGCACTGCATCTTCCTGGATAACCCGCATCAGGCGCGTCGTTTCCATCAGGAGATGCTTAACCTGTTCCTGAAGTACACCAATAATATGGGTGCCAACGGCAAGGTTAACATTGCTATCGTGGGTGGCGGCGCAACGGGCGTTGAGTTATCGGCTGAGCTGCATAGCGCGGTGAAACAGCTGCACAGCTATGGCTACAAAGGGCTAACTAACGAAGCGCTGAATGTGACGCTGGTGGAGGCGGGTGAACGCATTCTGCCTGCGCTGCCGCCGCGTATTTCCGGCGCGGCGCACAACGAGCTGACCAAACTGGGCGTACGCGTACTGACCCAGACCATGGTGACGAGTGCGGATGAGGGCGGCCTGCATACCAAAGACGGCGAATACATCCAGGCCGACCTGATGGTCTGGGCCGCGGGGATCAAAGCGCCTGATTTCATGAAAGATATCGGTGGGCTGGAGACGAACCGCATTAACCAGCTGGTGACAGAGCCGACGCTGCAAACCACGCGCGATCCTGAAATCTTTGCCATCGGCGACTGTGCCTCCTGCGCACGTCCGGAAGGCGGGTTTGTACCGCCTCGCGCTCAGGCCGCGCACCAGATGGCAAGCCTCGTGCTGCATAACATCCTGGCGCAGATGAAAGGCAAGCCGATGAAAGCCTATGTCTACAAAGATCATGGCTCTCTGGTATCGCTTTCAAACTTCTCCACCGTGGGCAGCCTGATGGGCAACCTGATGCGCGGCTCCATGATGGTGGAAGGGCGCATCGCCCGCTTCGTGTACATTTCTCTGTACCGTATGCACCAGATTGCGCTGCACGGCTACTTCAAAACCGGCCTGATGATGCTGGTCGGCCGCATCAACCGCGTGATCCGCCCACGCCTGAAGCTGCACTAATTTCTCTCTCCCTCCGGGCTCTCCGGAGGGAATTTTCAGCACATCATGCTGTTCATCTCGCTCCAGACCCCTTAAGAGTTCTCCTAAACAGACGCTATCCCAGCTCATCGCCCCGGTTTTTGATCCTTTATCTTATTGGCGAAGCGTTTACTGCGCTGCAAAATTGCTACCAATTGCAACAAAGGAGGAAGTCCCGTGAATAAATCAATGTTGGCGGGTATAGGGATTGGCGTCGCTGCTGCGTTAGGTGTGGCTGCCGTTGCCAGTCTGAACGTACTTGATCGTGGCCCGCAGTATGCGCAGGTGGTTTCCGCTACTCCGATCAAAGAGACGGTCAAGACACCTCGTCAGGAGTGCCGTAATGTTTCTGTCACCCATCGTCGTCCGGTTCAGGATGAAAACCGTATCGCTGGCTCCGTGCTGGGTGCGGTAGCAGGTGGGGTGATTGGTCATCAGTTTGGTGGTGGCCGTGGTAAGGATGTTGCGACCGTTGTCGGTGCGCTGGGTGGCGGTTATGCCGGTAACCAGGTGCAGGGCGCGATGCAGGAAAATGATACCTACACCACAACGCAGCAACGGTGTAAAACCGTGTATGACAAGTCTGAAAAAATGCTGGGTTACGACGTAACCTACAAAATTGGCGATCAGCAGGGGAAAATCCGCATGGATAAAGATCCGGGCACGCAGATCCCTCTCGACGGTAATGGTCAGCTGATACTGAATAACAAAGTGTAAAAAAGATGTTCTCTGAACTTAGCTCCTCATGCGCTCAGGCTGAGGAGCTTTTTTTTGCGTCAGAGTTTAAGCAGTTCAGGCCACAGGCGCAGCGTGGTTTGCGTAATCCCCTGCAATTTTTCCAGCGTTGCCCCTTCACGGGCACTGATGGACATCCCCTGTAAAATACAGCTCAGATACCGGGCAAGCTCCTGCGGACGGCAATGCGCCGGGATTTCGCCGCGCTGCTGACGCTGAGCCAGAAACGTGCTGAGCGTCTCCTCCTGCATCGCATGCCGGGATTTAACCGTATTGGCTATCTCCTTAGACGATGCCGCAAGGGTGGCGGAGGTGTTGATCATAAAACAGCCCGCAGGCGTGTCTTTACTGGTATAGCAGGATGCGATTGCCGTGAAATAATCCTGCAAAGCCTGCTCAACGGATTTTTCTTCGCAGAACAGCTGGGCTTCATGTTTTGCCGCGAAGCGCGAGATGTATCTGTCCAGAACGGCCCGGAATAAGCCTTCTTTGTTGGTGAACTCTGCGTACAGGGTAGGGGCTTTCGCGCCCGTCGCTTCCACCAGATCGGAAAGCGACGTGGCTTCATACCCATGCTGCCAGAAGAGCGTCATGGCCTTATCGAGCGCCGCATCCCTGTCGAACACTTTTGGTCGGCCACGGCTTTTCTTTGCGCAACGCGTGACATCGGTTGTCATGTGCCGTTGGTCCTCTGTTGTTTTGTTGAATAATCATTATAAAAATAAACGCCTGCGACGACCAGCGGTGATTTCTGAAAAATAATTTAATTTTATCTTTATGAAATATAAGGCAAATGAAATTAATTTAACGGTTGTTATAAAAATGAGTTGATGTGTGACCTGGATCACACCTATCATTTACCTATCGATCGTTAACTACATAACTAACGACCACTACATCATCTGCCTAAAGGTACAAAATCATGAAAAACGTTAAAACCCTCATCGCTGCCGCTGTTCTGAGTTCACTCTCTTTCGCAAGTTTCGCTGCTGTTGAAGTGCAATCTACTCCAGCAGACCAGCAAAAAGTCGGTACCATTTCTGCCACAGCCGGGACTAACCTGGGCTCACTGGAAGATCAGCTGGCGCAAAAAGCTGACGAAATGGGTGCGAAATCATTCCGCATCACCTCTGTGACCGGTCCTAACACCCTGCACGGTACCGCAGTTATCTACAAATAAGCGTAACGCAACCCTCCGTTATGCCACTGCAATAAAAAACGCCCTACATTAGCAGGGCGTTTGTCGTTCTAACCGTTCTACATTGATTGCTGAACAACCTCATTATGTCGCGTGACATCGGTTGGCATACCCGAGCGCGCTTCCATCGCCCGCTCCATTACCGCGCCATCGGTGTTGGCGTTCGTTTTAAAGCTCACCATCGACGCATTCAGGTTAATCGGCAGCGTCTGCGGATCGTCATTGATATTTTTCGACAAAGGCTGGTGGATCTCAACCAGACGGACGCCACCCGGCTCTTCAGACACTTTAATCGGGGTATTGATGATATTTACTTTTGTGCCAGGAGAGATCACGCGGTAGAGCGTTTTGATGTCGTCATCACGCAGGCGAATACAGCCGGAACTGACGCGCATTCCGATCCCGAAATCCGCATTCGTGCCGTGCAGAAGATAAACCCCACCGTAGGCCGCCAGGCGGATCGCATGGTGCCCCATCGGGTTATCCGGGCCAGCGGGCACCACGGCAGGAAGATCGATACCTTGTGCTTTATAACGGGCGCGAATGTTTGCCGTCGGGGTCCAGGTGGGATTCGCGCGCTTATCAGAGACGGTGGTGACCATGGTAGGCGTGAGCGTATCGCCCCCCAGCTGACCAATACCGATAGGGTAGACGGTCACTTCATTCTTGCCCGGTGGGTAGTAATACAGACGCAGCTCGGCGAGGTTAATCACAATGCCCTGACGCGGCGCGTCCGGCAGGATGGTTTGCAGCGGAATCGTCAGTACGCTGCCCGCCCGGGGTACATACGGATCAACGCCCGGATTGGCCTGCAACAGTGCCAGGAACCCGACGTTATATTTTTTGGCAATCGCTTCCAGCGAACCGCCATCGTTTTCAACCACGTGAAAGCGGTTTTCACCTACGACGTTGCTGCCAGCAGGCGGGAGAGGCCAGGTATTGGCGCGAGCAGGGAGCGCGACGGCAACCGTCGCGGCCAGCGCAAACAGAGTCAGCCAGCGGGTAAAACGCGAAGAGGTCATCATTATCATAATCCATATAAATGATAAGGTTATTGTTTTATAAGGCGTTAATGATAATTATGGCGAATGTATAGTCGGGAAGTTCGGGCGAAGTGCAAAGAGTTTGTAAATTGTCCCCCACCAGCCGGGCGCTGATGGGGGATCCGTTATGCGATAGCGTTCTCTTCCAGCTGGCGCATAAAGTTACGCACCCAGTCCATGCGGGTTTTACGCTCCGTCAGATCCTGGGTAAATTTCAGGCGCGTCGGGCCATCAAGACGGAAATGCTGCGGCTGTTTTTGCAGCAGGCCAATCAGCCACATCGGATCGACATGGTTCTTCTCGGCAAACTCAATCACGCCGCCTTTCTCATTGCCTTCAAGTTTGCGGATCCCCAGCTTCTGCGCCTGCTGACGCAGCCGGGCAATATCCAGCAGGTTGCGCGCCGCATCGGGCAATATGCCGAAACGGTCGATCAGCTCGACTTTGATCTCCTCCAGCTCGCCTTCGCTTTTCGCGCTGGCAATGCGTTTGTAGAACGACAGCCGAGTATTCACGTCAGGAATAAAATCATCCGGCAGCAGGGAAGGCATGCGCAGCTCCACTTCGGTCTGCTGGCTGGTGAGATCTTCAAGAGACGGTTCACGTCCGGCTTTAAGCGCGTCGACGGCATTTTCCAGCAGCTCCATATACAGGGAGAAACCGATGGTTTCCATGGAGCCGCTCTGGTCTTCACCCAGCAGTTCACCGGCGCCGCGGATCTCCAGGTCGTGCGTCGCCAGTGCAAAGCCAGCACCCAGATCTTCCAGCGAGGCGATAGCTTCCAGACGCTTTTGCGCGTCGGTGGTCATCGCCTTCGGATGCGGCGTCAGCAGCCAGGCGTAGGCCTGATGGTGCGAACGCCCGACACGCCCGCGCAGCTGGTGCAGCTGGGCCAGGCCGAAGTGATCCGCGCGTTCGATGATAATCGTGTTCGCGGTCGGGATATCAATGCCGGTTTCAATGATGGTGGTACACACCAGCACGTTGAAACGCTGGTGGTGGAAGTCGTTCATCACCCGCTCCAGCTCGCGCTCGCGCATCTGCCCGTGACCAATGGCGATGCGCGCTTCCGGCACCAGTTCTGCCAGCCGGTCAGCGGCTTTCTGAATGTTTTCAACGTCGTTATACAGGTAATACACCTGGCCGCCGCGCAGCACTTCGCGCAGGATCGCCTCGCGCACCACCAGGTTGTCGTACTCGCGAACAAAGGTTTTCACCGCCAGACGGCGCGCCGGAGGTGTGGCAATAATCGACAGATCGCGCATGCCGCTCATTGCCATATTCAGGGTGCGCGGGATCGGCGTGGCGGTCAGGGTCAGAATGTCGACGTCAGCGCGCATCGCTTTGATGCGCTCCTTGTGGCGCACCCCGAAGCGGTGCTCCTCGTCGACAATCAACAGCCCCAGATCTTTCCACTTCACGTCGCTTTGCAGCAGCTTGTGGGTGCCGATCAGAATGTCAATTTTGCCTTCGCTTGCCTGTTCGAGGATCTGCGTCTGCTCTTTGGCGCTGCGAAAACGCGACAGCATCTCGATGCGCACCGGCCAGTTGGCGAAGCGGTCGCGGAAGTTGTCGAAGTGCTGCTGGGCGAGGAGGGTAGTCGGCACCAGCACCGCCACCTGCTTGTTGTTTTCCACCGCAAGGAAGGCGGCGCGCATCGCCACTTCGGTTTTGCCGAAGCCAACGTCACCACACACTAAGCGATCCATCGCCAGCGGCTGGCACATGTCGCTCAGCACGGCGTTAATGGCCTGGGCCTGATCCGGCGTGGTTTCAAACGGGAAGCTCTCGCAGAACAGCTGATACTGTTCTTTATCATGCTTAAACGCATAGCCCTCTTTGGCCGCGCGCTGGGCGTAAATATCCAGCAGCTCGGCCGCCACGTCGCGCACTTTCTCCGCCGCTTTCTGCCGCGCGCGCGCCCAGGCATCGCCGCCCAGCTTGTGCAGCGGCGCATTGTCTTCGGCACCGCCCGCGTAGCGGCTGATCAGATGGAGGGAGGAGACCGGGACATACAGTTTGGCGTCGTTAGCATAAGTCAGCATCAGGTATTCACCTTTGATGCCGCCTGCTTCGAGGCTGGTCATACCCTGATAGCGACCCACGCCGTGTTCAAGGTGAACGATCGGCTGACCGGGGTGCAGTTCGGCCAGGTTGCGGATCAGGGTGTCCGGGTTGATGGTGCGACGGCTGTCCTGACGACGGCGCGCGACACGCTCGCCCAGCAGATCGCTTTCACAAATCAATGCCAGGTTATTGAGCGTATCAATGAATCCGTGCTCGGCGGCGCCGATCATCAGGTAACGGCCGTTTCCGGTGGCTTCGCTCAGACGAAGAATGCGTTTAGGCGCGACTTTAATCCGTCCCAGCAGTTCGCCCAGCGCTTCACGGCGGCCTTCACTCTCAACGGAGAACACCACCGGTCCGGTAAAGGACTCAAGGAATTTACGCAGATTATCCAGCGGGGATTTCTGCTGCGCCTGGACGGCCAGGTCCGGCAACGTCCGGAACGCGAGATTGGTGTTCGCCGCCTTATCGGCAAGCGAATCGGTTTTTAGCTGCATACGCGGCCAGCGTTTCAGCTCGGCGTTAAGCTCGTCGGTACGTAGCCACAGCATTTCCGGCGGCAGCAGCGGACGCATCGGGTCAACGCCCCGGTTTTCAAAGCGGGCGCGCGTTTCGCTTTCAAAACGGCTGGCGCTGGCATCGATATCCCCGGTATTCACAATCAGCGTATTCGCCGGGAAGTAGCTGAACAGCGCCGGCAGCGGTTCGTTAAAGAACAGGGGCTGCCAGTATTCGATCCCGGCCGGAAGGGTGCCTTTGCTGACCTGCTGGTAGATATGTTCGGCATCGCGCTTCACATCGAACCTGTCGCGCCACTGGCTGCGGAACAGTTCGATGGCGGTTTTATCCGTCGGAAACTCATGGGCGGGGAGCAGGTTAATGGAATCCACTTCTTCCAGCGTGCGCTGGGTGTCGGCGTCGAACACGCGCAGGCTGTCGATCTCATCATCGAAGAAATCCAGACGATACGGTCGGTCGCTGCCCATCGGATAGAGATCCAGCAGCGCACCGCGCGTCGCGTATTCGCCGTGCTCCATCACCTGGTCGACATGCCGATAACCGGCTCCGTCCAGCTGCACGCGCAGGGCATCGCGCGACAGGCGCTGGCCTTTTTTCATCACCAGCGCATGGCCGTGCAGATAGCTGTGGGGGCAGACGCGCTGCATCAGGGTATTCACCGGCACAATCAGCACGCCGCGCTGCATGGTGGGGAGCTGATACAGTGTCGACAGGCGCGAGGAGATAATCTCCTGGTGCGGAGAGAAACTGTCGTAGGGAAGCGTTTCCCAGTCGGCCAGGCTGAATACCAGACTGTCGGTGAACTGACGGATTTCGTCGTGCAGGCGCAGGGCGTTTTGCATGTCCGGGGCAACCAGCACCACCGGGCCAGGATGCCGCTCGGCAATTTCTGCCACCAGCGTGGCGCAGGCCGCGCCCGTGAGTTCGCCCAGCTGGCGCTGGTCGCCCGCTTTGACAGGCAAGGAGTAACGATAGTGTTCAGGCATGGCTATGTCAGAGTCTCTTGGGGATATACCAACAGTATTGGGGCATATCACTGATACGCAATGTCTTTATTATCCTCGATCGTTTTACATAAGCAAATCGTAACCGCACAAGAGGGAAAGTGCCCCCGGATGGGGGCAGCGAAGATTAACGGGTAGCGGTCTGTGGCGTAAGGCGCGCGGGAGGAGAGAAGAAAAGATCGCCAAAGAGGGCGGTCGACAGCTTACGTGTCCCCAGCCCAACCAGCGTACAGACGAGCAGGCTGATAAACGGATAGACCAGAATCAGCGTTAATTCTGCCCAGACAGGCCAGTACGCCGCATTCATTTCGCGAATCAGGAGCAGGCTAAACGCCTCAATTAAAATGCGGTGAGTGGTATAAATCGCGATGGTGTTTGAACCGATGACGTTCAGCAGGTTATTGGGATGAACGGCATAACGCTGCTCGAAGCTGTAAAAGAGTTTCATGATAACCACGATCGACAGCAGAGAGAGCGGCAGAGGGACGTTAGCGAACCACAGCACCACCGACACCGCGCCAGAGGCAATAAGTACCAGCCAGCTACGGCGCAGATCCATCCCTTTCATCCACGCCATCAACTGCGCACCGTACCATGCGCCGAGGCTGTAGTAGATCATGTTGCGCACCACGCTGTTCATTCCCCACCACGGTAACGGCAGGAAGTTAATGGCGATGCTTGCCAGCGCCAGCAGCCCCAGCATCGGCAGTTTCCAGCGGCTCAGCAGTTTACAGAGCGTAAAGTAGACCACTAACGCGTACAAATACCACAGGCTGGTGCTGGCCGTGAGCATCCCCAGCACAAACCCTGAAACGGAATCGGCGTAGGCCGCATTGGCTGATGTCGCCAGTTCTCGCTCGGGGGCGAGCCAGGCATTCAGATGGGTCAGTGCCTGCCATTGCAGGACGCCCCACAGGGCCAGCACCCAGACAATGCTCCAGATCCGCTTGTCGAGACTGGTGCGCCAGTTCACCTCGTCAATATATCGACGGATCAAATAGCCGGAGATAACGAAAAACACCGGCATACGGAACGGGGCGAGGTAAAGATTAAAGTAGACCCAGCATTTGGCGAGCAGGCCCGATAACGGATGCTGTAGCCCGTCCAGGTGAGGATAAAAGGTGATCACCGAGTGGTAAATCACCACCAGGCAGATGCACAGACCTTTTATCTGGTTAATCCATAATGCTTTTTGTTTCATTGTGCGTGACGACCTTGTTGCCATAAACGAAAGGTCGATTGTTGTAAAATGAAACTCCGATGTAATGGGTAACAGTCTGTATCAGGACGATTTTCGGAAAAGGTGGAGGCTGTCTGGCGGAAGTTCGGTCAGTAGCATGATGATTTATCTGAATTTTTCGGAAAAATGATTACCGAATCTTACGGTTTCAGTCATTTACGCTTAACGGATTCGCTTATATACTCGTGGGTCTGCTATCAGCAAACAGACGGATTTCATGTATCAACCTGTCGCACTCTTCATAGGCTTACGTTACATGCGTGGGCGCGCCGCGGACCGCTTCGGTCGCTTTGTCTCCTGGCTTTCGACTATTGGCATTACGCTTGGCGTGATGGCTCTGGTGACGGTACTTTCCGTCATGAACGGCTTCGAGCGCGAGCTGCAAAACAATATCCTGGGGCTGATGCCGCAGGCCGTTCTCTCTTCCACTCACGGTTCCGTTAACCCGCAACAGCTGCCGGAAAGCGCGGTGAAGTTACAGGGTGTCACGCGCGTTGCGCCGCTCACAACGGGCGATGTAGTGCTGCAAAGCGCCCGCAGCGTGGCGGTTGGGGTGATGCTGGGGATTGACCCGGCGCAAAAAGACCCGCTGACGCCGTTTCTGGTTAACGTGAAGCAAACCGACCTGGAAGCGGGTAAATACAACGTTATCCTCGGCGAGCAGCTTGCCGGGCAGCTTGGGGTTAACCGTGGCGATCAACTGCGCGTGATGGTGCCCTCGGCCAGCCAGTTTACGCCAATGGGGCGTCTGCCAAGCCAGCGCCTGTTCAATGTAATTGGCACGTTTGCGGCGAACAGCGAAGTCGATGGTTACCAGATGCTGGTGAACATTCAGGACGCCTCGCGTCTGATGCGCTACCCGGCGGGGAACATTACCGGCTGGCGTCTGTGGCTGGATGCGCCGCTGAAGGTGGATACCCTTAGCCAGCAGACGTTACCGGAAGGGACGAAATGGCAGGACTGGCGCGACCGGAAAGGCGAGCTGTTCCAGGCCGTGCGCATGGAGAAAAACATGATGGGGCTGCTGCTAAGCCTGATCGTGGCCGTTGCCGCATTTAACATCATCACCTCGCTGGGGCTGATGGTGATGGAGAAGCAAGGCGAAGTCGCCATTCTGCAAACCCAGGGGCTGACCCCGCGCCAGATCATGGCGGTCTTTATGGTTCAGGGTGCCAGCGCTGGCATCATCGGCGCGCTGCTCGGCGCGGCGCTGGGTGCGCTGCTCGCCAGCCAGCTCAATAATCTCATGCCGATCATCGGCGCGCTGCTTGATGGCGCGGCGCTGCCGGTGGCTATCGAGCCGCTCCAGGTGGTCGGCATTGCGCTGGCCGCGATGGCCATTGCGCTGCTTTCTACGCTTTATCCTTCCTGGCGGGCTGCCGCCACTCAACCCGCTGAGGCTTTACGTTATGAATAAGATCCTGTTGCAGTGCGACAACCTGTCCAAACGCTATCAGGAAGGCACTGTGCAGACCGACGTGTTGCACAATGTGAGTTTTAGCGTGGGTGAAGGCGAGATGATGGCGATTGTCGGCAGCTCCGGCTCCGGTAAAAGTACGCTGCTGCACCTGCTTGGCGGGCTGGACACGCCAACCGAAGGCGATGTGATCTTCTCCGGGCAGCCGCTGAGTAAAATGTCGTCTACGGCGAAAGCCGAGCTGCGTAACCGTGAGCTGGGCTTTATCTATCAGTTCCACCATCTGCTGCCGGACTTCACGGCGCTGGAAAACGTGGCGATGCCGCTAATGATTGGTAAAAAGAAGCCCGCGGAAATTAATGCCCGCGCCAGCGACATGTTGAAAGCGGTAGGGCTGGGTCATCGCGGGAATCACCGTCCGTCTGAGCTTTCCGGCGGTGAGCGTCAGCGTGTGGCCATCGCCCGTGCGTTAGTCAACAACCCGCGTCTGGTGCTGGCGGATGAACCGACGGGTAACCTCGATGCGCGTAACGCAGACAGCATTTTCCAGCTGCTCGGCGAACTGAACGCCGCGCAGGGGACGGCGTTCCTGGTGGTTACCCACGATTTGCAACTGGCTAAACGGATGGGACGTCAGCTGGAAATGCGCGACGGTCGTCTGAATGCAGAACTGACGCTGATGGGAGCGGAGTAATGGCTTCACCGTTATCGTTACTCATCGGGTTACGCTTTAGCCGCGGTCGTCGCCGGAGTGGGATGGTATCCCTTATCTCCGTGATCTCCACTATCGGGATCGCCCTGGGCGTGGCGGTGTTGATCGTGGGCTTAAGCGCCATGAACGGCTTTGAGCGTGAACTGAATAACCGCATTCTGGCCGTTGTCCCCCACGGCGAAATCGAGCCGGTTAACCAGCCGTGGTCCAGCTGGCGTGATGCCCTTAACAAAGTGGAAAAGGTGCCCGGCATTGCGGCGGCTGCACCGTACATCAACTTTACCGGGCTGGTAGAGAGCGGGGTAAACCTGCGCGCCATTCAGGTGAAAGGGGTAAATCCTCGCCAGGAGGAGCGTCTGAGCGCGCTGCCGCGCTATGTGCAAAATGGCGCATGGGCAAACTTTAAGGCCGGTGAGCAGCAGATCATTATGGGCAAAGGCGTTGCCGATGCGCTGAAGGTGAAGCAGGGCGACTGGGTATCGATCATGATCCCGAATGCCAGCGCTGACCACAAATTGCAGCAGCCTAAGCGCGTGCGTCTGCACGTCACCGGTATTTTGCAGCTGAGCGGCCAGCTTGATCACAGCTACGCGATGGTGCCGCTGGAAGATGCGCGCCAGTATCTGGATATGAGCGACAGCGTGACAGGCATTGCCATTAAGGTTAACGACGTCTTCAACGCCAATAAACTGGTGCGTGACGCGGGCAGTGTGACCAATAACTATGTCTACATCAAAAGCTGGATCGGCACTTACGGGTATATGTACCGTGATATCCAGATGATCCGCGCGATTATGTATCTGGCGATGGTGCTGGTGATTGGCGTGGCGTGCTTTAATATCGTCTCGACGCTGGTGATGGCCGTTAAGGATAAGAGCGGCGACATTGCCGTGCTGCGTACCTTGGGGGCGAAAGACGGGCTTATTCGCGCCATCTTCGTCTGGTACGGTTTGCTGGCGGGGCTGTTTGGCAGCCTTTGCGGCGTGGCGATCGGCGTGGTGGTCTCCCTTAAGCTGACGCCGATTATCAACGGGATTGAAGCGCTTATCGGCCATCAGTTCCTGTCGGGTGATATCTATTTTATTGACTTCCTGCCGTCTGAACTGCACTGGCTGGACGTTATTTACGTGCTGGTTACAGCACTTTTACTGAGTCTGCTGGCAAGCTGGTATCCGGCGCGTCGCGCAAGCCGAATTGATCCGGCGAGGGTATTAAGTGGCCAGTAATTTCGTCATGGTTTAGCGGTCTTTTGGCCGCTGAATCAAACAGAGGAATGCATCATGTATTACGGATTTGATATTGGCGGCACCAAGATTGCGCTCGGCGTGTTCGATAAAGACCTTAAGCTACAATGGGAAACCCGCGTCCCTACGCCGCGCGAAAGCTACGATCAATTTTTAACCGCCATTGCCGCGCTGGTGGCGCAAGCGGATGAACGGTTTGGCGTCAAAGGCAGCGTTGGCATCGGTATTCCGGGTATGCCCGAAACCGACGACGGTACGCTGTATGCCGCCAACGTGCCTGCCGCCAGCGGCAAACCGCTGCGCGCCGATCTCTCTGCTCTCCTTGAGCGCGACGTGCGCTTAGACAACGATGCCAACTGCTTTGCCCTTTCCGAAGCCTGGGACGACGAGTTTCGTCGCTATCCGCTGGTGATGGGGCTGATCCTCGGGACGGGGGTGGGTGGCGGGATTGTCATTAACGGCAAGCCCATTACCGGGCGCAGCTACATTACCGGCGAATTTGGTCATGTCCGTCTGCCGGTGGATGCGCTGGATGTCGTCGGACGTGATTTCCCGCTAACCCGCTGCGGCTGCGGCCAGCACGGCTGCATCGAGAACTATCTCTCAGGCCGCGGGTTTGCATGGCTTTATGAACACTTCTATCATCAGAAACGTGAGGCCCCTGAGATCATAACCTTGTGGGAACAAGGGGATGCGCAGGCGCGCGAGCATGTTGAGCGCTATCTCGATCTGCTGGCGGTGTGTCTGGGGAATATCCTGACCATCGTCGATCCGGATCTTCTGGTGATCGGGGGAGGGCTGTCAAACTTCACCGCGATTACGGAACAGTTGTCCGGGCGTCTGCCCCGACATTTATTGCCGGTCGCCCGCGTGCCGCGCATTGAGCGTGCGCGACACGGGGACGCAGGAGGCATGCGCGGAGCCGCATTCCTTCATCTCACCGATTAGTTTACGAGGTTATTATGCTGTCGCGTCGCCAGGGTCGACTCAGCCGTTTTCGCAAAAATAAACGCCGCTTACGTGAACGCCTGCGTCAGCGGATCTTTTTCAGAGACAGGATGATGCCAGAAGCGATGGATAAACCCAGAGTGGTGGTGTTGACCGGGGCGGGGATCTCCGCCGAATCCGGTATTCAGACCTTCCGCGCAGCGGACGGACTGTGGGAAGAACACCGGGTTGAAGATGTGGCGACGCCGGAAGGTTTCGCTCGCGACCCGGCGCTGGTGCAGGCGTTCTATAACGCCCGCCGTCGCCAGCTTCAGCAGCCGGAGATCGCGCCGAATGCGGCGCACCTGGCGCTGGCAAAGCTGGAAGAGGCGCTGGGAGATCGTTTTCTGCTGGTGACGCAGAACATCGATAATCTTCACGAAAGGGCCGGGAACCACAACATCATTCACATGCACGGCGAACTGCTCAAAGTGCGGTGCGCATGGAGTGGTCAGGTGCTGGACTGGAAGGAGGACGTGCTGGACGAAGACCGCTGCCACTGCTGTCAGTTCCCTTCGCGTCTGCGTCCGCATGTGGTCTGGTTTGGCGAAATGCCGCTGGGAATGGATGAGATTTACAGTGCCCTGGCCATGGCGGACGTCTTTATCGCCATCGGTACTTCGGGACATGTCTATCCGGCGGCGGGATTTGTTCACGAAGCGCGACTGCAAGGTGCCCATACGGTGGAACTCAATCTGGAGCCAAGCCAGGTCGGGAGCGAGTTTGAAGAGAAGCATTACGGTCTGGCGAGCGAGGTGGTGCCAGCCTTTGTGGATAAACTCCTGAAGGGGCTGTAAGAGTAACGGGCGACGTTGCGTCGCCCGTTGTGCATTAACGGCCTGCTTTTAGTTTCTGGTAATACTCTTCATACAGGCGGCTCGCGTCACCGACGTCGTTCTGCCATTCCCCTTTGCTGATGGTTTCAGCGTCCGGATAGAGCGATTTATCATTCGCCACTTCAGGGCTGAGCAGCTTACGTGCGGCCAGGTTCGGCGTTGGATAGCCGATGGTTTCCGCCACCTCTTTTGCCACATCCGGGCGCAGCAGGAAGTTAATCAGCTTCAGGGCACCTTCGACGTTTTTCGCATTCGCCGGGATCGCGAGGCTGTCCATCCAGAAGATGCCGCCTTCTTTCGGCCAGACTACCTCCAGCGGCGTCCCGGCCTGACGCGCCACAAACGCAGAGCCGTTCCAGACCATCCCCAGATTCACTTCACCTTCCATATACGGGTTAGCCGGGTTATCCGAGTTGAACGCCGCCACGTTTGGCATCAGCTTTTTCAGTTCGTTATACGCCGCTTCGATCTCTTTCGGGTCGGTGGTGTTGCCGGAATAGCCGAGCTTACGCAGCGCAATCTGGAACACTTCGCGCGCATCGTCGGTTAACAGCAGGCTGCTTTTGTATTCCGGCTTCCACAGATCAGCCCAGGATGAAACCGTTTTGGGATCGATGGCATCGCTGTTGACGCCAATTGCCGTCGCGCCCCAGATGTACGGAATAGAGTAGTCGTTGTTCGGGTCGAACGGCTTGTTGAGCATTTCAGGATCGAGGTTTGAGAAATTGGTTAGCTTCGTTTTGTCGATCTTCTGGATCATGCCCTCTTTGCGCATTTTGTCGACGAAATAGGTCGACGGCACCACCAGGTCATACGCGCCATCTTTGTAAGTTTTAAGCTTGGCGTACATGGTTTCATTCGACTCGTAGGTGGAATAGATAACCTTGATGCCCGTCTCTTTGGTGAACTGTTCCAGCAGGCCCGGCGGCACATACTCGGTCCAGTTGTAGAAATAGAGCGTTTTGCTGTCATCAGCATGCGCGGCACCCATTCCGAGCACCAGTGCCGCAGCGGCAAGCATTTTTTTCATTTCCGTGTCCCCTGAGATTTTGTTTTATCACGAGCAATAACCTGGCTGGCAATCACCAGAACCAACGATAACATCAACAGAATAGTCGCCAGCGCGTTCACTTCGGGTGAAACACCGACTTTAACCATTGAGTAGATCTTCAACGGCAGAATTTCATAGCTCGGCCCGGTGACGAAGGAGGAGACAACCACGTCGTCCATCGACAGGGTAAAGCTGAGCAGCCATCCGGCTGCCACGGCGGGCATCGCCAGCGGCAGAATGATTTTGCGCAAGATGGTCATCTCGCTGGCACCCAGATCTTTCGCCGCTTCCAGCATCCGCACGTCGAACCCTTTCAGGCGCGCGTAGACGGTCACCACCACAAACGGCAGGCAGAAGGTGATATGCGAGAACAGCAGCGACCAGAAACCGAGCTGGACGCCCAACAGCATAAACAGCACCAGCAGTGAAATGGCCATCACGATATCCGGGGACATCATGACCACAAATAACATGCCGCTGACGAACGGCTTACCGCGAAAACGGTAGCGGTACAGCGCCACGGCGGTCAGCGAGCCAATCAGCGTCGCGAAGGTGGCAGAGAACACTGCCATCGTCAACGAGTGCTGAGCGGCCTGAAGCAGGCTGTCGTTGTTCATCAGCAGGCCATACCATTTGGTGGTAAACCCCTGCCAGTTGATCCCGAAGCGTGAGCTGTTAAAGGAGTTCACGATCAAAATGATTATCGGGATATAGAGATACGCATAAATGGCGGTCATAAAACCGCCGCGAAGCAGTCGACCGATCATTCCAGATCCACCTTCTTATTCAGCAGGCGCGAGGCACGCCAGTAGACCAGCAGCATCAGCCCCATCACCACCGTCAGCGTAATGCTGGTGGCCGAGCCGAACGGCCAGTCGCGGATGTTCAGGAACTGACTTTTAATCACGTTACCGATAAGCAGGTTTTTCGCTCCGCCCATCAGGTCCGATACGTAGAACAGGCCCATCGCAGGCAGCATGACCAGCAGACATCCGGCGATAATTCCCGGCATGGTCAGCGGAATAATGATGCGGATGAAGGTTTGTAACTTACTGGCGCCCAGGTCCTTCGCCGCTTCCAGCAGCGGTTTATCGAGCTTTTCAATGCTGGAATAGAGCGGCATCACCATAAACGGCAGCAGGATATAGACCAGGCCGACAATCACCGCGCTTGGGGTGAACATGATGCGGATCGGCGTCTCAATCACCCCCAGCCACAGCAGAAACTCGTTCAGATAACCTCTGGTGCTGAGAAAGATTTTCAGCCCATAGATGCGGATTAACGAGTTGGTCCAGAAGGGCACAATCAGTAAAAACAGCAGCAGCGGCCGCACTTTTTGCGGCAGGCGGGCCAGGAACCACGCGAACGGATACCCCAGTACCAGACAGGCGAGGGTGGCAATCAGCGCCATATTGAGCGAGTGCAGGAGCACGTCAAAATAGAGCGGATCGAGCAGACGCGCGTAGTTGTCCAGCGTAAAGACCATCGCCACGAAGTTCGCGTCGTCGCGGGTCAGGAAGCTGGTTACGATGATCATCAGGTTGGGAAGAAAGACAAACAACACAAGCCAACCGACGATCGTGGCAATCACCACATTCTGGAACTTACTTGTGTTCTTCATCAGCCAGTACAACCTCCCAGCTTTCTACCCAGTTGATGACCATTTTCTGATCCAGTGAGTGGTCGAAGTCCGGATCGTCCTCGTTAAAGAACTCGCTGACCATCACCATTTTGCCGTTTTCCAGTTCGACAACGGATTCAAGGGTCATGCCTTTATAATTGCGTTCGCGAACGTAACCGATCAGCCCTTCGACGTCAGCCGTGTCGTGGATCTCATCAACGCGGAGATCTTCCGGGCGCAGCAGGACGTTGAGCTTTTGACCCTTCTCGACGGCAAAGTTGACGGTAATATTGCATTCGCGGCCTTCTACGTTCGCGCGGACGCGCCGATCGTCCAGATGCTCAATCACCGTGGCGTTAAAGATATTGATTTCGCCAATGAAGCTGGCGACAAACAGGTTTTTCGGCTCTTCGTAAATTTCACGCGGCGTGCCGTCCTGTTCAATCTTGCCGTCGCGCATTACCACGATACGGTCTGACATGGTCAGGGCTTCTTCCTGATCGTGCGTGACAAATACGAACGTGATGCCGAGCTTACGCTGAAGCGCTTTCAGCTCGTTCTGCATCTGCTTGCGCAGTTTGTAGTCCAGCGCGGAGAGGGATTCATCCAGCAGGAGCAGGCGCGGTTTGTTGACCACGGCGCGGGCGATGGCCACACGCTGCTGCTGTCCGCCGGACAGCTGATGCGGCTTTCGCTGGGCGAACGCCTCCAGCTGCACCATGCGCAGGGCTTCGGTAACGCGCGGCGGGATCTCGCTGGCCGGTGTTTTTTGCATCCGCAGGCCAAACGCCACGTTCTCAAACACGGTCATGTGCGGGAACAGGGCATAGCTCTGAAAGACGGTATTGACGTGGCGATCTTCGGCAGGAACCTGGGTAATGTCCTGGTTCTCAAGATGGATATGTCCATTATCGACGCTTTCCAGCCCGGCGATAAGGCGCAGGACGGTGGTTTTGCCGCAGCCGGAGGGGCCGAGCAGCGTGAGAAACTCACCGTCATTGATGGTCAGATTAAGGTCGGAAATGACATCTTTGCCATCGAAACTTTTACGAATTCGTTCCAGTTGCACCAGCGGTGAAAGGGAACGGGGTTGTGTATTCAATTTTCGCGCTGTCCCATATAGACGCCTCAGGCAGCAGACTGAAGCGGGGTTTGTGTGTAACCACCTTGGTGACTCGTAATGAGGGCGGACATTCTACGGCAAACCCATTGAATCGCCAATCCTTCTCACTTATTCATAGGCTACATTTATTAACGCAGAACGATATAAACGTAAAAAGTTCTCGTTTGCGGGATAAAAGTGACTTGACGCAATATTTGCGTTTTGCTGCTTAATGATAATGTTGTCACAAAAAGTGAGGGTGACTGCATGGATAAACTACTTGAGCGTTTCTTTCATTACGTTTCGCTGGATACCCAATCTAAGCCAGGGGTCCGACAGGTGCCAAGCACCGAAGGCCAGTGGAAGCTGCTAAATCTGCTGAAAGAGCAGCTGGAGGCCATGGGGCTGGTCGACGTCACGCTGAGCGAAAAAGGGACCGTGATGGGAACGCTGCCGGCGAATATTGACGGAGATATCCCGGCAATTGGCTTTATTTCTCATGTCGATACCTCACCTGATTTTAGCGGTAAACACGTTAATCCGCAGATTGTTGAAAACTACCGCGGCGGTGATATTGCGCTGGGCATTGGCGACGAAGTGCTGTCGCCGGTGATGTTCCCGGTACTGCATCAGTTACTGGGGCAGACGTTAATCACCACCGACGGCAAAACCTTGCTGGGTGCCGATGACAAAGCGGGCATCGCCGAGATCATGACGGCGCTGGCGGTGCTGAAGGGCAAAAATATCCCGCATGGCGATATCCGCGTGGCCTTCACGCCGGATGAAGAGGTTGGAAAAGGCGCGAAACACTTTGACGTTGAGGCGTTCAACGCGCAGTGGGCCTACACCGTCGACGGTGGCGGCGTGGGTGAACTGGAGTATGAAAACTTCAACGCGGCATCGGTGACGATCAAAATCGTCGGGAATAACGTACACCCGGGGTCTGCGAAAGGGGTGATGGTGAATGCCCTGTCGCTGGCCGCGCGTATCCATGCGGAAGTGCCCGCCGAAGAGAGTCCGGAGATGACGGAAGGGTATGAAGGTTTTTATCACCTGACCAGCATCAAGGGGACCGTGGACAGTGCGCAGATGCACTATATTGTCCGCGATTTCGATCGCAAAGCCTTTGAAGCGCGCAAGCGTAAGATGATGGAGATCGCGAAAAAGGTCGGCAAGGGGCTGCACCCGGATTGCTATATTGAGCTGATCATCGAAGACAGCTATTACAATATGCGCGATAAGGTGATGGAGCATCCGCACATTCTTGATATCGCCCAGCAGGCGATGCGCGATTGTGACATCGAGCCGGTGATGAAACCGATCCGTGGCGGTACCGATGGTTCCCAGCTGTCGTTTATGGGCCTGCCGTGCCCGAACCTGTTTACCGGTGGATATAACTACCACGGCAAGCATGAATTCGTGACGCTGGAAGGGATGGAGAAAGCGGTGCAGGTGATCGTGCGGATAGCGGAGTTAACCGCGAAACGGTAGCCGTGTTATGCCGGGTGGCGGCTACGCCTTACCCGGCCTACATTTCGATCGTAGGCCCGGTAAGCGCAGCGCCACCGGGCATTAAAGCGGCTCAGTCCTCAAAAAACCAGTACCCGCTGTTCACCAGCGCGGCCAGCATGGCGAGGAAGGAGGGATCGTCCAGCGCGTCACCAAAGGTTTCCGCAGTCAGCACCATATGGCTGGCAATCGCTTCCAGTGCCGGGCGGTGCGGAGAGTCCAGTCGCTCGCCGTTAACGAATACCTCTTCGCCAATGCGCAGTACGCGTAACCCGCCCAGACGAACCAGCTTATCGCCCTGCTGGAGTGCATCATAAATTTCATCCGCCTGATACGGCGGCTCTGGCGGTGCGACGTCCAGCTCGTGACGCGACTGGCTGATAAACTCGCCAAACCACTGTCTGAAGTGCTCCGGTTCGTTGATCAGATCCAGCATCATACCGCGCAGCTTATCCAGCTCCTCTGGCAGAATATCCGCCGGGTGCGCACGCGCCGGAACGTCCGGATCGCTGTACCGGTAGCTGCCCAGCTCGCGCTGTAAAACATAGTCAGCAAATCCGCTGATCATCTCGCGTCCGCTGGGTGCGCGGAAACCGACCGAATAGTTCAGCGAGTTTTCCAGGGAATAACCTTCATGCGGGAAACCCGGCGGGATATAAAGAATGTCGCCTGGCTCCAGCTCTTCATCAATGATCCCTTCAAACGGATCAACCTGAAGCAGGTCCGGGTGCGGGCAGTGCTGCTTCATTGGCACTTTTTCGCCCACGCGCCAGCGACGGCGCCCGGTACCCTGAATGATAAACACGTCGTACTGATCGAGATGCGGACCCACGCCGCCACCGGGCACCGAGAAGGAGATCATCAGATCGTCCATTCGCCAGTCTGGCAGGGCGCGGAACGGACGCATCAAGGCTGCGGTGGGTTCGTGCCAGTTATTGACCGCCTGCACCAGTAAAGACCAGTTGCTTTCACCCAGGTGATCGTAGCTTTCAAAGGGACCGTGGCTGACCTGCCATTTCCCGTCCTGGTGGCTCACCAGTCGGCTGTCTACCTCGTTTTCCATCGCGAGACCAGCGAGTTCGTCAGGAGAAATAGGGTCGATAAAATTGCTGATCCCGCGTTTAAGAACGACCGGGCGTTTTTGCCAGTAACGTTCAATAAATTCGGGCCAGTTAAGCGTTAATTGATAATCCATATTTTTGTATTCCGCAGGCTCTTACTGAGACGGATTATAACGGAAGCACCGCCCCCTGGCTGCGAGATCCGCTTATTTTTCACCTTTCGGGTTAACTATCGTTCGATACGGGATGCTGGCGGCCAAAAATGACTTCCATACGGGCACCTCCCAGCAAACTTTCACCGGTATCAATCTTACCTTCGTATTGATCGACAATTTCCCTGGCGACGGATAATCCGACACCCTGGCCCGGCCGCAGCGTATCGGCCCGCTGACCGCGATCGAACACCACTTCGCGTTTATTACGGGGAATGCCAGGACCGTCATCCTCAACGATAATATGCAGTTCGTTATCCGTTACCCGCGCGGACACCTCGACAAACTCCAGACAATATTTGCAGGCGTTATCGAGCAGGTTTCCCATCACTTCCATAAAGTCATTTTTCTCACCGACAAAGCTAATTTCAGGTGAGATATCCAGGCTGATGTTAACCCCTTTACGCTGGTACACCTTGTTCAGCGCAGAGGTGAGGTTATCCAGCAGCGGAGCTACCGGGTGCAGTTCACGGCTCAACAGGGCGCTTCCGGAACGCATGCTGGCGCGGTGCAGATAATAGCCAATCTGCTGTGAGATCCGGCTGATTTGCTCCAGCATCACCGGTTCGGCGTCATCCACGCTCATTTTCGAACTGCGCATGGAACGCAGGGTACTTTGCATCACGGCCAGCGGGGTTTTCAGGCTGTGCGTAAGGTCGGTGAGCGTCGTGCGATACTTGTCGTAGCGTTCACGTTCGCTTTTCAGCAGTCGGTTGAGGTTGCGCACCAGGCTGGTCAGCTCACGCGTGGTCTCCGGGTTGAGCTTCTCGCGGTGATGTTCCTCCAGCTCGCGCACCTCTTTGGCAAGAGATTCGATCGGTCGAAGGCTCCACCACGCAGCGACCCACAGGAGAGGGATCACCAGCAGCAGGTTGGCAGCCAGAACATACACGAACCAGTTCCAGACCATATACGAGCGTTTCAGCTCAACCGGTATGGTATCGATCACCACAATGGTTAATTGCGGCATGTGCAGCGTGGCGGGATAAAGGTTAATCGCGACCGAGTGGGTCATTTCCGTGTCGTCATCTTCGGCACGGATCTCATTAAGCTTGAGCTGTAAGGCGCGATCGTCACGCAGAAGGCTGCTGGTGGAGTTGAGGTCGGCTTCTATTTCATGAAAACCGTTGGTTTTCAGCCATTCTGGACGGATGCGATTTTTCAACCACGGGACATCGCGCTGCGCCCAGAGTAGTTTCCCTTTTTCATCGTAGATCAGCGCCAGCGTCGGGCTTTGCTGGTTGAGATTTTCCGGCATCTCAACGGTGATCCGGTTGTTCTCCCACTTCGCCAGGGTATAAAACAGGTTACTTTCACCGCGAAGCAGGCGGAAGGTGGTTTTATCGAAGCTCACGCTATACCCGACCAGCGCCACCATCCCGTAAGAGAGTGACAGCACCAGCACGACGGCGGCGGTTGCCAGCAAAAAGCGAACCCGCAGCGAAAGGGGTAAAATATGGCGCAAAATTCCTTTCATTTAGCGTAATTCGAACAGGTAGCCCTGACCACGCACGGTGGTGATCACGTCATGCGGGTACTGCGCCTGTATTTTTTTACGCAGGCGCCCCATCAGTACGTCGATGGTGTGGCTTTCGCGCAGCTCGGCATCCGGATAGAGCTGAAGCATCAGGGAATCTTTACTCACCACTTTACCGTTGTTACGGATCAGTGTTTCCATGATGGTGTATTCAAATGCGGTCAGCTTGATCACTTCATCATTAATAGAAAATTCGCGGCGAGAGAGGTCCACCTGGAACGGCGGCAGAGAGATCACCTGCGACGCCAGCCCGCTGTTGCGGCGCAGCAGCGCCTGCATACGCGCGGCAACCTCTTCAATATGGAAGGGTTTGGTCACGTAATCATCCGCGCCAGCGCTCAGGACTTCAACCTTGTCCTGCCAGCCTTCGCGAGCGGTCAGCACCAGTACCGGCAGAGAAACGTCATGGCTACGCCAGCGGCGTATAAGGGACAAACCGTCTTCATCCGGCAGCCCTAAATCGACAATGGCGATGTCCGGCAGGTGTTCATTGAGATAATAATCGGCCTCTTTTGCGTCTTCAGCATCGTCCACCTGATGACCCATCTCCTGAAGTTGAACTTTCAGGTGATGACGTAGCAATGCGTTATCCTCAACAACCAGTACGCGCATCATCATTTCTCCCTTTATAAATGGTATGAATAGTTTAACGCTGATTATCCAGGTTGCACCAGCGTGATGAAATTAAATGATTTTTTTAGGCTCCTGAACACAGGAGGCATTGCGCGGGTAATATAAACTGCCTTGTTTTCGCAAGCTTCCGTAATTCGCATAAAACAACCATCCGTTTACTGGCTGTTGAAGGCGCGTCGCTTTTTGGTCTGAACGGGCTCGCTAGTTTTGTAAATATTGCCCTTTTTTTTGTAAGGATGTTCTCACTTTTGCCATCTTTATCTACGCTTATTTTATGGTGCGAAATTAGATTTGCATAAGATGTGCCAGAAAAGCAGCATTTTTACACAACAAAACAGCAATATAGCGAGTAAAGAGGATTTTATGGAATGGAAGGTTGTTGAGACTATTGCGAGTCCGGAAAGCGGAACCATCTTTTGCAAAGTTGAGACACAGTATGGCCTGAATTATATCCTGTGGTTAAAGGGAGATTATTACGTTCGGGCAGGTGAAATCATCATCACATCAAACCAGGGGATCCTGATTAACGATCGGCGCAGAAGAGTATGGATAGCACAGGCAATGCCATTTACATCAATAGGCTGGATGGGATTCAGGCAGAAAAACGCGTGTCCAGGCAACCGACAGGAGATGGAGCGCCCGTGCGCGGTTGACACCCCGTGTCAGTTCAGGCTATGCCCGTCCGGCTTAAAACGCTATATTCCGGAAAGTTATTCCACGACGAAAAATAACAATCTGCCTGACGGCAGGCGTTAATTCAGGCAAAGCCTGTCATGGGACGAGAAAACGTCAACACGATAATGAAAAGCAGCCCCCTTTCCGGGTGGAAAGGGGGAAGGGCAATTACTTCAGCTCATCAACCATGGTAATGGCGCGGCCAATATAGTTTGCCGGAGTCATCTCTTTCAGGCGCGCTTTTTCTTCTTCTGGCAGCGCCAGACCGTCGATAAACTGTTTCATACCTTCAGCATCAACGCGCTTACCGCGGGTCAGCTCTTTGAGTTTCTCGTACGGTTTTTCGATGCCATAACGACGCATCACGGTCTGAATCGGCTCCGCCAGCACTTCCCAGTTGTGATCCAGCTCGTCCAGCAGACGATCGCGGTTCACTTCCAGCTTGCTCACGCCTTTCAGGGTGGACTGGTAGGCGATCAGCGCGTAGCCAATGCCCACGCCCAGGTTACGCAGTACCGTGGAGTCCGTCAGGTCGCGCTGCCAGCGGGACACCGGCAGTTTGCTCGCCATATGCTGCAACACGGCATTTGCCAGGCCCAGGTTACCTTCGGAGTTTTCGAAGTCGATTGGGTTCACTTTGTGCGGCATGGTGGACGAACCGATTTCACCGGCGATGGTCTTCTGCTTGAAGTGATTCAGGGCGATGTAACCCCAGACGTCACGATCGAAGTCGATCAGGATGGTGTTGAAGCGCGCAATGCAGTCAAACAGCTCGGCGATGTAGTCGTGCGGCTCAATCTGGGTGGTGTACGGGTTCCACTGGATCCCCAGAGAGGTCACGAACTCTTCGCTGAACTGGTGCCAGTCCACTTCCGGGTACGCGGCGATGTGGGCGTTGTAGTTACCCACCGCGCCGTTGATTTTGCCGAGGATCTCAACCTGCTCCAGCTGACGATACTGGCGTTCCATGCGGTACGCCACGTTCGCCATCTCTTTCCCCATGGTGGATGGGGTTGCTGGCTGGCCGTGAGTACGGGACAGCAGCGGAATGTCGCGGTATTCCACGGAGAGCGCTTTCACCGCGTCGATGATTTTACGCCAGTAAGGCAGCACCACTTCTTTCCGCGCGGTGGAGAGCATCAGCGCGTGAGACAGGTTGTTGATATCTTCAGATGTACAGGCGAAGTGAATAAATTCAGACACAGCATGCAGGGCAGGGACGCTTTCCACTTTCTCTTTCAGGAAGTACTCAACCGCTTTCACGTCGTGGTTGGTGGTGCGTTCAATGGTTTTAATGCGCGCAGCATCTTCTTCGCTGAACTCAGCAACGATTTTATCAAGGTAATCGTTTGCCTTTGCGTCAAAAGCAGGAACTTCCTTGATTGCTGTCTGGGCGGCCAGCTTTTGCAGCCAGCGTACTTCAACCTGAACACGGAACTTCAGCAGGCCATATTCGCTGAAGATCTCGCGCAGCGCGCTGACTTTATCGCCGTAGCGTCCATCGACAGGGGATACGGCGGTCAGTGAGGATAATTCCATAATTCGCAACTCCGGGAGGTTAACAATGAGCAAGAATTTGTTTTGCCTGAGTCGTCAGGCGATGACGAGAAAACATTAACTGTAGGCGGCCACCGCCGACCTGTTGCCACAGCACGGCGGCACGGATGCCTGCCAGCAGCGAAGCGCGTACCTTCGCCTGTACCTGTGGGCTTTGCAATACGGCAGGCGAACCGGTGACCTGAATACGCGGGCCGAGCGGGCTAATCACGTCGACGTAGATACCGGCCATCGCGCTCAGCAGGGTCTCGGACTGGAGGTCAAAATGGTCGAGCTGGCGCTGAAGCCCGGCGATGCGATCGCCCAGGGTATTCATTGCGCCTTTTGCCGCGTTCAGCTTACGCTCCAGCACCATCAGGCTTAAGGTGTAGCGGGTCAGTTCCGCGTTCAACCCCTGACGGTTGCTGGCGTTGAGCACGCCGAGCAGGGTTTCAAGACCGAGACGAAGATTGGTTTCACTGCCGCCAAAGACGCCCAGCGTGGAGCCGGGGTTAAGATCGATAACGCTGTTGAGTGAAACGTGCAGGGCATCAGCGTCACAATGACCCTGATGCGCCAGCTGTTGCACCAGACGGGCAGACTGGCAAATTCCCGCCAGCGCCAGGGTGATGTCGTAATAGTTCTTCGCCACACGGTCTCCTTTATGTGTGCAAACGGTTTAAACAGCAGGCAGCGGCAGGCGCTGTTCGATGATCCCACCGCCGAGGCAAATTTCGCCGCTGTAGAAAACAGCAGACTGGCCAGGGGTAACGGCGGAAACCGGCTCGTCGAAACGCACGTCAATGCGATCGTCATCCAGTGCGGTTACGGTGCAAGGGATGTCTGTCTGGCGGTAGCGCGTTTTCACGGTGCAGCGCAGCGTGCCTTTCAGCGGCTCGCGATCGACCCAGTGCAGCTGTTGCGCGATCAGTCCAACGGACATCAGACGCGGGTGGTCGTGACCCTGAGCCACCACCAGAATATTATTTTCGACGTCTTTGTCGACTACGTACCACGGATCTTCGCTGCCCTCTTTGGTGCCGCCGATACCCAGACCTTTGCGCTGGCCGAGAGTGTGGTACATCAGCCCCTGGTGCTGACCAATTTCATCACCGTCAACGGTGACGATTTTGCCCGGCTGTGCAGGCAGGTAGCGACCCAGGAACTCGCGGAATTTACGCTCGCCGATAAAACAGATACCGGTGGAGTCTTTTTTCTTCGCGGTGATCAGATCCAGATCTTCTGCAATCTTACGCACTTCCGGCTTCTCCAGCTCGCCAACCGGGAACAGGCTCTGGGCAATCTGTTCGTGGCTCAGCGTGTAGAGGAAGTAGCTCTGATCTTTGTTGCCGTCCAGGCCGCGCAGCAGCTGGCTTTTGCCATTCACATCCGCGCGACGCACATAGTGGCCGGTCGCAATGTAGTCTGCGCCGAGGTCTTCCGCGGCGAATTCGAGGAAGGCTTTGAATTTGATCTCTTTGTTGCACAGGATATCCGGGTTTGGCGTGCGGCCCGCTTTGTACTCTTCGAGGAAGAGTTCAAAGACGTTGTCCCAGTATTCTGCGGCAAAGTTAACGGTGTGCAGTTCGATGCCGAGCTTATCGCACACGGCCTGCGCATCGGCGAGATCCGCAGCGGCAGTGCAGTATTCCTCGCCATCGTCTTCCTCCCAGTTCTTCATGAACAGGCCCTCCACCTTATAGCCCTGTTGCTGCAACAGGTAGGCGGAAACGGAGGAATCGACACCGCCGGACATGCCGACGATCACTTTTTTCTGGCTGTTATCTGACATGGAATACTCACGACATTGAACTTCAAGGCGGCGTATTCTATCACGCCCCCCCACCATTGACACCCTCTGTAAACGGCCAGTTAAATTCTGCAATGACATCCAGCGGCAGGCGCGCCGCAGACTGCCAGCAGCGGATGCTTTCCGCAACCAGCGGGGAGCGCAGGTTTGGCGCGTTCAGGATCTCTTCTGCGGTCACCCACAGGCAGCGATCGATATCGTCGTCGTGCGGTTCAGTGGCGCACATTTCGCTAAGCTCAACGGCGAATAAAAAACGCAGGAAAGGGGTGTGGTCAGGCGCTATCCACTGATGCATACGAATAAAATGCTGCGGTTCAGCGCGGATACCCGTCTCCTCCCACAGCTCGCGCCTGGCCGCCTGGCGTAAGGTTTCATTGGCTTCAAGATGCCCGGCGGGCTGATTCCACAGCGCTTTGCCGTTGATGGTCTCTTCCACCACCAGGAATCTCCCCTGCGCATGGACCACGCAGGCGACCGTAACATGAGGTTTAAACATCAGTTCTCCTTAGGGGTAACATCCCGCCATTCCCCGTTTGCCAGCAAATCCAGCGTATAGCTGCCCATGGCGTAGCGAATGAGTCGCAGGGTAGGGAAGCCCACATGCGCAGTCATGCGCCTGACCTGTCGGTTGCGGCCTTCATACAGGGTGATTTTAAGCCAGCTGGTGGGAATGGATTTGCGCTCACGAATCGGCGGGTTGCGCGGCCACAGCCACTCTGGCTCATTCACGCGCTCAATACCAGCCGGCAGGGTGGGACCGTCGTTCAGCGTTACGCCGTTGCGCAGTTTTGCCAGCGATGCGTCGTCCGGCTCGCCTTCAACCTGCACAAAGTAAATTTTCCCGGTACGCTTGCCCGGCTGAGTGAGCCTGGCCTGGAGCACACCGTCATTGGTGAGCACCAGCAACCCCTCGCTGTCGCGATCCAGTCGCCCGGCCGCATAGACTCCCTGTACGGGGATAAAATCCTTCAGCGTGCTGCGCCCGGCCTCGTCGGTAAACTGCGGCAAAACATCGTAGGGTTTATTGAACAGTATGACCCGCGTTGGCTGGGGTTCTGGCGTTCTTCTGGTGGCTTGTCGTGAGCTGAATCGCTCAACCCGGTGTTTTCTAAAAGAAGTTTTCTTCATGGTATTTTCAGGCGTTATCAATTGCCGCATTATAGCCTAATAACGAAGACCTTTCATGGCGTCGGACAATCAGGTACTATCGGAAGGCTCATTACAATTTATTAACATAAGATCAGTAACAACCAGAAGCGCTCGAAGGAGAGGTTAATGGAAAGCAAAGTAGTTGTTCCGGCGGAAGGTAAAAAGATCACCCTGCAAAACGGCAAGATTAACGTTCCTCACAACCCGATTATCCCGTTCATTGAAGGTGACGGTATCGGTGTAGACGTTACCCCGGCAATGCTGAAAGTGGTTGATGCCGCTGTTGAGAAAGCCTACAAAGGCGAGCGTAAAATTTCCTGGATGGAAATTTACACCGGTGAAAAATCGACTCAAGTTTATGGCCAGGACGTCTGGCTGCCAGCCGAAACGCTGGACCTGATCCGCGACTATCGCGTTGCTATTAAAGGCCCTCTGACCACGCCAGTAGGCGGCGGCATTCGCTCCCTGAACGTGGCGCTGCGTCAGGAACTGGATCTGTATGTGTGTCTGCGCCCAGTGCGTTATTACCAGGGCACGCCAAGCCCGGTTAAGCACCCGGAACTGACCGACATGGTTATCTTCCGTGAAAACTCAGAAGACATCTACGCCGGTATCGAATGGAAAGCGGACTCTGCTGATGCAGAAAAAGTGATCAAATTCCTGCGCGAAGAGATGGGCGTGAAGAAAATTCGCTTCCCTGAGCATTGCGGCATCGGCATTAAGCCGTGCTCCGAAGAAGGGACCAAGCGTCTGGTGCGTGCAGCCATCGAATACGCTATCACCAACGATCGTGACTCTGTGACCCTGGTTCACAAAGGCAACATTATGAAGTTCACCGAAGGCGCGTTCAAAGACTGGGGCTACCAGCTGGCGACCGAAGAGTTCGGCGGTGAACTGATCGGCGGCGGCCCATGGCAGAAAATTAAGAACCCGAACACCGGTAAAGAGATCATCATTAAAGATGTGATCGCCGATGCGTTCCTGCAACAGATCCTGCTGCGTCCTGCTGAGTATGACGTGATCGCGTGTATGAACCTGAATGGTGACTACATCTCCGATGCGCTGGCCGCACAGGTGGGTGGTATCGGTATCGCCCCGGGCGCGAACATCGGCGACGAGTGCGCGCTGTTCGAAGCAACGCACGGTACTGCACCTAAATACGCAGGCCAGGACAAAGTGAACCCAGGCTCTATCATTCTGTCCGCAGAGATGATGCTGCGTCATATGGAGTGGTTCGAAGCCGCAGACCTGATCGTGAAAGGTATGGAAGGCGCGATCAACGCCAAAACCGTAACTTACGATTTCGAACGTCTGATGGAAGGCGCTAAGCTGCTGAAATGTTCAGAGTTTGGCGACGCGATTATCGCGAATATGTAATCCAGAGACTGGATTAAACAAGAACGGGAGCCATCAAGCTCCCGTTTTTATTTTATAGTTTTCGAACGGTTATCAAAATTTTATCAAAACTTTTTATCAAAACAGCCGATCCTTGCAAGGATAAAGCGCTGATTTTAAAACTTTGGCGCTGAACCCATTTACATAGGCTCCTCAGGTTTTGATACTTCCTTGATGAATTTTTGTGCTACAGCTGACTCGTATTTTCTGTAGTCATCCAAATACTGTACATCTATATGATTGTTATACCGAACGTTAAATTTTTTAGCATTACCTGTAGAACTATCTTTACGTTCATCAGTCGGTCTAAAGAATTTATTATAACGACGAGGTGATACTCCTTCAAAATCACAAAAAGAGACTTTAGATGATTCTTCATTTTTAGTAATTGCATCATTATGAAGATCAAGCGCTAAACTCTTGTCGAAAGGTTCGATATAAACTACTTTTTTTATACCTGCCGCAACTATATGCCTTGCACAATTATGACAAGGGTAAGTTGTTGTATAAAGTATCTTGCCTTTTGTATCACCTGAAGATTTACGTGCCATTGTTGTAATGACATCCATTTCAGCATGTATGGATCTTGAATACTCCATGACTGAAGATATTTTACTATCTTTGTATAAACTATCAGCTATATGTCCTAAGTTTCCTAATAACCTAGATATATTTATATCAGCAACACTTTGTCCAGCCGTAATACCTAATACAGCATTCACTTCACGTGACAGTACTTCTTTTATTCTATTTTTAATCTTTAATTTGTTTGTGTCATTGTAACATTTACCACTTTTATGAACGCAACGGTGATCACCATCAAAGTCATCGCTCGAATATAACCCGCCTCCAGCCTTAGGCACATCATTTTTACCGACAGCTAATAGATTGCCTTCTTCATCGAGTAATGCAGCCCCGACCTGACGAGATAGACATGCGGATTGAAGTGACGTGGCATAAGCGGCATACATTCCTTTTTCATTTAATGACGGTGTAAGCCCATTCTTACCATGAATTAATCCAAAGAAACGTTCGATCTTTTTCTTAATTTCACTTTTCTGACTGAAGTTATTTTTTATGAAAAAATCTGAGTCTAGAATAGTGTCACCAGTTCTTTGTCCATGGATGTCATTAGATTTATTATCAATATTTATAATTAAATGTAAATCGTCCTTCGTTGACTCATCAGCAATCAGGTTAGGAATTCTGTAATCAAGATCTCTTAAAATTCCTATTAAATAAAAGTTGTGCTGATATATAACTCTAAATAACTCTACTTCTTCAGGGCGTTTGAATTGATCTATTATGAAAACTGTACCTTTATAGTTCTCATTGCTGTAATCTATTTTTTTCTTTTCAGCAGCTATTGCTGCAATAGCTGCTTCCGCTAGCAGTTCATTTCTATTATAATATTTTCGCAGGCCATTAGCTATTTCTTGTAACTTTAAATGTCTATTTGTTTTAAGACTTTTAGCCGCCATTATGGCTGGTAATTCAAAATATATCGGGCTTTCCATTAGAGCGCTAACGCGAATATGAACAACATTGTAACGCCAATCTCTTGATATTTCTTCTGTTATTTCTTTTATGGTACGCATGCCACATCCGACATACCCACATAGCCCTAAATAGATATCTTTAGATTGCCGTGATTCAAGGAAATCCATTGATGAAACAGAGGTTGTTTCGCTTTTTAATTCTCTCTTTGGAGGGTTTTTTTTAGCCGGTTCTGCCATTGCTGTAGTCCTAATCAAATATTATATCAGTATTCATAATTTCAACAAAAGCTTCTAATGTTTCTCTTTCTTGTTTTATATTTTCAAATGAAATAACATTTGAGTTTATATTAGTTATACATTCGACACGGATAGTATCAACAAGCTCATTAGCGACCTCAGCTGATTCTATATTGTCAAATGTTATTAATCTCATTTATTTTATCCTACTATTAAAAAAACAATTAATGCTAATTCTACTACAAAATCTAAGTTTTGCCCCTTTTTGTGAAGGGAAATAAGGTAAATTTATGTGCAGCAAATCATGTTTTTTCCTCGTTAGTCAAATTCGTCCAGTTGGAGTTACCATGATCGTGGAGATTTTTCAAGGAAAATATGCAAATGCTATAATTATGTTAAATCTCTGACCTATTTTGAATTAAACTAATAATATCAGAAGCATACGAATATACGCGTTTACTGGGTAGCATTCTCTTTTATCTCGGTTTTTTAATTAAATGACTGAATTATATTGATATTTTAACCCAGCCTTTTCCTCGATCATCATGGTATCGCGCTGTCTGATTAGGCGATTTATGTCCCAGAAGTTTTTGGGTATCGATACCCTGAGCTTCGTACAGACGCTCAGCTAAAGATCGTTGTTCATGGAAGGTTGCTGGCGTGCCGTCCCCCCAGTTTATTTCTGCTTTTTCACGAGCCTTACTGAAATTCATTGTTAATGTGTTCGATTTTACCTGTGCACCTCGTTCTGCCATTGAGGTTGCCCGGAAGAAGTGGATTAGGTATGGACTCACTGCATAGTCACGACAACGCGCAACTACTTCCCTCAAACTCCAGTCAATCGCGTTAAGTCTAAGTGATAGGGGAATCGCAAGCTTGCTCCCCGTCTTCTCCTGTACGACATGCAGATGGTCATCCCAAATATCGCTAAACTTCATGTTGGAAATATCCCCGAGGCGCTGACCAGTAACGAGCGCCAATAGCATTGCATTTCCCATGTATTGATGGCGGGCATCAGCTATCGCGAAAATCTTTTTCCATTCGTCGAGGTTTAGACGTTGTCGGCTAATCCGCCGACGCGGTTGTTTTGTAGCAAGGGCCGGGTTATAACCCGGCGGTACCTCGCCATAATGTTGGGCTTCCTTGAAAACATCGATTAAAACAGAGCGGATTACCTGGGCCATCCTTGGTTGACCTTCTGCAACATAGGACTCCAGTATCTGGGCAACATCCCGAACATCGACGGATGAAATCAATTTCATTCCCACGCTCTCACGAAGTAGGGCTACTGGTTTAGCCTTTTGCTTATGAGTGTTCGGCTTGATATCACCGTTCTCCAGTCTTTCATCCTGAATTTTCCAATAACGATCTAACCACGTATTTGTTGTTATCGCCTTTCCTTTGCTGGAGGCGATCTTGTCGCTTATAGCCAAAACCTGCCTGGTGCGCTGTTCAGCTAGTCGCTCATTGGCTTCGATTGCTATTGCTGTTGCTTCGGCCTCGTTAGTTCCAAGACTATGAAACTTACCTGTAACGGGATGCTTATACCGCCAGTAGATTTTATTTACCTTACGACTGTAGAGTGGATAAAGATTAGGTATCTTAACGTTGTTTTTACGTGGTCGGGCAGCCATCAGACAGTATCCTTTGAAGCATAGGAGAATCAGATTTTTTAATAACGGGCTGGGTTAAATTACCTGTAATCTCGGCATCTTCTCTTACCCGCCAGTATCTTCCTTCTTTGGTGGCCGGGGGAGTGAACATGCTCTCTTTAGCGTATCGGCGTAAAGTATTCAAACTTGGAGGATTACTCCGGTATTTTTCCGCAGCCCATTCTTCTAAAGTCAGCATTTGAAGCATGTGATTTACCTCATAATGGCCCATATCAGGGCCATTTTCTGAAATTAAAAAATCAGTGTTCAGTCAGACGCTGCCAGATTGCTGACACGTATTTGACCTGATGAAGAGCATCCGAAATAGCCTTGTGAGGTTCTCCATCAAATGGGATCTCATAGCGAGGCTCGCAGCCAACGGCTTTACCCAACTCGACAACAGTTCTTACATCCCGGTTATTCCAGAACTTCCATGGGCAGGGGATCCCCGTCCGGTCATAAGATGCCTCAAGCAGGACATTGTCATAAGTGGCACCATTCCCCCAGACCTGTACAGATTCAGGACCGTTAGCCGCATTCTCAGCTATAAACTCATTTAGCTGTAGCAAGGCGTCATCGAGCGGAATAGCATCATCCATCACTAACTCTGAACGAGCTTCAGGCGAAGCTTTAAGCCAGAAGATTATGGTAGATGCATCCGGAACCCCGCCGCTGGCCATGGCAGATTCCAGACTAATCACTTTGTAAAACTCCGAACCGGTATTACCTGTAGATGGATTAAAGAACACGGCTCCGATAGATACGACTGGTGAATCAGCCTTTTTGCCAAAAGCTTCAATGTCGACCATAAGGTGTGTATAGAGCAGTTCAGTCTCGGCATGGTTATGATGACCGGAATCATTATTTATGGCAGCTGTGCTGCTATAATTTTCAGTAGTGCTTGTGCCTGAGAAAGATTCTTTCGAGCCTTCTGATAACGCAGAGCTGTTCGGGATTTCATCATTGCAAGTTTCTTCCATCTGCACATTATCAACGTACTCCGCCGCGGTATTTTGTTGGACATTTACAGCGTTGCTGGTGGCTAGCCCTTCAATAGAAAAAAGACCATTACCAACTTTTTCGAGAACCGGCAGCGTGCCGCCGTCGACTTGTGCACCTTCATTCTGGCCGCCAGTTTCAAAAGCAGAATCAGTCAATATCTCGTTTGTCCAGCTCACCTCAGGGTTATGGCGCGCAGCCGCAAGAGTTTCGTCTGATGGAGCAGAATGATCGCTTTCAGTCAGGTTCGCGTTAATGAATCCGCTGAGACGTGCCGGATAAAGGTAATGCTCTGGGTGAGCGCTGCGGATAAGTGCAAAGATAGCTGCACGGGAGTAATCCAAAACCCCCGGAGTCGCGCGAAGAGCTCTAGACCATTCTTTGAATGGACTTTCTTTTTTACTAACGATCTCTTTTGCCCGACGGAAAACACCACCAGGGATATCATAAATGTTGAAATCCATTGGTAACGTGGCCAGCGCAATTTCTAAATCGAGAGTGTCGAGATCATGTTTAAGGTCAGGGTTTCTGTCGGTCTTGTTGCCTCCGCCAGCATTCGTGCCGCTTTCAGTACGCTGTATTTCTGCAATGCGATTGCCTTTGGCCCATTCTTTTACCAGAAGGCCGCGGTCTATGTAATCAGTCGCCGCCCAGATTCTGGTGAATCGGAGAACCAAAGCGAGTTCGTGACGCTTTTCCTGGCTGAACACTTTGCGAATGGCGTCGGTATAGCGCCACAGGTCTTTGGTGTCGTAACCCTTAACCTGTTCGCAGTTTTCTGCCGCCAGCAGCATGTTCTGGACATAGCTATTGTCAGTGTCCATCTCCAGCGCGCTGATACCTTCGTATTCATCGCGTGTAATGTGGTGGCGCAGTTCGTCGGAGGTGAACTGGGCGAGTAGCTGCTTGCGGAAGGGCATGCGAACGACTGGATAACGTGTGGTTTCGTCATCATTCTCGTCAATCTGCATACCGTTATCAGGTTCAAGACCCTGACCTGCTATAACGTCGGTTTCGCTGGTGCTTTCAGATTTCACATGGGTAAATTTGCCGCTGCGCCAGGCTTCCACTATTTGGTTGCGATCGCTGGCATCTGCTTTAGCCCAGTCAGCCATGAATGCAGCGATATTTTCAGTTTCGTGAACTACATCTGGCGCGAATACCTGCTTAATCGCCTGAACGAGTTTCCACTCAGCGTTCAGGCTGAGTTCGACTACTTCAGGGATGTCGTTCTTCGCCAGCAGCAGGTTCTGGAGATAGGTGTTGCCTTCATCCAGTGACATTTCGCTGGCAGCCAGCTGCTGCTCTTTAGTGATATGTGACTGGTATTTGTCGCTGATCAGGTGGACGGCAAAACGCACCGCTGGAGTGCGGTTTTCAAGAGGAACACTCTCGACGGTAGCTTCGACTTTAACGGTCGGTTCCGGTGCTGCAGTATTGTCCACGGCTCCAGTAGACTCAGCACCAGCCTTTGGCAGCCAGGTGTGTCCATCGTCCTGGAGTTCGTAGCGTTTGCACCAGGTGTAATCCACTGTGCTTTCTTCCGGCAGGTCGTTGTAAACAGGGAAATCGGTACGGACAGGCTTGCTATAATCCTTGCCCCGGCCGGTTTCAATGCCAGCATCTTCCAGCTCAACATCCAGCTGCAAATTGGCTCGCGCTTCTGATTTAGCAGTGAACCAGATAACGGCATCTTCTTTGCCGGATTTCTGTGTTGCCTTGATTAAATGAAAGAATTCCATATCGGGTCCTTAATTTTGGTTGTAAGATACCCGCAGCTAGTGATTGCCGCCTTGGGTAGTGGTCATTGGTCAAAACTCGATTCCGGAAAGCTTTGGTCGGCTGACCGGGTACTTAACCCGCCTTGCGCGGGTTTTGTGCTTTATGAAGCGCTGGGATCGCCTTTTTGAGCGAGGGCGTAGCAAATGCGGCGGACTACCACCCAAAAATAGGGTAGATGTACGGCCTGGCACCGTGCTGGTTTTCTAGCGAAATCGGTCATAGTTGATCTTCTCCTGTTAATGCCTGCCTTTTAACCACCTCAGTCTCAGTGCTATCCTGAAATCTGAAATCAGCCTGCAAGGACATAAAAATGGCAACCCGTCCAATAAGTGTTTATTGGTTCAAAAACCGCGACCAATATGATTCCTGCATAGAGTTACTGACAGATTCGTGGGTTCTACCTGACGATTACCGGGATTGGCTTATCCGTTTCAATCAGATGATTGATCGTTATGAACGCAGCGGTATCGAGGTTATCAAAGTAGAAATAGAGCCCAACGAGTTCACCAACTGGTGCCTCGCCAACGGGTGTGAAATAAGCACCAAGAGCTGCAACGACTTCGCTGTTTTCCATGGCGGAAGCCAGTCGCTCCGCTACAGAGATTCTGATGGGGGATATGAGTAAACAAGCTCGCCCTTCAATTCTGAAAATTTCGATATGCATTATTTCCTACCTTGATATTTAACCCCTGTGTCGTTTGTCCCAAGGGGGCTCACTAATTTCGCCTTATCGCCGGCTAGCGGAACGTTAAACCTGCTGCGCGATTGTCTTGCCATCTCATCCGGTGTTTCGTATGCCGCCGGCAGCTACTTCGTGGGCGTCCTGCCTCGATGACTCGTTGCGATAGATATATTATTATCAATACAATCGATATGTGTCAAATTAAATCGATAGTTGGGGGCGAGAAAAACCTAGGGTCATTGATGACCCGAGCACAAGAGGGTGAATTAAAAGAAAGGCTATTTGGTTGGCGGGATCAGATTACGTTTCTGCAGATAAGTCTTTGCAAAATTATCGAGCTCTTCAAGTCTAAGGTCTATTATCTTGATAATTCGTTCTTTTTCATCATCTGTCGGCAATTGTTCGAATGCTTCCAGAAGTCTTTCTTGAAGTTCTGTTGACGGCTTAACTTTTGGTTTTGGTGCCCAAGGATCGTGCTCTTCGAGGGTCTCACCATCCTCCATAAAGAACCATGAGAGTGGATACCCAGTCGCAGCGGGAAGAAGGTTCAGTATTTCAGATCTGGGTAAAATATCAGAATTGCACCAGCCATTAACAGATTGAGCCTTGACTCCCAGTCTGCGTGCCAGCTCAGATTGTGATATTTCGAGATCTTTTATCGCCTTTTGCAATCTCTTACCGAAGTTCATCTCTTCATCCAATTCATCTAGTTATTAGCAATTATACAGATTTTTTCTGTAGCTCTTACTATCGAAATAATTTGACGATATCGATTTAATTTGTTTTATTGTCACTCATCGTTAACTACTGAGAACAACTGATGAAGACATCAATTCAAAAAAAGCTCTTATCGATTTGCAGTCAGGCTGAGCTAGGACGCCGGATGAAAAGGAGAGCCCAAACTGTAAACGGCTGGTTTAAAAACAAAATTCCCGGAGAGCTGGTGCTCAAAGTGAGTAAGGCCGTTGATTGGCAAGTTACTCCTAATGAATTACGTCCTGATCTTTATCCCAATCCAAAAGATGGTTTACCTCGGAAGGAGGCTTAATCATGCAGTCAGCCACATATCAATATCATAACCAACGTTTGGCCGGACAGTTGAAAATTCAAAATCAGTTTATGGCGCATCGGCGAGATAACTTTAAGCACCATTCAATACAGGTTGCAGTTCGGGAGTGGGAATCCACTTTGCCCGGCCAGGCGCAGGAGAAAATCGCTCAGATGGTGGCTGAGCAGTGGGCGAAGGAAGGGGGCCGCGGTATCGCGGTCAACAAGCAGAATTTATTCCGGTATCTGAAAAACGAAGGTGGTTCGGAAAAATACACCGCATACATCATGCAACTGTCGGGGGCAATCGTCGCCGCTATGCCCATTGAGATCGCCAGAAAGCATGGACTCAGTAACGCCAGAACGGAAGCCGAGCTGGTGGCGAGCGCTATCAAAGAATGCAGTGAGGCACATCAGGCGAAGTTGCTGGGCGCACCGCTGCAAAAGCTTGAGAAGGAGATCCGCGAAGCGGCAATCGCTTTATTCAACCTGTTACCTGCTGACGCGGCGGGACCACTACTGGCGAGTATCAGCGCCGTAGCGCCGCAATTTTTTTAATCGAGTTTTGACCAATGAATTCAACCCGGAGGCTTCATGAGCATTGATGCAATGCGGTGGGCCAAGAAAGTTAAGACCGGAAAATCCTCCAGTAAGGCGATCCTGACCTGGCTGGCTGATATGTGCGGCGCTGACTTGTGCGCTTACCCGTCCGTCGCTGCGCTTGCAGAGGCTACTGAGATGGACAGAAAGACGGTGCTTGCAGGCTTGCAGCATCTGCAGGAAATCGGCCTGGTTGTCGACACAGGTGAACGGCGCGGCAGGACAAAGCAAATTCCTGTGTACAAGCTGGTCGGTGTTGAGGAAAGCATCCCCGATGCAGAACAGACCCAAAACCGGAACTCTTTAAAGGATCCCAAAAACGGTACGGTTGATTTGAACCGTACCGAAAACGGAACTGTTAATACAAACAGTGCCATTAACGGGACTCTTTCAGGTAATAAGGGTACCAAAAACGGGATTGTTAACAGGTCAGATTTTAACCAAAGAGTACCATTTTTCCCTTTAAACAGTCCCAAAAACGGGACACGGAATCTACCAAGGAACCATAAAGATCTAAACCCCACACATACAGAACTGGTCGAACCTGTTATTCCTGATTATCCGGATCAGCCAGGTATCGGATTTGGGCAACAGCAGCCATTCGGCAAATTCCGGATGTTTAAAAACTGGAATCCAACAGCCGACTTTGCACGACAAGCAAACCTGTGGGGCATGCCGATCAAGGCGGGCATAAATATTGAAGCCGAGCTGAGCAGTTTCATCGCTTACTGGCAAGCCGAAGGGAAAGTGTTTCATCAAATTCAGTGGGAGCAGAAATTCGCTCGCCACCTGGATCGCGCAAAGGTTCTGAAAGCACCACAAACGGGAGGTACCGAGAATGCATCAGTTCGACCACAGCCAGCAGCATCCCGGGCTGTTCAGCAAATACAGTCAGCACACGCAGAGTGGCGACGCCGGAACGGACTTGATGGCGACGGAGACGGCGTGGCGGTTATGGCAGGTGATGGGGGAAATCTTCTCGAACCGCTGGACGCAGAAGAATGGGGCAGAACCCACGGCCCTGTGGATAGCTCAGATAGGTTCGATGACTGAGGACCAGATCAAACTGGTTTGTCAGCAATGTATGGACCGTTGCGCAGCAGGTAATACATGGCCCCCGGATCTTGCTGAGTTCGTTTCGCTGGTTTCAGAGAGTGGTGCCAATCCGTTCGGGCTGACATCTGACCGGATGATGAGTGAATACCGTCGCTGGCGTAACGAGTCGTATCGTTTTTCGGGTAGTGACAAATATCCGTGGCCGCAGCCGGTGCTGTATCACATCTGCATCGAAATGCGCAGAACTGGTGTTGAGCGTCAGATGACCGAGGGGGAACTAAAAAAACTGGCAGAGAAGTTATTAACTAAATGGACGAAGCACGTAAGCAACGGGCTTTCAGTTCCACCAATCCGTCGACAGCTAGCTGCACCGCAGCATCCGGCAGGACCAACTCCGGCACAGCTGCTGATGGAAGAATATCAACGCCGCAAAGCGGCAGGTTTAACGAACTAATCGAGTATTGACCAATGACCAAAGCATTAACACAAAAACAGCAGGTAGCAGTGTTTGTGCGCTACCAACCGAACTGCGCCGTAGGCGATGTTGCAGAGGCACTGGATATGTCAGGTGCAACAGCTGGCAAATTGCTTCGTGACTTAAGCGACCAAGGTGTGATCGTTCGTTCCCGGAATAGTGTTCAGTACACATACGAGGTGGTACCAGACGCGGATATTCCGGATGTAATCCTTCCGTGTATGGCGGAAAAAAGCGATCCAGTCAGGATGCAGGCCGCAGAGGAGAAAGCGAAGGCGCTTGAGGCAAAAGGCCTATGGCGAAGAGTAGCTGCGGTGTATTCAGAAATGTTTGGCATAGCTGGTAGTGCTGTTGAGGTCGCCCGTATCGCCAAGCGTCGTAAAGACTGCCTGCGTCAGGCGGGGAGGGCGTAACCGATGCCGAGACCAAAAACACAGAGTGAACGCAACCAAATCATATCAAGGATCATTGAGTTGGTGAAAAAGCATGGCCGTATCACAACGAAAGAAGTCGTTGCGATGTTCGATCTGCATCGCACCACCGCAGAGAAATACATACGAATAGCCATTGCACGGGACGAATTGATCCGTTACGGTCGTTGCGGCATTTTCCGTGACCAACGCACAATTATCGATTTCGACCTGAAACGCTTCTCACACACCAGAAAGTAAGGTGAATGTAGAAGATAATGCCACTTAACCGCGGCATCTCTATGCTCATGAAGGTCCGCTTTGAGCGAGGAGCGGACCTTCAGATTATTTACAGCAATAACTATTTTAATAGTGGAGCATTTAATGATTGCACTATGTATAAAACGCTGTAAAAATGAAGGTGCAGGATTTATCATGGCGTTAATATCAACACGCCCTTATTATTTACTAAATAGTTAAATGTCATTATGCGAAAGAAATTATATATTATAAGGCAGGAAAAGTTAGAGGTTGGCGATGTGATTTTTACCTCTGAGAAAAGTTTTATAAGTTGGTTCGTTAGGCTGGTTACATTTAGCAAATTCTCCCATGTAATGTTATATGTTAATGGCACTACAATTCATTCTGTAAGTGGTGGTGTATATTCAAAAAACCTCCAGCGACTGCTATTTAAAAAACAAGATAAAGTTAAGGTTTTCAGACCCAAAAAAAAATTAACCGCAGCGGAACAGTCTAAAATTTGTGAATATGCAAGAAATAAAGTTTTATCAGTATATGCTTTACTTGAAACGATTTATGTTGTTATTCCGTTTACAAGTATAGCTAGTAAAAAACAATTTTGTTCTAGGCTAGTTGCCCAATCGTACAAAGCTGCAGGGAAAATAATTGTAAGAGACCCAAACTACTGCAGTCCAAAACAAATAATGATGTCTGACTTTTTTTATGAGGTAACCGATTGCATAAAACCTGCCAGCGAAGAGGAAATTGAGTTCACCAAAAAGTTTAATCCAATACAAATCATTGAAAATAGTACGGTATCTATGATAAAAGAAGTGAGGAGGATATACGGTAAAAAAATACAAACAATTCATGACATAATTAAGCTCCTAATCATTCATCCTGAAGCTGATGACTCCGTTACATCGTCAGCACATAAATTTGGTTACTTTGAACATGCTCACTTTGACTTAAAAATAAACTCATGGAGATATAATGTAAAAGATTTTATGAACTATATTAATTCATTGGAGTTAAATGACAATGAGATCAACAGTCTGGCTCATGAGGTATATAATGTTGGGAGTGATGCAGCTAATGTTCATGCTAACGAATTTTATTTATACACTATTCTGTATGAAAAATACAAGCTTACCTTCTTTTATGATAGTATGATTTTATACAAAAAACTTATTGATACTGATATTTTAAGGAAAAATACAGCCATTTCTGTATTGTCACGATAGATATTTTAAAATGATAAATTGGCATTTAATTATTATTGCTTCTATCAAACGCTATTACTATAGCATTTTGTTTCTAAACTTCAGATTACATAGTTACAATTATGCTAGCAACTATTATTATCTACTGGAATGTAAAGTAAAGGGTGGTTAAGTATCAACCACTCACACTTGCTTGATTATAAATAACTATTTTAATTTTGGTATTTTTCGTTATTAATTGTTTATATATTTCATACGTTATTAGTAGCGTCCGCATTTGGTACGGAACGGACTGGCTAACTGGGCATGGGCCCACTGTGAGAGAGGAGATGACACCCTGTCTCACAAAAAGTACTATTGTTCTACAAGCAGCTTTCATAATGAGGTTTTATGAAAATAAGAAGGTTCCGTAATGGGGATGAAATCCCATTATTTAACGTGTTTTATTCTTCTGTACATACCATCGCATCAGACTACTACACACATGAACAAATTGATGCTTGGGCCCCGGCAGAAATCGACTTGGAACAATGGGCCAATCACATGAGGCAACTACGCCCTTTTGTTGTAGAGCTTGATGGTGAAATAGCTGGATATGCAGATCTCCAACCAAATGGGTACATTGACCATTTTTATGTCTCAGGAATCTATTCAGGACAGGGGGTAGGGACGTTACTAATGAATTGCATTCATGAGGAAGCGAGGCAACATGGAACTAGTGAGCTTACTTCAAATGTAAGTAAGGCTGCGGAAGCGTTCTTTCTACGACACGGCTTTCATGTAGTGGAGAGAGGTTTTCCTATTTGCCGTGGAATTACATTAGAAAATGCACTGATGCGAAAACATTTGGCAAAATAATAAATAACCTGCAGCAGGCAGCATTGTTTGCCTGTTTGAGCTCAACAAACCAGTACAATGAATGTCCGCTCCTTTCACACTGGGGAATTATATGGCACAGCCAAAAATTACATCCTGTGATAAGCACTTGAAATATAGATTAAATCGTTGATTTAAATTCTTTTTTTAGTAAGGCATAAACAAATGTATTATCATATCTTTCCTCGCCTTCATCCGTAATAAATGAAACAAACTCTTTAAAGCAACCCTCCTGTCGCATACCAAGGCGGGAGCACAATCTTTGAGAGGACAGGTTGTAGTCTTCAACGTACGCATAGATACGCCTTGCCTGTTTCACGTTAAACAAATATTTAAACAGGGCCCCAACTGATTCTGTTGCATACCCGTACCCTTCATAGCGCTGATTGAAGTGCCAACCTACGGACCACGTATTAGCATCTGGCTCGCCACTATTTTCTGCAAACAGATGGCCAATAAGGAGGTCGGTGTCTTTGAGGCAAACAGCAAATTGGCTTGGATCTTTTGCCCTTCTGCATACTTCATCTACGGCATCCTCAACTGAGTTGAGCGTTTCATCCTGAAAACAGGGAGTACGTGGCGAAGATAGATAATCCAGAAGTGCTAAAGCATCACTCTCTTTAAAAGAACGAAGAATGAGTCTGGGTGAAATGGCTATTGTCATGGCTTGTCGATTCCATTAAAGATTAGTTATATGGTGCTGATTTAATGAAGAATTCATTGGGTGAATATTACTTGCTTCGACATTAACGCCCACTGTCCTGTTTGTAAACAACACAATCATACTTTAACAATTCGTGCTGTTAAGGCGTTGATCAAACTTCTTCATAAGTGTACTGTATAAACATACAGTTTTTGTGGTGGAGGCGCTTATGAAAGTTGAATTAACCATTGATCGTACTAAAGAACTTCCAGAGGGTGCAGTCCCGGCACTTGAGAGAGAATTATTAAAACGACTCCAGAGTCAGTTCGATGAGTGCTGTCTGATTGTGCGTCGCGCAGGTTCCGATGGGTTAAGTGTTTACGGTGGCGAAAAAGAAGCCAAGAAGAAGGTTGAGGAAATCCTCCAGCAGACCTGGGAAAGTGCAGACGACTGGTTTTATTGAAACAGCATGCAGAAATTTTCCAGTTTGGAGGGGAGATTGGTGAAGCAAAAAGAAGAATTACCTAACAATGGCTACGCGATTATCAGATGCAACGATGGGGTTATCGTTGCGAGACTGCACTCATTTCCAGATTGTGACCGCGCTTTGATGTATAGGCGTGGGGATATGGTGTCGTTTACTCCTTTGCGGGACGAAGAAATTATTGGTACACCAACGCTATTTACCCAAATGTTGGAAAAAGCAGGATATCGTGTTCATTTGCCGTCAAGTTAGTTTCAGGCAAGTAAACATTTCAATTTTGAATATAGAGTTGTTGGTGCAGCAATAACTCTATGTTCTCATTCTCGGAATCGACTACATGGCATTCTGTAGATGATCCCCTTTTCATACGTATATCTCCTCCCAACCTACTGTTTTAGAGATAATAAAAAACTACCAATTTTCGTTTTTTGTATCTTTCCACATTGACTTTAAAGCAGCTCGGGAATAGCATAAAACCACTGTATTTATGTGGGTCTTCCCCGATCATGGTGGGAAGGCTCAGAACGCCATATTCAGCTTTCCGTAGTG
>NZ_JBMKHS010000012.1:0-119356 GCF_049238105.1 Enterobacter cloacae complex sp. IR5418 | reverse complement strand
CTACCTGGCAAACCCGAAGGAGGTGTGAGATGGGAAGTGGATGGCATGAATGGCCGCTGATGATCTTCACGGTATTTGGACAGTGCGTGGTGGGCGGGTTTATCGTGCTCGCGCTGGCGCTGCTGAAAGGTAATCTCAATGCCGAACAGCAGCAGCGTCTGGTACTGAGCATGTTTGGCCTGTGGGTGCTGATGGGGATTGGCTTTATTGCCTCCACGCTGCACCTGGGGTCGCCGATGCGCGCGTTCAACTCCCTGAACCGCGTGGGCGCCTCCTCGCTGAGTAACGAGATTGCCAGTGGCGCCATTTTCTTCGCCGTGGGCGGGCTGGGGTGGCTGCTGGCAGCGCTGAAAAAGCTGCCGTCAGGGTTACGTGCATTGTGGCTCATCGTCACCATGGTCCTGGGCGTTGTTTTCGTCTGGATGATGGTTCGGGTGTACAACACCATCGATACGGTTCCGACCTGGTACAGTGTGTGGACACCGATGAGCTTCTTCCTGACGATGTTTATCGGCGGGCCGCTGCTGGGTTATTTGCTGCTGCGCGTGGCAGGTGTGAGTGGTTGGGCGATGCGCCTGCTGCCCGCGGTCTCGCTGCTGGCGCTGGTAATCAGTACCGTTGTCGCGCTCATGCAGGGAGCGGAGCTGGCGACTATTCACAGCTCTATCCAGCAGGCTTCGGCGCTGGTGCCGGATTACGGTTCGCTGATGGCCTGGCGTGTGGTGCTGCTGACGGCGGCGCTGGTGTGCTGGATTGCCCCTCAGCTTAAAGGTTACTCGCCTGCGCTGCCGTTGCTGTCTCTGGCCTTTGTGCTGGTGCTGGCAGGGGAGTTAATTGGTCGCGGCGTATTTTACGGTCTGCATATGACAGTCGGTATGGCTATCGCCAGCTAATTTTAGTTTTTGTTATAAAAAGCCGGGACATAGCGCCCGGCTTTTCTTTTTTCATTCATGAAATTTTTCGACTGATGTTTCGTTGTAAAAATTCCCGGAAATAAATAAAAACAAATAGATAATTAATATCAGTAGCAGGCTTTGCATTAGCAGGATGAGTTTTTTAAATCGACAAGGCGCATAACGTGCGTGACGCCTGAATCGGTAGATTGACTTTGTTTTTGCCAGTGGCATGATGCGCACGAAATCTGAACTTCCTCACGGTTTTTAATCCATGACCACCTATACCCGCCCGGTGCTTTTGTTGCTCTGTGGCCTGCTTTTGCTGACCCTGGCGATCGCGGTGTTAAACACACTCGTCCCGCTATGGCTCGCCCATGAAAACTTACCGACCTGGCAGGTGGGTATGGTTAGCTCGTCCTTTTTTACGGGCAATCTGCTGGGCACCTTATTAACGGGCAGCCTTATTAAGCGCTTTGGTTTTAACCGCAGTTATTATCTGGCGTCGCTGATCTTTGCCGTCGGCTGCGCCGGCTTAGGCCTCATGGTCGGCTTCTGGAGCTGGATGGTCTGGCGCTTTATTGCGGGCGTCGGCTGCGCCATGATCTGGGTGGTGGTTGAAAGTGCGCTGATGTGCAGCGGCACGTCCCGTAATCGCGGGCGTCTGCTGGCGGCCTATATGATGGTTTACTATGTCGGTACCGTGCTGGGACAACTGATGGTCAGCAAACTGCCAACCGACCTGATGAGCGTGCTGCCGTGGGTGACGGGCATGGTGCTGGCGGCGATCCTGCCGCTGCTCTTTACCCGTATTGTGAATCAAAATAGCGAACATCAGGAAGCCACCCACGTCTGGCCGATGCTGAGACTGCGCCAGGCGCGTCTGGGGGTTAACGGCTGCATTATTTCCGGGATTGTGCTGGGATCGCTCTATGGCCTGATGCCGCTCTATCTTAACCATCAGGGCGTCAGTGATTCCGGGATTGGTTTCTGGATGGCGGTGATGGTTAGCGCGGGGATTGTCGGCCAGTGGCCGATTGGCCGCCTGGCGGACCGCTTTGGTCGTCTGCTGGTGCTGCGCGTTCAGGTCTTCGTGGTCATCATGGGCTGTCTCGCCATGCTCAGCAACGCTGCGATGGCGCCTGCGCTGTTCATTCTGGGGGCTGCGGGCTTTACGCTCTATCCGGTCGCGATGGCCTGGGCATGTGAGAAAGTTGAGCATCACCAGCTGGTGGCGATGAACCAGGCTTTGTTGCTGAGTTACACCATCGGCAGTTTATTAGGGCCGACGTTTACCGCGATGCTGATGCAGAATTATTCCGATAATTTACTGTTTATCATGATCGCCAGCGTATCGTTTATCTATCTCTTAATGCTGCTGCGCAAAGTGGGCGAACATCCAACGCCAGTGGCACATGCCTGATTAATAAAAAGCCTGTCGATGACAGGCTTTTTTGTCCCTGTCACATATAAGACTTTTACGTATTGTTTGTTTTTCCCGCCTGGCGATAATTCAAATGAGTTCTACCACTAAAAGGCAGCAATCATGTCTACACGTCGTTTTTCCACTACCGCACTTGCCGTAGTGTTGTCTTTAACGTTTGCAACGGCTCCGGTCATGGCTAACCCTGGCAACGGGAATAGCGGTGGTCACGGTAACGGTGGCGGACAGGGTAATAGCGGCAATCATGGTAATTCCGGTAACCATGGTAATAAGCAAAATGGCGGTCAGGATAACCCGGGCAAATCGGACAAGAGCTTCAAAAGCAGCAAAGATGTCGGGAATGATGTGGATGCTCGCGTGAGCTTTGATCATGCGCGCCATCTGGCACTGAATTACGGCTTAACGGGCTATGACTCTCTGCCTCCAGGTATTGCGAAAAACCTGGCGCGCGGTAAGCCACTGCCTCCGGGTATTGCGAAGAAAACCGTGCCAGCCTCTATGCTGGGCCAGCTTCCTTCCTACCCGGGCTATGAATGGCGCGTGGTGGGTGACGATCTGGTCTTAATTGCGCTGAGTACGGCAATTGTGACTTCCGTTATTAACGGCGTATTTAAATAGAATATAAAAAGGCCCGGTATTCACCGGGCCTTTTTGTTAATACATGACCTTGTGGCCATACTGCTCAAGAATACCTTTGACGCGCTCCATTGTCTCTTTTTTCGGCGGCTTCACGCCATCAAGCTTGTACTCTTCACCCATCGCCACCCATTTATGTTTACCCAGCTCGTGATAGGGCAGGAGTTCAATTTTCTCCACGTTCCCCATATCACGGGTAAATTCACCCAGACGGTGCGCGGAATCATCATCATCTGACCAGCCAGGTACGACCACGTAGCGGATCCAGGTCTTAACGCCTTTGTTGGCAATGTATTTGGCAAATTCCAGCGTACGGTGGTTCGAGACGCCAACCAGATTCTGGTGGATCTCATCGTTCATCTGCTTGAGATCGAGCATGACCAGATCGGTCACTTCAAGCAGTTCATCAATAACCGGATCGTAACGGCGCACAAAGCCGTTGGTGTCGAGACAGGTATGAATACCTTCTTTACGGCAGGCGCGGAACCAGTCGCGGACAAACTCAGCCTGAAGGATAGCTTCACCGCCGGATGCCGTCACGCCACCGCCGGACGCGTTCATGAAGTGGCGATAGGTCACCACCTCTTTCATCAGATCTTCCACGGTGACTTCTTTACCGCCGTGCGTGTCCCAGGTATCGCGGTTATGGCAGTACAGGCAGCGCATCAGGCAGCCCTGGAAAAAGGTTATAAAGCGGATCCCGGGGCCATCGACGGTGCCACAGGATTCAAAGGAGTGAATGCGACCAATAGTTGACATTGCGGTGATATCTCCGAATTTGGCCCATCCGGGGGCCTGTGTAGTTGCACAGCTCAAAGGCTATGTCGAGTCTGTTTTGGCTGTTATCCATAGAGTATAGATAGCGGACAAAAGAGACTGATGAAGCGAGGGTGTTAAAAAGGCCCCACTTGTGTGGAGCCTTTATTGTACGCTTTTTAACGCGTGATTTCAGTCAATTCCACTTACATGGACTGAGTGAAAGTACGGGTGATAACGTCCTGCTGCTGTTCTTTCGTCAGGGAGTTAAAACGTACTGCGTAGCCAGATACGCGGATGGTCAGCTGAGGGTATTTCTCAGGATGTTCCATCGCGTCGAGCAGCATTTCACGGTTCATCACGTTCACGTTCAGGTGCTGACCACCTTCGATGGACGCTTCGTGGTGGAAGTAACCATCCATCAGACCCGCGAGGTTCGTTTTACGTACTTCGTCGTCTTTACCCAGCGCGTTTGGCACGATAGAGAAGGTGTAAGAGATACCATCTTTCGCGTAAGCAAACGGCAGTTTAGCAACGGAGGTCAGAGAGGCAACCGCACCTTTCTGGTCACGACCGTGCATTGGGTTAGCACCTGGGCCGAATGGCGCGCCAGCACGACGACCGTCTGGGGTATTACCGGTTTTCTTACCATACACAACGTTAGAGGTGATGGTCAGAACAGACTGAGTCGGGATAGCGTTACGGTAGGTAGTGAGTTTCTGAATTTTCTTCATGAAACGTTCTACCAGGTCAACCGCCATGTCATCAACGCGCGCGTCGTTGTTACCAAACTGCGGATATTCGCCTTCGATTTCGAAGTCGATCGCCAGACCATCTTCGTCACGAATTGGTTTAACTTTCGCATATTTGATTGCAGACAGGGAGTCAGCCGCAACGGACAGACCTGCGATACCACACGCCATGGTGCGAACGACGTCACGGTCGTGCAGCGCCATCAGAGAGGCTTCGTAGCTGTACTTGTCGTGCATGTAGTGGATAACGTTCAGCGCGGTCACGTACTGCTTCGCCAGCCAGTCCATGAAGTGGTCCATGCGCTCCATGACTTCGTCATAGTTAAGCACGTCGCCTTTGATAGGTTCAGACTTAGGACCAACCTGCATTTTCAGTTTTTCATCAACGCCGCCGTTGATTGCGTACAGCATGGTTTTCGCCAGGTTTGCACGCGCACCGAAGAACTGCATTTGCTTACCAACAACCATTGGGCTTACGCAGCAAGCGATAGCGTAGTCGTCGTTGTTGAAGTCAGGACGCATCAGGTCATCGTTCTCGTATTGCAGAGAAGAGGTGTCGATGGACACTTTAGCGGCGAATTTCTTGAAGTTCAGAGGCAGTTTTTCAGACCACAGAACGGTGATGTTCGGCTCCGGAGAAGGACCCATGGTGTACAGGGTGTTCAGGAAGCGGAAGCTGTTTTTGGTTACCAGAGTACGGCCATCTACGCCCATACCGCCGATAGATTCGGTTGCCCAGATTGGGTCACCAGAGAACAGTTCATCATATTCTGGGGTACGCAGGAAGCGAACCATACGCAGTTTCATGACCAGGTGGTCAATCATTTCCTGAGCGTCTTGCTCGGTGATTTTACCTGCTTTCAGGTCACGTTCGATGTACGCATCCAGGAAGGTGGATACGCGGCCGAAGGACATTGCTGCACCGTTCTGAGACTTAACAGCGGCCAGGTAGCCGAAGTAGGTCCACTGGATAGCTTCCTGAGCGTTGGTCGCAGGACCAGAGATATCGCAGCCGTATTTAGCCGCCATCTCTTTGATCTGACCCAGCGCACGGTGCTGTTCAGCGATCTCTTCACGCAGACGGATAGTCGCTTCCAGGTTTACGCCGTTTTCCAGGTCAGACTGGAGAGAGACGAACTGTGCGTATTTGTCTTTCATCAGGAAGTCGATACCGTACAGCGCAACGCGACGGTAGTCACCGATGATACGACCACGGCCATAGGCATCTGGCAGACCGGTCAGAACGCCAGATTTACGGCAGTTCAGAATGTCTTTGGTGTAAACATCGAATACGCCCTGGTTATGGGTTTTGCGGTATTCGGTGAAGATTTTTTTCAGCATTGGGTCCAGCTCGCGGTTATACGCTTTGCAGGAACCTTCAACCATTTTGATACCACCGAACGGGATAATTGCGCGTTTCAGTGGTGCTTCAGTTTGCAGACCAACGATTTTCTCAAGGGCTTTGTTGATGTAGCCAGCATCGTGAGAAGTGATGGTAGACGCAACGGAGGTGTCAAAATCAACTGGCGCGTGAGTGCGGTTTTCCAGTTTAACGCCTTCCATTACGCTGTCCCACAGCTTGGTGGTTGCGTCAGTCGCACCAGCCAGGAAGGATTCGTCACCTTCATACGGGGTATAGTTTTTCTGAATGAAGTCACGGACGTTGACTTCATTCTGCCAGTCACCTTTCGCAAAACCTTCCCAGGCTGTGGCTAACTTTTCATTAAGCTCGGACATGTAACACCTACCTTCTTAAGTGGATTTTTTATTTACTGCCTGAGACAACCATTAATGATGATCGCCGCCACGCAGGTAAATGACCCAGTATGTCAACCCAACTAACAGACCCCCACCGATAATGTTCCCGATAGTGACGGGGATCAGGTTATCAGTAATAAAGTTCATAATAGTCAGGTGTGAAAAACTTTCCGGGGTTGAACCAACGGCGGTCCAAAACTCCGGGCTTGCAAAGTTGCGGATAACAATCCCCATCGGGATCATGAACATATTCGCAATACTGTGCTCAAAGCCGCTGGCAACAAACATCGCAACTGGCAGAACCATAATCATGGCTTTATCCATCAGGCTACGACCAGAGTAGCTCATCCAGACCGCCAGGCAGACCATCAGGTTTGCGAGGATGCCGAGAGCAACGGCTTCGATAAATGTATGGTGCATTTTGTGGTCGGCGGTTTGCAGGACGTTAAGCCCCCAGCCGCCGTTGGCGGTCATGTACTCGCCAGAAAGCCACATCAACAGAACAAAGAGCAGACAGCCAATCAGGTTGCCAACGTAGACGTTGAGCCAGTTGCGCCCCAGTTGACCCCAGGTAATTCTTCCGCTGGCTTTTGCCACAACAATCAACACCGTCGAGGTGAAGAGGTCGGCGCCGCAGATGACGCAGAGAATCAGGCCCAGTGAGAAGCAAATACCGCCAATCAGTTTCGCTATGCCGAAAGGCATCCCGGCCGTGCCGGTAGTGGCTGTGATATAGAAGACGAAAGCGATGGAGATGAACACCCCAGCCGTAATGGCCAGAAAGAACGTCGTCATCGGATGTTTCGTTGCTTTGTAGACACCCGCTTCTTCGGCAACTTTCGCCATCGCAGCGGGGAGTAATAGATCAAAAGGGTTGTCAGCTTTCACACTAACTCTCTCTTTATTAAGTCGGCGACGAGATACTAACAAAGCATTATAGAAGAGAAATTGATATAGATCATATCTCGCCTGGCTTATAGGCCCGCAATGTGTATGGTTTTACAGCAAAAGCGGAGTAAGTATTTGATTATCCGTATAAAAATAAATTTTAAAAGTTATGAAAAGAGTTGAATTTTTTCCTTCAGCCTCCTGTTGGACAGTTAATTAAAATGGAGTATTTATTATAATAGGTAACAATAAAGCTCAGATAAGTGTTTTTATATTTACCCGTGATTAACTTAATTATTACAATCAAACGTCATTGCGAAAAAATAAAAAAAAGGGGCAATGAAATTGCCCCGTAATATAGCTCAGGCGATTGAATACGCCTACAGCCATTAATGTTATGTGCGCTTATTTTGACCAGTAAGCGGCTTTTGCCTTCTGCAATTTTTCATATGCATTCAGCAGCGACTGATGTGCCGGGAAGGCTTTCAGATCGCTATCAACCGCTTGCAGGCCATAGAACGGCTCTTCACCGCTCAGCGCCGCGCTGGCAGCTTCAACGGCATCCGCACCGTACATGCGGACAAAGGCGTTCAGATACTGCAATGGCTCGCGACCGTCTTCCTGAGAAAGCAGGAGTAGCGTTTGCAGGCAACGGTAATAGTTAGTGCGCTCGGCGGAGAAGACGGACTGGTTAAATTCCATCGTCCACTCGGTCCAGGCCAAAGCCTGATCCAGATCGCCGCCCGCCAGCGCCAGCATCGCTTTCAGCTCACCGATGCGCAGGGTGTACCAGCCGTTATCTTTCCCGGTCGCCAGACCCAGTAGTTCGCGTACGCGGGTGAAATCATCGTGTCCTTCTTCGTCCAGCTGGGCGATCAGGTTCAGATAATCTTCTTTATCCCACTCGCTGCCTGGCAGGGCCAGCAGGGTTTCGCGCAAATGCGCGCCCATGCTGTTGTTCGCCAGCCACAGATCTTCTGCCGGATAGATATCCGACATGCCCGGCACAATAATTCGACACGCGTAGACGCCGAGGTGTTCATAGTCGGCAATGTAGACTTCCTGATCTTCCGCGTTGAAGATCGCCATCAGGGTGGCAAACTCTTCTTCCGTCGTACCGGCAAAGCTCCAGTCCACGAACGGATAGTCCGCGTCCTGCTTGAACATATCCCAGGAGATCAAACCGCTGGAGTCGATGAAGTGCGTTTCGAGGTTGGTGTGCTCGGCGACTTCTTCGTCATCGAAGGTTGGCGGGGTAAAGACATCGAGATCTTTCAGGCTGCGGCCTTGCAGCAGTTCGGTCACGGTACGCTCCAGCGCCACGCCGAAGTCCGGGTGCGCGCCGAAAGAGGCGAAGCAGGTGCCATTTGCCGGGTTGAACAGGACCACGCAGATCACCGGATATTTGCCGCCCAGAGAGCCGTCATAAGCAAAGATTGGGAAACCTTCCGCTTCCAGTTTGGCGATGGATTCCACCACGCCCGGGTAGCGCGCCAGCACGTCTGCCGGGATCTCCGGCAGGCTGATGGATTCAGCAATAATGCGGTTTTTGATGTGACGCTCGAAAACTTCAGACAATCCCTGCACGCGCGCTTCGTTACGGGTGTTACCGGCAGACATGCCGTTAGACACATACAGGTTGCCGACGATGTTCATCGGAATATAAACGGTCTGCTCGTCAGACTGACGGGTGAACGGCAGGGCGCAGATCCCACGCTCTTCATTGCCAGACTGAAGATCGATCAGCATGCTGGCGGTCAGTTCGTTTTCCGGATCGTAGAACGCGCGCAGGCGGGCATCGAGAATGCCTTCCGGCAGTTCGTCATCTTCGGCCAGCGGGAACCATTTTTCGTTCGGGTAGTGAACGAACGGACCGTTGGCGATGGTTTCGCCCAGCCAGAAGTCGGCGAAGAAATAGTTGGTGGACAGACGCTCAAAATACTCACCCAGCGCAGAGGCCAGCGCCGCTTTTTTGGTCGCGCCTTTACCGTTGGTAAAGCACAGCGCACAGTCTTTGTCGCGAATATGCACGGACCAGACGTGAGGCACCGGATTCAGCCAGGAGGCTTCTTCGATATTAAAGCCCAGGTCGGTCAGTTTCTGCTGGAAGCGAGCGATGGAATCTTCCAGAGCGGCGTCTTTGCCGGGGATAAACGTTTGAGTCATGGCGTTCACTTTTATCGTACGTAAAGCGCGCAATGATACGGGTTTTGCGTGACGGGTGCTATCTCCGACGAAAATAAATGGCTGGGCTATGCTTATAAGCAGTAACCTACTGTTAAGGCATAGAAAAATGAAAGCATTTGATCTCCAGCGGATGGCGTTTGATAAAGTCCCCCCAGAGTTTTTAGGCGAAGTGGCGCTGCGCAGTCTGTACACCTTTGTACTCGTTTTCCTGTTTCTGAAAATCACCGGACGCCGTGGCGTGCGGCAGATGTCGCTGTTTGAAGTGTTGATCATCCTGACGCTGGGGTCGGCGGCAGGGGACGTTGCCTTTTATGACGATGTGCCGATGGTGCCGGTCTTTATCGTCTTCGTGACGCTTGCGCTGCTGTACCGGCTGGTCATGTGGCTGATGTCGAAAAGCGAGAAACTGGAAGATCTGTTGGAAGGGAAGCCGGTGGTGATTGTCGAAGAGGGTCAACTGGCCTGGGAGAATGTGAAAAGCGCCAATATGACGGAGTTTGAGTTTTTTATGGAACTCCGTCTGAGCAGCGTTGAGCAACTGGGGCAGGTACGTCTGGCGATTATGGAAACGAACGGTCAAATCAGCGTCTATTACTATTCTGACGATGAGGTGAAGCCCGGCCTGTGTATTCTGCCGGATATGCTCATTGAACGATACAAAACCGTACCTGAAGCGGGCGAGTACGCCTGCATAAAATGTAGTCATGTGGTGGTCATGCAGGCGGGCGATCATCAATTATGCCCCCGCTGTACGAATCCAGAATGGACGAAGGTTAGCCGGGCTAAACGCATCACCTGACAGCGATTTTGTCGGTTTTGTGACAACGGTGCGGCAGATTGTTTTGTGTGACGAGGGACACATTTCTCCGGCCATCAGTTTTAGACATTGCGGCGCGTGTCACTGAATGATAAAACCGATATCCACAGTTATAACTTATGGCTTTTAGCGTGGTGAGGGGAAATGGCTCAAGTCTTTAATTTCAGTTCAGGTCCGGCAATGTTACCGGCAGACGTACTTAAACAGGCTCAACAGGAGCTGTGTGACTGGAACGGTCTGGGTACGTCGGTGATGGAAGTCAGCCACCGGGGTAAAGCGTTTATTCAGGTGGCGGAAGAGGCAGAAAAGGATTTTCGCGATCTGCTGAATATTCCCTCGAACTACAAAGTATTGTTCTGTCACGGCGGCGGACGCGGCCAGTTTGCGGGTATCCCGCTCAATCTGCTCGGCGACAAAACCACCGCTGATTACGTTGATGCCGGCTACTGGGCAGCCAGTGCGGTAAAAGAAGCACACAAATATTGCACACCGAATGTTATCGATGCAAAAGTGACCGTTGACGGTCTGCGTGCCGTGAAGCCAATGCGCGAGTGGCAGCTTTCTGACAACGCCGCGTATCTCCACTACTGCCCGAACGAAACCATCGACGGTATCGCCATACACGAAGAGCCAGACTTTGGCGAAAATGTCATCGTGACAGCGGACCTCTCTTCCACCATTCTGTCTACCCCGCTGGATGTCAGCCGCTACGGCGTCATCTATGCGGGTGCCCAGAAAAACATCGGTCCTGCGGGTCTGACTATCGTTATCGTGCGTGAAGACCTGCTGGGGAAAGCCCATAAGTCTTGCCCGTCAATTCTGGATTACACTGTCCTGAACGACAACGATTCCATGTTCAATACCCCACCAACGTTTGCCTGGTATCTCTCCGGCCTGGTCTTCAAATGGCTGAAGCAAAAAGGCGGCGTGGCGCAGATGGACAAGATCAATCAGCAAAAAGCTGAACTGCTGTACGGCGTGATCGACAAGAGTGATTTCTACCGTAACGACGTCGCCAATACTAACCGTTCACGCATGAACGTGCCGTTCCAGCTGGCGGACAGCAACCTGGATAACGTGTTCCTGGAAGAGTCCTTCGCGGCGGGTCTGCATGCGCTGAAAGGCCACCGAGTAGTAGGCGGCATGCGCGCCTCTATCTATAACGCCATGCCGCTGGAAGGCGTTAAGGCCCTGACTGATTTCATGATCGACTTCGAACGTCGTCACGGTTAATTGGCTGTTTTTCACCCCCGCAGCGTTCCTGCGGGGTTTTTATTATGTTGAGTTGAGAGTTGAGTTTCATGGAATCCCTGACGTTACAACCTATCGCGCGGGTAGATGGCACCATTAATCTGCCTGGTTCAAAAAGTGTCTCGAACCGCGCTCTGCTGCTGGCAGCTCTGGCAAACGGCACCACCGTCCTCACCAATCTGCTGGACAGCGATGACGTGCGCCATATGCTCAATGCACTGAAAGCGTTGGGCGTTCAGTACGCGCTGTCTGACGATCGTACCCGTTGTGAAGTCACCGGTAACGGCGGTGCGTTACATTCTGCTGAAGCGCTGGAGCTTTTCCTGGGTAACGCGGGTACAGCGATGCGTCCTCTGGCCGCAGCGCTGTGTCTGGGGAACAACAATATTGTGCTGACCGGTGAGCCGCGAATGAAAGAGCGTCCGATCGGCCATCTGGTGGATGCCTTGCGTCAGGGCGGCGCGCAGATCGATTATCTTGAGCAGGAAAATTACCCGCCCCTGCGTCTGCGCGGTGGTTTTACAGGCGGTAACGTTGAGGTTGACGGCAGCGTTTCCAGCCAGTTCCTGACCGCGCTGCTGATGACCGCACCGCTGGCACCAGAGGACACCGTTATCAGCATTAAAGGCGACCTGGTCTCTAAGCCGTATATTGATATCACGCTGCACCTGATGAACACCTTTGGTGTTGTGGTGGAAAACCAGTTATATCAGCGCTTCGTGGTGCGTGGAGCGCAGCAGTATCAGTCCCCGGGCAACTACCTGGTTGAAGGTGATGCTTCCTCCGCCTCCTATTTCCTTGCCGCTGGCGCGATCAAAGGCGGTACGGTAAAAGTGACGGGTATTGGCCGCAACAGCGTGCAGGGCGATATCCGTTTTGCTGACGTACTGGAAAAAATGGGCGCGGTGGTGACCTGGGGTGATGATTTTATCGCCTGTACCCACGGCGAGCTGAACGCCATCGATATGGACATGAACCATATTCCGGATGCGGCGATGACCATTGCTACGGCGGCGCTGTTTGCCAAAGGAACCACTACACTGCGTAACATCTACAACTGGCGCGTAAAAGAGACGGACCGCCTGTTCGCAATGGCAACCGAGCTGCGTAAAGTGGGTGCGGAGGTAGAAGAGGGCGAAGACTACATTCGCATCACGCCGCCAGCGAAACTGCAATTTGCAGAAATTGGCACCTACAACGATCACCGCATGGCGATGTGTTTCTCGCTGGTGGCGCTGTCCGATACGCCTGTGACTATTCTCGATCCGAAGTGTACGGCAAAAACCTTCCCGGACTACTTCGAGCAGCTGGCGCGCATCAGCACTCCGGCCTGATGACCCTATGCCGCATCATTCGATGCGGCATTTCCTTACGCTTTCTGACAGTCATCCTCTTTCATTTCTTCTACACTCTGCTTCAATCATTCCGTAATTTGCACGCAAAGGTAACAGTTGCGCACGTTGGCGCGTATAATGCGCGGCGTTCATGTAAACGGTATGCCTTAATTAAGGAGAAAAAGATGACGGCAATTGCCCCGGTAATCACCATTGATGGGCCAAGTGGCGCAGGGAAAGGTACTCTGTGCAAAGCGATGGCGGAAGCATTGCAATGGCATCTTTTAGATTCGGGAGCAATCTATCGCGTGCTGGCGCTGGCTGCGCTGCATCATCATGTGGATGTTGCGTCTGAAGAAGCGCTGGTGCCGCTGGCTGCGCATCTGGATGTGCGCTTTGTCTCTACTGATGGCAACCTTGAAGTGATCCTGGAAGGGGAAGATGTCAGCGGTGAAATCCGTACGCAGGAAGTGGCCAATGCGGCCTCTCAGGTGGCGGCTTTCCCACGCGTTCGTGAAGCGCTGTTACGTCGCCAGCGCGGTTTCCGCGAAGCGCCGGGGCTGATCGCCGACGGCCGCGACATGGGAACCGTGGTATTCCCTGATGCACCCGTGAAAATTTTCCTTGACGCCTCTTCGGAAGAACGTGCTCAACGCCGCATGCTTCAGTTGCAGGAAAAGGGGTTTAGTGTTAACTTTGATCGCCTTTTATCCGAGATAAAAGAGCGCGATGACCGCGATCGTAACCGCGCCGTCGCACCACTTGTTCCCGCAGAAGATGCATTAGTTCTGGATTCAACCAGTTTAACTATTGAGCAAGTGATTGAAAAAGCGCTACAATATGCGCGCCAAAAACTGGCACTCGCGTAAACGCGACCGATTTAGCAGTACCCCCGCTGCAATGGATTGACGGCGGGTATGTGAAACAACCCCATCCGGCACGGAGCCAGGTGGACGTTAATATTAACCTGAAGATTAAACATGACTGAATCTTTTGCTCAACTGTTTGAAGAATCCTTAAAAGAAATCGAAACCCGTCCGGGTTCCATCGTTCGTGGCGTTGTTGTTGCTATCGACAAAGACGTAGTACTGGTTGACGCCGGTCTGAAATCTGAGTCTGCCATCCCGGCTGAGCAGTTCAAAAACGCCCAGGGCGAGCTGGAAATCCAGGTAGGTGACGAAGTTGACGTTGCTCTGGACGCAGTAGAAGACGGCTTCGGCGAAACCCTGCTGTCTCGTGAGAAAGCGAAACGTCACGAAGCATGGATCACGCTGGAGAAAGCTTACGAAGAAGCTGAAACTGTGGTCGGTGTTATCAACGGCAAAGTTAAAGGTGGCTTCACTGTTGAGCTGAATGGTATTCGTGCGTTCCTGCCAGGTTCACTGGTAGACGTTCGTCCAGTCCGTGACACCCTGCACCTCGAAGGCAAAGAGCTTGAGTTCAAAGTAATCAAGCTGGACCAGAAGCGTAACAACGTTGTTGTTTCCCGTCGTGCCGTTATCGAATCCGAAAACAGCGCAGAACGCGATCAGCTGCTGGAAAACCTGCAGGAAGGCATGGAAGTCAAAGGTATCGTTAAGAACCTCACTGACTACGGCGCATTCGTTGACCTGGGCGGCGTTGATGGCCTGCTGCACATCACCGACATGGCGTGGAAACGCGTTAAGCACCCAAGCGAAATCGTGAACGTGGGCGACGAAATCACTGTTAAAGTGCTGAAGTTCGACCGCGAGCGTACTCGTGTATCCCTCGGCCTGAAACAGCTGGGCGAAGATCCATGGGTAGCTATCGCTAAGCGTTACCCAGAAGGTACTAAACTGACTGGTCGCGTGACCAACCTGACTGACTACGGCTGCTTCGTTGAAATCGAAGAAGGCGTTGAAGGTCTGGTGCACGTTTCCGAAATGGACTGGACCAACAAAAACATCCACCCATCCAAAGTTGTTAACGTTGGTGATGTAGTGGAAGTGATGGTTCTGGATATCGATGAAGAACGTCGTCGTATCTCCCTGGGCCTGAAGCAGTGCAAAAACAACCCATGGCAGCAGTTCGCGGAAACCCACAACAAGGGCGACCGTGTTGAAGGTAAAATCAAGTCTATCACTGACTTCGGTATCTTCATCGGCCTGGACGGCGGCATCGATGGCCTGGTTCACCTGTCTGACATCTCCTGGAACGTTGCAGGCGAAGAAGCAGTTCGTGAATACAAAAAAGGCGACGAAATCGCAGCAGTTGTTCTGCAAGTTGACGCAGAGCGTGAGCGTATCTCCCTGGGCGTTAAACAGCTCGCAGAAGATCCGTTCAACAACTGGGTTGCACTGAACAAGAAAGGCGCAATCGTAAACGGTAAAGTGACTGCTGTTGACGCTAAAGGCGCAACCGTAGAACTGGCTGACGGCGTTGAAGGTTACCTGCGCGCTTCCGAAGCTTCACGTGACCGCGTTGAAGATGCAACTCTGGTTCTGAGCGTTGGCGACGACGTGGAAGCTAAGTTCACCGGTGTTGACCGTAAGAACCGTGCAATCAGCCTGTCTGTTCGTGCTAAAGACGAAGCTGATGAGAAAGATGCAATCGCAACTGTGAACAAACAGGAAGATGCAAACTTCTCTAACAACGCAATGGCTGAAGCTTTCAAAGCAGCTAAAGGCGAGTAAGTTCAGGTCCGCACCATCATTTGAGCTGTAACGCATTTACAGCGCGAAGGATGGAGAGCAGACTTGACAGATTGCAGGATTCGTCCTGTAATCAATAACAAAGGGCGGCTACGGCCGCCCTTGTTTAATAAGCTGTTTAGCTAATGGGTTTGAAAGGAACCGGAGGAATCATGACCAAGTCAGAATTGATTGAAAGACTTGCCAGTCAGCAACCGCATATCCCTGCCAAGGCTGTGGAAGATGCCGTTAAAGAGATGCTGGAGCATATGGCTACCACTCTTGCCCAGGGCGAGCGCATTGAAATCCGCGGTTTCGGTAGTTTTTCTCTGCACTATCGTGCACCACGTACCGGGCGTAACCCGAAGACTGGCGATAAAGTGGAGCTGGAAGGAAAGTATGTTCCGCACTTTAAGCCGGGTAAAGAACTGCGCGATCGCGCCAATATTTACGGTAACTGAGTTTAATCCTTAAGGTTAAACTGAGTTTAAAGAAAGCACCTCAGGGTGCTTTTTTTGTATCCCGCCTCTGTATTTCTGAATACGCGCCGCATTCTCAGCTTCTCTTTTCTGTAAACACTTAAAAACGTTGCAGCGCCCGCTGTAAATCCCGCCTTTTCTGTCTGACGACGCATCAGTCCCGCCGCATAATCACCTGAAACATGGAGGTGAAGATGGGGATCCACGTCATCAGTATTTGCGCCATTCTGGCCATCATCCCGCTCTATTGGTTGCCCGTTTTGCCAGATTTGCAGACCGTCTGGATGCTGATTGCCGCAGGAATCGCGTTATCACTACAGCAGAGAAAATGGCTTACGTTTTCAGGCCTTGCATTGCTCTTTTTATGCTGGGGCATTCTGGCCGCTCAGGAAAGCGTGTGGCCGATGAACCATTTGACGAAAGCACCGCAGCAGGCCGAGGTAGTCATTACCGCAACGGACGGCGCAACGATGCATCAGGGAAGGATTGTCAGCCTCAATGGGAAGCGCGTGTGGGCTGCCATGGGCGTGGCGCTGTATGGCAACTACCTGCCACAAAACGTCTGCGTCGGCCAACGCTGGGCAATGACCCTGCGGCTCAGGGCAGTGCATGGAGAACTCAACGATGGCGGTTATGATTCGCAGAAAAATGCCTTTGCACGACACCAGACGCTGAGCGGACGGTTTACCCATGCGGAGATTGTGGACGCACACTGTAGTCTGCGTGCGCAATATCTGACATCACTACAGAATACACTTTCTGCATATCAGTGGGGGACCGTGATCCTGGGGCTGGGAATGGGTGAGCGGCTGTCGGTCTCGCGGGAGATAAAAAACCTGATGCGCGAGACCGGTACGATGCATCTGATGGCAATCTCGGGATTGCATATTGCGCTGGCCGCTTCCGTTATCTGGTTTCTGGCGCGGGGCATCCAGTTCTTCCTGCCGGGCCGCTGGATTATCTGGCAAATTCCCTTGCTGGCAGGACTGATTTTTGCCGCGTTTTACTCATGGTTAACGGGCTTGCAGCCGCCCGCGCTGCGTACGGTTATTGCGCTTGTGGCACTGGCTGCATTAAAAATGAGCGGTCGCCAGTGGTCGCCCTGGCAGGTATGGCTTACCTGCGTGGCGGCGATCCTGATTTTTGACCCACTGGCGGTACTGTCACAAAGCCTGGCGTTGTCAGCGTTTGCGGTCGCCGCGCTTATTTTTTGGTATCAGTGGCTGCCTCTTGCGCACTGGCAACGGGGCTGGTGCCTGCGGACGCTGATTACGCTGTTGTATTTGCAGGTCGGAATGCTGCTGCTTCTGTTGCCGCTACAGGTATTGATTTTCCATGGTTTCAGTCTCTCTTCGCTGGTGGCGAATCTGTTTGCTGTTCCTCTGGTGACCTTTATTTCAGTTCCGCTGATCCTGCTCGGCATGTTTCTGCATCTGTTTCCTGTGGCGGCGCTGGAAAGTATCGTCTGGCTGGCTGCCGATAAATCTCTGGCAGGGCTTTTCTGGCTATTGATGCGTTTACCGAATGGCTGGCAGGACGTTGATGAACGCTGGCAATACCTGGCGTTACTGCCGTGGCTGCTGATCATTGGCTGGCGATTCAGGGCCTTCAGCACAGTACCCGCAGTCTGTCTGGCAGGCAGCGTGGTACTGGCATTTCCACTCTGGCACAGGGTAAAAACCGACAGCTGGTCCCTGCATATGCTGGATGTAGGGCAGGGGCTGGCGATGGTCATTGAGCGTCACGGTAAGGCGATTCTGTATGACACGGGGCTGGCATGGCCCGGTGGGGACAGCGCGCAGCAGCTGATCATCCCCTGGCTACGCTGGCATCACCTGAGGCCGGAAGGGGTGATCCTGAGCCATGAACACCTCGATCACGCGGGGGGACTGGCATCGCTAAAAGCTGCCTGGCCCGCAATGTGGATCAGAAGCCCCTTAGCCTGGGCCGGGCATCTTCCCTGCTTTCGTGGGCAGCGATGGCAGTGGCAGGGATTAACGTTCTCCGTGCACTGGCCACCCGCAAACACTCCGGTGAAAGGTAACAACCGCTCCTGCGTGGTAAAAATTGATGACGGCGAACAGAGCGTTTTACTGACCGGGGATATTGAAGCGCAGGCAGAACTGGGAATGCTGAGCCACCGCTGGCGTCAACTTACGGCTACACTGATTCAGGTGCCGCATCATGGAAGTAACACGTCATCCTCAACACCGCTGCTACAGCGCGTGGAGGGGCAGGTGTCGCTGGCCTCAATGGCCCGCTATAACGCGTGGCGTTTCCCTTCCGTCAAAGTGGTCCGGCGCTATCGAAATGAGGGTTATCTCTGGCTTGATACCCCGCAGTCCGGGCAGATATCCGTGACGTTTTCGCACCATAGTCGGCAAATTCGCCGCTTACGCGAACACTATTTACCGCGTTGGTATCATCAGTGGTTTGGCGCGCCCGTAGATAACGGGTAGAATATGCGGCTATTTCAACAAATGCTGGTTTTTTGAATGCATAACGACAAAGATCTCTCCACGTGGCAAACGTTCCGCCGGCTCTGGCCGATGATTGCTCCTTTCAAAGCAGGCTTGATCGTGGCGGGCGTAGCGTTAATCCTCAACGCAGCCAGCGATACGTTTATGTTATCGCTCCTCAAACCGTTACTGGATGACGGTTTTGGTAAAACGGATCGTTCAGTGCTGCTATGGATGCCGCTGGTGGTTATTGGGCTGATGATCTTACGCGGCATCTCCAGCTATGTATCCAGCTACTGCATCTCCTGGGTATCCGGTAAAGTGGTGATGACCATGCGCCGTCGGTTGTTCAGCCATATGATGGGGATGCCAGTCTCATTCTTTGATAAACAGTCAACCGGTACGCTGCTGTCACGTATTACCTACGATTCAGAGCAGGTAGCGTCCTCCTCATCCAGCGCACTGATTACCGTTGTGCGTGAAGGCGCATCCATCATCGGTCTGTTTGCGATGATGTTCTATTACAGCTGGCAACTGTCGCTTATCCTTATTGTGCTGGCACCGATTGTTTCTATCGCTATTCGCGTGGTATCAAAGCGTTTTCGCAACATCAGTAAAAATATGCAGAATACGATGGGGCAGGTGACTACCAGCGCCGAGCAGATGCTGAAAGGCCATAAAGAAGTGTTGATTTTCGGCGGTCAGGCAGTCGAAACCAAACGCTTTGATAAGGTCAGCAACCGAATGCGCCTGCAAGGAATGAAAATGGTATCGGCCTCGTCGATTTCCGATCCGATCATTCAGCTGATTGCCTCTCTGGCACTGGCCTTTGTCCTTTATGCTGCAAGCTTCCCGAGCGTCATGGAAACCCTGACTGCGGGTACCATTACCGTGGTGTTCTCATCCATGATTGCGCTGATGCGTCCGCTGAAATCGCTGACCAACGTCAACGCCCAGTTCCAGCGTGGGATGGCAGCCTGCCAGACGCTGTTCAGCATCCTCGATTCCGAACAGGAAAAAGATGAAGGGACACGCGTGATCGCGCGCGCTAAAGGCGACCTGGAATTCCGCAACGTCACCTTTACCTATCCTGGTCGCGAAGTACCGGCGCTACGCGATATCAGCCTGTCCATCCCGGCGGGGAAAACCGTTGCGCTGGTAGGTCGTTCCGGTTCAGGCAAGTCGACCATTGCCAGCCTGATTACCCGTTTCTACGATATCGACCAGGGCGAGATCCTGCTGGATGGTCATGACCTGCGGGAATATACCCTACAGTCGCTGCGTAATCAGGTCGCGCTGGTCTCGCAGAACGTGCATCTGTTCAACGATACGGTGGCGAACAACATTGCCTATGCCCGTACCGAAGAGTACAGCCGCGAAGAGATCGAGAATGCGGCGCGTATGGCCTATGCGATGGACTTCATTAACAAAATGGATAATGGTCTGGATACGGTCATTGGCGAAAACGGCGTGCTGCTCTCCGGTGGTCAGCGTCAGCGTATCGCGATAGCCCGTGCGCTGCTGCGCAACAGTCCGATTCTGATCCTGGATGAAGCGACATCTGCACTGGATACGGAATCTGAACGCGCTATCCAGTCGGCTCTGGATGAATTACAGAAAAACCGCACCTCGCTGGTTATCGCGCACCGCCTGTCGACTATCGAACAGGCTGACGAAATCGTGGTGGTGGAAGACGGCGTGATCGTTGAACGCGGCAGCCATGCGGACCTGCTGGAACAACGGGGTGTTTACGCGCAGCTTCATAAAATGCAGTTCGGTCAATGATTGCACGCATCTGGTCAGGTGAATCCCCTCTGTGGGTGCTGCTACTCCCGCTCTCCTGGCTGTATGGCCTGGTGAGCGGTGCTATTCGTCTGCTTTATCGCCTCGGGATCAAGCGCGCCTGGCGCGCACCGGTACCGGTAGTGGTGGTCGGTAACCTGACGGCGGGTGGAAACGGCAAAACCCCGGTGGTGATCTGGCTGGTAGAACAACTCCAGAAGCGCGGCATCCGCGCGGGGGTTGTCTCACGCGGTTACGGTGGCAAAGCGGCGCAGTATCCTCTGGTGCTGAGCCCTGACTCGACAACCGCTGAAGCCGGTGATGAGCCGGTACTGATTTACCAGCGTACAGGCGCGCCGGTCGCGGTATCGCCGGTGCGCAGTGATGCCGTGAAGGCACTGCTTGCGAAGCATGACGTACAAATCATTATTACTGATGATGGTTTGCAGCATTACGCGCTGGCGCGTGACAAAGAGATCGTGGTCATTGATGGCGTTCGGCGTTTTGGCAACGGCTGGTGGCTGCCCGCCGGGCCTGTGCGTGAGCGTGCGTCGCGCCTGAAAACCGTCGATGCCGTGATTGTGAACGGCGGTGAAGCCAGAGCGGGCGAAATCCCAATGCATCTTCGTCCCGGACAGGCCGTGAATTTGCTGACCGGCGAACGTAAAGACGTCGCACATCTGGGGCAACTGGTTGCGATGGCCGGGATTGGTCATCCGCCGCGGTTCTTCGCGACGCTGGAGCAATGTGGCGCACAGCTGGAAAAACGTGTACCGCTGGCCGATCACCAGGCGCTGGTTGCCGAAGAGGTCGACAGGCTGGCAGCGCCGGGTCAGACGCTGATCATGACGGAAAAAGACGCGGTAAAATGCCGGGCCTTTGCGAAAGAAAACTGGTGGTATCTGCCGGTTGACGCTGAACTCAGCGGCGAACAGCCGGAACATTTGCTCAAGGAACTGCTCGCGTTAGTGCAGTAACTTCTACGCGGTTCCGGTGGCGCTTTGACTGACAGGAAAACGCATGTCTCTACCGCAACTCTCACTTGCAGCCGCACGAAACTTGCATCTTGCCGCCCAGGGGCTTCTGAAAAAGCCCCGCCGCCGCGCGCAGCCAGCGGATATCCTCTCAACCGTGCAACGCATGTCGTTGCTGCAAATCGACACCATTAACATCGTGGCGCGTAGCCCGTATCTGGTCCTGTTTAGCCGCCTGGGAAACTATCCTCCGCAATGGCTGGATAATGCGCTGAGTCAGGGCGAACTGATGGAATACTGGGCGCATGAAGCCTGTTTTCTCCCGCGCAGCGATTTTTCACTGGTGCGTCACCGCATGCTCGCCCCGGAGAAAATGGGCTGGAAATACCGCCAGGAGTGGATGGTGGAACACGCGACGGAAATAGAGCAACTGATTGCCCATATTCAGGAAAACGGTCCGGTACGCTCCGCGGATTTTGAACATCCGCGAAAAGGCGCAAGCGGATGGTGGGAGTGGAAACCGCACAAACGCCATCTCGAAGGGCTGTTTACGTCGGGCAAAGTGATGGTGGTCGAGCGTCGCAATTTTCAGCGCGTCTATGACCTCACGCACCGCGTAATGCCCCACTGGGACGATACGCGTGACCTGCTGTCTCAGGACGCAGCCGAAGCCATCATGCTTGAAAACAGCGCCCGCAGCCTGGGCATATTTCGCCCGCAGTGGCTGGCGGATTATTATCGTCTGCGTCAGCCGCAGCTAAAACCGCTGCTGGAAACGTGGCAGCGCGAACAGCGCGTCATGCCGGTCTCGGTAGCGTCGTTAGGTGAAATGTGGTTGCATGCGGATTTGTTCCCTCTGCTGCCGCAGGCGCAGGAGGGCAAACTCCAGGCGACCCACAGTGCCGTGCTGTCGCCTTTCGACCCCGTCGTCTGGGACAGAAAGCGGGCCGGGCAGTTGTTTCATTTCAGCTACCGTCTGGAATGCTACACCCCGGCGTCAAGGCGTCAGTATGGTTATTTTGTTTTGCCGCTGCTGCACAAAGGCCAGCTGGTCGGGCGGATGGACGCTAAAATGCACCGTAAAACCGGCATGCTTGAAATTATCGCGCTCTGGCTCGAAGAGGGCATAAAAGTGACGGCTGGCCTGGAAAAAGGGTTAACGACTGCGCTCAGTGACTTTGCGCGCTGGCAGGGGGCGCATGAAATTGTACTCGGTCACGTACCTGCGGGGCTGTTTACGACCTGTCGAGGTGGCTGGGAAACAGACACTCCCTGAAAACGGAATGTGATAAGCTTTAGCGATTACCCATACGGAGGAACTATGGATCACCGTTTACTTGAAATTATTGCCTGCCCGGTGTGCAACGGCAAACTCTATTACAGCCAGGATAAACAAGAGCTGATTTGCAAACTGGACAGCCTGGCATTCCCGCTGCGTGACGGTATTCCGGTCCTGCTGGAAAATGAAGCCCGTTCCCTGGTGGCAGAAGAGAGCAAACCATGAGTTTTGTTGTCATTATCCCTGCGCGTTATGCTTCAACGCGCCTGCCGGGTAAACCGCTGGTGGATATCAACGGTAAGCCGATGATTGTGCACGTGCTTGAACGGGCGCGCGAATCGGGTGCCGGACGGGTCATCGTCGCCACCGATCACCCGGATGTCGCGCGAGCGGTTGAGGCCGCGGGTGGGGAAGTGTGCATGACCCGTGCCGATCATCAGTCAGGCACCGAGCGTCTGGCGGAAGTCGTCGGAAAATGCGGTTTCAGCGACGAGACGGTGATTGTGAACGTGCAGGGCGATGAGCCGATGATCCCGGCGGCGATTATCCGTCAGGTGGCCGACAACCTGGCGCAGCGTCAGGTTGGCATGGCGACCCTCGCGGTGCCGATTCACCACGCTGAAGAGGCGTTCAATCCGAATGCGGTGAAAGTGGTCACGGACGCAGAGGGCTACGCGCTCTATTTCTCCCGCGCCACCATTCCGTGGGATCGCGACCGTTTTGCACAATCGAAAGAGACGATCGGCGAAACCTTCCTGCGCCACATTGGAATTTATGGCTACCGCGCCGGTTTTATTCGTCGCTATGTCGCCTGGTCGCCAAGCCCGCTGGAGCATATCGAAATGCTCGAACAGCTTCGTGTGCTGTGGTACGGCGAGAAAATTCACGTTGCGGTTGCCCGGGAAATCCCTGGCACCGGCGTGGATACCCCTGAAGATCTTGAGCGCGTACGCGTCGAAATGCGTTAATTCGCTGGCATCCCCTCGTTCGGGGGGATGCTCTCCCGCCTGGCTATTTTTCCCTTTTCTTTTTCATTATTGATCTCTACCGGGTGACATCCGGGGTTCACGCGCTCATTATAAAAGCAGTAGTCTTAATGGGGGGAATCTCATATGGAACAACTGCGTGCTGAACTCAGCCATCTGCTGGGCGAAAAGCTAAGCCGGGTGGAGTGCGTGAATGAAAAGGCCGATACCGCACTCTGGTCGTTGTATGACAGTCAGGGAAACCCCATGCCGCTGATGGCCAGAAGTTTTACCTCGCCGGGTGTCGCCAGACAGCTGGCCTGGAAAATGTCAATGCTGGCGCGGGAAGGAACGGTCCGTATGCCGACGGTTTACGGCGTGATGACGCATGAGGATCATCCCGGCCCGGATGTTCTGCTTATTGAGCGTTTACGCGGGGTCTCTGTTGAGGCCCCGACACGTACACCGGCGCGCTGGGAGCAGCTGAAAGATCAGATTGTTGAGGCTCTGCTTGCCTGGCACCGGCAGGACAGCCGGGGTCTTGTCGGCGCGGTAGACAGCACGCAGGAAAACCTGTGGCCGCTGTGGTATCGCCAGCGTGTCGAAGTGCTGTGGGGCACGCTGAACCAGTTCAACAACACCGGTTTAACGATGCAGGACAAACGTATTCTGTTCCGCACCCGGGAATGTCTGCCGACGCTGTTTGAAGGTTTTAACGACAACTGCGTGCTGGTGCACGGCAACTTCACGCTGCGCAGTATGCTGAAAGACTCGCGCAGCGACCAGCTGCTGGCGATGGTCGGGCCGGGGATCATGCTCTGGGCGCCGCGTGAGTACGAACTGTTCCGGCTCAGCGAGGGCGGGGCGGCGGAAGATTTGCTCTGGCACTATCTTCAGCGCGCCCCCGTTGCGGAGGCCTTTCTCTGGCGGCGCTGGCTCTATCTGCTCTGGGATGAGGTGGCGCAGCTGGTCAACACCGGGCGCTTTAATCGCGCCAGTTTCGATCTGGCCGCTAAATCACTCCTGCCCTGGCTTGCCTGACGAACCTTTGAGCCACTGCCAGAGGCGGCCAAGCGTCTCGTAGCCGACGCGGTCGCTGTGCATCAGCCATACCGGGGACGGGATTATTCGTTCCCACGGATTGAGCGGGGCGTCAATAGCCATCTGGTTTGCCGGAGCAGGAAGCGGATGCAGGCCCTGCTGCTCAAAGAAAATCATTGCGCGCGGCAGGTGTGAAGCAGAAGTCACCAACAGGAATGGGACATCACCGATGGCCTGTTTCACTGCGGCCGCCTCTTCTTCGGTATCTTTTGGGCTATCCAGCGTGATGATGGCGGAGCGTGGTACGCCAAGGGATTCAGCCACTCTCGCTCCTGCTTCAGCGGTACTGACCGGGTTGGTTTTTGCCGCAGCGCCCGTGAAGATCATCTTCGATCCCGGATTGGCCAGCCACAGGCGGATCCCCTCGTTCAGACGCGGCAGACTGTTATTGATCAGGTTCGAGCTGGGTGCCCAGTGTGGATCCCAGGTATACCCGCCGCCCAGCACCACGATATAGCCTACCTTCTGACTTCCCTGCCATGTCGGGTAGGTGTTTTCAATCGGACGTAACAAACCGTCAGCGACCGGTTGCAGGCTGAGTAACAGCAGCGCCAGCCAGCCCACGGTAACGAGAGATTTACCGCTTTTCTGAAAGCGGCTAAACCATATCAATGCCAGCCCCAGCGCGATGAGAAGCAGCAGCAGGGGAAGAGGAAGCATCATGCCTCCGAGATATTTTTTTAGGGTAAAAAGCATCCTTTTTGGTTCCTTTTTTAACCATACAGCAGGCGATTGCCCGTGATATTACACCAGAGTGGTTCATTCTCCGCGCGGGTGTGACAAAATAGCGGTTTTGCAGTGAGTGGAACCCTCCCAATGCGGGATCGCAATTTTGATGACATCGCGGAAAAGTTTTCGCGCAACATTTATGGCACCACCAAAGGTCAGCTTCGTCAGACGATCCTCTGGCAGGATCTGGACAAGTTGCTGGCGGAATTCGGTGACCGACCGTTGCGCGTGCTGGATGCCGGCGGTGGGGAAGGCCAGACTGCAATTCTGATGGCGCAGCGGGGACATCACGTCACGCTTTGCGATCTTTCTGCCGAGATGGTTGCACGCGCCGGGCGCGCGGCAGAAGAGGAAGGTGTGAGCGACAACATGCATTTTATACATTGCGCCGCTCAGGACATTCCGCAGCATTTGGAAACGCAGGTTGATCTGATATTGTTTCATGCTGTGCTCGAATGGGTCGCCGAACCACAGGCAATGTTAAAAACGCTGTGGTCGATGTTGCGCCCGGGCGGTGCGTTATCGCTGATGTTTTACAATGCCAACGGCCTGCTGATGCGAAACGTGCTGGTTGGCAATTTTGGCTACGTACAGCAGGGCATGTATAAAAAGAAACGACGCACGCTTTCACCGGATTTCCCCCGTGAACCGCAGCAGGTCTATGGCTGGCTGGAGGAGATCGGTTGGGAAATTACCGGCAAAACCGGCGTGAGGGTGTTTCATGATTATCTGCGTGATAAACAAAAACAGGATGACTGTTTAGACGCCTTAACAGAAATAGAGACGCGGTACTGCCGCCAGGAGCCTTATCTGAGCCTTGGCCGCTATATACACGTCACCGCGCGCAAGCCGCAGATGCAAGGATAATCTATGAGTGAATTTTCCCAGACAGTCCCCGAACTGGTTGCCTGGGCCAGGAAAAACGATTTCTCCATCTCGCTGCCGGTAGACAGACTCTCATTCCTGCTGGCGGTTGCGACGCTAAACGGCGAACGTCTTGATGGCGAAATGAGTGAAGGCGAACTGGTGGATGCGTTCCGCCACGTCAGTGATGCGTTTGAGCAAACCAGCGAAACCATTAGCGTGCGTGCCAACAACGCAATCAATGATATGGTGCGTCAACGTCTGCTGAACCGCTTTACCAGCGAACAGGCGGAAGGAAACGCCATCTATCGTCTTACGCCCCTGGGCATTGGCATTACCGACTATTACATCCGCCAGCGCGAGTTTTCCACCCTTCGTCTCTCCATGCAGCTCTCTATTGTTGCAGGCGAGCTGAAGCGTGCCGCCGACGCGGCCGATGAAAACGGTGACGAATTCCACTGGCACCGCAACGTTTACGCGCCGCTGAAATACTCGGTCGCCGAGATTTTCGACAGTATCGATCTGACTCAACGTCTGATGGACGAACAGCAGCAGCAGGTGAAAGACGATATTGCCCAGTTGCTGAATAAAGACTGGCGTGCGGCCATCTCCAGCTGTGAACTCTTACTGTCAGAAACGTCCGGTACACTGCGTGAATTGCAGGATACGCTGGAGGCGGCGGGAGATAAGCTTCAGGCCAACCTGCTGCGCATCCAGGACGCGACGATGGCGCACGACGATCTGCATTTTGTCGACCGTCTGGTGTTCGATTTGCAAAGCAAGCTTGACCGTATTATCAGCTGGGGCCAGCAGTCGATCGACCTGTGGATCGGCTACGACCGCCACGTGCATAAATTTATCCGTACCGCCATTGATATGGATAAAAACCGCTTCTTTGCTCAGCGTCTGCGCCAGTCGGTGCAGACTTACTTTGATGCGCCGTGGGCGCTGACCTATGCCAACGCCGATCGTCTGCTGGATATGCGCGACGAAGAGATGGCGCTGCGCGATGAAGAGGTCACCGGGGAACTGCCGCCGGATCTGGAATACGAAGAATTTAACGAAATTCGCGAGCAACTTGCGGCGATGATCGAAGAACAGCTCGCTGTCTACAAAACCAGACAAGCACCGCTGGATCTTGGCCTCGTGGTACGCGACTATCTGGCGCAGTATCCGCGCGCGCGCCACTTCGATGTTGCCCGCATTGTTGTAGACCAGGCGGTGCGCCTGGGCATCGCACAAGCCGATTTCACCGGACTGCCGCCGAAGTGGCAGCCGATTAACGATTACGGAGCCAAGGTACAGGCGCATGTCATTGACAAATATTGAACACGTGATGCCAGTTAAGCTGGCACAGGCGCTGGCGAATCCGTTGTTTCCGGCGCTGGACAGCCAGCTGCGTGCCGGTCGTCACATTGGCCTTGACGAGCTGGATAATCACGCCTTTTTGATGGACTTTCAGGAGTATCTGGAAGAGTTTTACGCTCGCTATAACGTTGAGCTGATCCGCGCGCCGGAAGGCTTTTTCTACCTGCGTCCGCGCTCTACCACGCTTATTCCGCGCTCGGTGCTTTCCGAACTGGATATGATGGTCGGCAAAATTCTCTGCTACCTCTACCTCAGCCCGGAACGTCTGGCGAATGAAGGGATCTTCACCCAGCAGGAGCTTTACGATGAGCTGCTGTCGCTGGCGGATGAAAGCAAGCTGCTTAAGCTGGTGAATAACCGCTCGACGGGGTCCGATCTGGACCGTCAGAAATTACAGGAAAAAGTGCGATCTTCCCTTAACCGTCTGCGCCGTCTGGGAATGGTCTGGTTCATGGGTCACGACAGCAGTAAGTTCCGCATCACCGAATCGGTCTTCCGCTTTGGCGCCGACGTGCGCGCGGGTGACGATGCGCGTGAAGCACAGCTGCGCATGATCCGTGACGGTGAAGCGATGCCGGTGGAAAACCATTTGCAGCTCAATGACGAGCACGAAGAGAATCAGCCGGATAGCGGGGAGGAAGAGTAATGATTGAACGCGGTAAATTTCGCTCACTAACGCTGATTAACTGGAACGGCTTCTTTGCCCGAACCTTCGATCTGGATGAGCTGGTGACAACGCTCTCCGGCGGTAACGGGGCGGGGAAATCCACCACCATGGCGGCCTTCGTGACGGCGCTGATCCCTGACCTGACCCTGCTGCACTTCCGTAACACCACAGAAGCGGGCGCCACGAGCGGCTCTCGTGATAAAGGCCTGCACGGTAAGCTGAAAGCGGGCGTCTGTTATTCCGTGCTGGACGTGATCAACTCCCGTCATCAGCGCGTGGTTGTAGGCGTGCGCCTGCAACAGGTTGCTGGCCGCGACCGTAAAGTGGATATCAAACCGTTTGCGATCCAGGGGCTGCCAACCTCCGTACAGCCAACCGCGCTGCTGACGGAAACCCTGAATGAACGCCAGGCGCGCGTCCTGACGCTCCAGGAGCTGAAAGACAAGCTGGAAGCCATTGAAGGCGTACAGTTTAAGCAGTTTAACTCCATTACCGACTACCACTCTCTGATGTTCGATCTGGGCGTGGTGGCCCGTCGTCTGCGCAGTGCGTCAGATCGTAGTAAATACTACCGTCTGATTGAAGCCTCTCTGTACGGCGGTATCTCCAGCGCCATTACCCGCTCCCTGCGTGACTATCTGTTACCGGAAAACAGCGGCGTGCGTAAGGCCTTCCAGGATATGGAAGCTGCGCTGCGTGAAAACCGCATGACGCTGGAAGCGATTCGCGTCACACAGTCTGACCGCGACCTGTTTAAACACCTGATCAGCGAAGCCACTAACTACGTGGCGGCGGATTATATGCGCCACGCCAACGAGCGCCGCATCCATCTCGACCAGGCGTTAGAGTATCGCCGCGAGCTGTTTACCTCCCGCAAACAGCTGGTGGCCGAGCAGTATAAGCATGTCGAAATGGCGCGCGAACTGGGTGAGCACAACGGTGCCGAAGGGGATCTGGAAGCCGATTACCAGGCAGCCAGCGAACACCTGAATCTGGTGCAGACCGCGCTGCGTCAGCAGGAAAAAATCGAGCGCTACGAAGCCGATCTTGATGAGCTGCAAATTCGTCTTGAAGAGCAAAACGAAGTGGTGGCCGAAGCCGCCGAGTTGCAGGAAGAGAACGAAGCCCGCGCGGAAGCCGCCGAGCTGGAAGTGGATGAGCTGAAAAGCCAGCTCGCTGACTACCAGCAGGCGCTGGACGTGCAGCAGACGCGTGCGATTCAGTACAACCAGGCGTTGCAGGCGTTGCAGCGTGCTAAAGAGCTATGCCACCTGCCGGACCTGACTCCGGAAAGCGCTGATGAATGGCTGGATACGTTCCAGGCCAAAGAGCAGGAAGCCACTGAAAAACTGCTTTCTCTCGATCAGAAAATGAGCGTGGCGCAAACGGCGCACAGCCAGTTTGAGCAGGCGTACCAGCTGGTGGTGGCGATTAACGGTCCTCTGGCGCGTAACGAAGCGTGGGACGTTGCCCGTGAACTGCTGCGCGACGGCGTCAATCAACGCCATCTGGCCGAGCAGGTGCAGCCGCTGCGCATGCGCTTGAACGAGCTGGAACAGCGTCTGCGTGAACAGCAGAAAGCGGAGCGTCTGCTGGCGGAATTCTGCAAGCGTCAGGGTAAAAATTACGATTTCGACGAGCTTGAGGCCCTGCACCAGGAGCTGGAAGCACGTATTGCGGCCCTGTCGGATACCGTATCGAACGCCAGCGAACAGCGCATGACGCTGCGTCAGGAGCTGGAACAGCTTCAGTCGCGTTCGAAGACGCTCTTACAGCGTGCGCCGATCTGGCTGGCTGCACAAAGCAGCCTGAACCAGCTCAGCGAACAGTGTGGCCAGGAGTTTGCCTCCAGCCAGGACGTCACCGAATACATGCAACAGCTGCTGGAGCGCGAGCGTGAAGCGATTGTTGAGCGTGACGAAGTGGGTGCGCGCAAGCGTGACGTCGATGAAGAGATTGAGCGTTTAAGCCAGCCTGGCGGCTCAGAAGATCCGCGCCTGAATGCCTTAGCCGAGCGTTTCGGCGGCGTGCTGCTGTCTGAAATTTACGACGACGTTGGTCTGGATGATGCGCCGTACTTCTCCGCGCTGTACGGTCCGTCCCGTAACGCGATTGTGGTGCCGGATCTGTCGCTGATTTCAGACCAGCTGGCAGGGCTGGAAGACTGTCCGGAAGATCTCTACCTCATCGAAGGGGATCCGCAGTCGTTTGATGACAGCGTATTCAGCGTCGACGAGCTGGAAAAAGCGGTGGTGGTGAAAATCGCCGATCGCCAGTGGCGTTACTCGCGCTTCCCGGAACTGCCGCTGTTTGGCCGCGCCGCGCGTGAAAACCGAATTGAAAGCCTGCACGCCGAGCGCGAAACGCTTTCAGAACGTTTTGCAACCCTGTCGTTTGATGTGCAGAAAACCCAGCGTCTGCATCAGGCGTTCAGCCGCTTTATCGGCAGCCATCTGGGCGTTGCCTTTGAACCCGATCCGGAAGCCGAAATTCGTAAGCTCAACACCCGCCGTGGTGAGCTGGAGCGTGCGCTTGCGAGCCATGAAAATGACAACCAGCAAAGCCGCGTGCAGTTCGAGCAGGCGAAAGAGGGCGTTGCGGCGCTTAACCGCATCCTGCCGCGCCTGAACCTGCTGGCGGACGATACGCTCGCCGACCGCGTGGATGAAATTCAGGAACGTCTGGATGAAGCGCAGGAAGCGGCGCGCTTTGTGCAGCAGCACGGCAATCAGCTGGCAAAACTGGAGCCGATGGTTTCCGTTCTTCAGAGCGACCCGGAACAGTTTGAGCAGTTAAAAGAAGATTACGCCTGGTCACAGCAGGTGCAGCGCGAAGCCCGTCAGCAGGCGTTTGCCCTGACGGAAGTGGTGCAACGTCGCGCGCACTTCGGCTACTCCGATTCAGCAGAAATGCTGAGCGGGAACAGCGATCTGAATGAAAAGCTGCGCCAGCGTCTGGAGCAGGCCGAAGCAGAACGTACGCGCGCCCGTGAAGCGATGCGTACTCACGCCGCACAGCTGAGCCAGTACAGCCAGGTCATGGCGTCGCTGAAAAGTTCCTTCGACACCAAGAAAGAGCTGTTAAACGATCTGCATAAAGAGTTGCAGGACATTGGGGTGCGCGCCGACAGCGGTGCAGAAGAGCGGGCGCGTATTCGTCGCGATGAGCTGCATGCTCAGCTCAGCAACAACCGCGCGCGGCGTAATCAGCTGGAAAAAGCGCTGACCTTCTGTGAAGCGGAAATGGACAACCTGACACGACGCCTGCGCAAGCTGGAGCGTGACTATTTTGAGATGCGTGAACAGGTTGTGACCGCGAAGGCGGGCTGGTGCGCGGTAATGCGCATGGTGAAAGACAATAACGTGGAACGTCGTCTGCACCGTCGCGAGCTGGCGTACCTGTCCGCCGATGAACTGCGTTCGATGTCGGATAAGGCGCTGGGTGCGCTGCGTCTGGCCGTGGCGGACAATGAACACCTGCGCGACGTGCTGCGCATGTCCGAAGATCCGAAGCGTCCTGAGCGCAAAATTCAGTTCTTCGTGGCGGTTTATCAGCACTTACGCGAGCGTATTCGTCAGGACATCATCCGTACCGACGATCCGGTAGAAGCCATCGAACAGATGGAGATCGAACTGGGCCGTCTGACGGAGGAGCTGACCTCCCGCGAACAGAAGCTGGCAATCAGCTCCCGCAGCGTGGCGAATATTATTCGTAAAACCATTCAGCGCGAGCAGAACCGTATCCGTCAGCTGAACCAGGGTCTGCAAAGCGTGTCGTTTGGCCAGGTCAACAGCGTGCGGCTGAACGTGAACGTGCGTGAAGCGCACTCCACGCTGCTGGACGTGTTGTCTGAACAGCATGAGCAGCATCAGGATCTGTTCAACAGTAACCGCCTGACCTTCTCCGAAGCGCTGGCGAAACTGTATCAGCGTCTGAATCCGCAGATTGACATGGGCCAGCGTACGCCACAAACCATCGGTGAGGAGCTGCTGGACTACCGCAACTATCTGGAAATGGAAGTTGAGGTTAACCGTGGTTCCGACGGCTGGCTGCGCGCTGAATCCGGTGCGCTCTCTACCGGGGAAGCCATCGGTACCGGTATGTCGATTCTGGTGATGGTGGTGCAAAGCTGGGAAGATGAAGCGCGTCGTCTGCGTGGCAAAGACATCTCTCCATGCCGCCTGCTGTTCCTCGATGAAGCGGCGCGTCTCGACGCCCGCTCCATTGCCACGCTGTTTGAGCTTTGCGATCGCCTTGATATGCAGCTCATTATCGCGGCGCCGGAAAACATCAGCCCGGAAAAAGGGACGACCTATAAACTGGTGCGTAAGGTATTCCAGAACAGCGAGCACGTACACGTCGTTGGCCTGCGCGGTTTCGCACCACAGCCACCGGAGTCGTTACCGGGCACGGCTGACGCCTCTTAACACGGGGTGCGACAAAGGGCGGCGCTGAGGCGCCGCTTTTTTTATTCACTTAACTTGTGTTCAGGGCTGCGTTATCTTTAAACTTCTTTACATAAGGTAAGGCAGTAGCGTGTATGCCTTTCTATACTGAAGGAAAGCTCCAGAATAATGGGCATGTCGTGAAAAACAGGGGGCAAGGGATGTTGCTTAATAAAAATCGTGGTCGTCAGCTGTCTGCGCTGAGTTTGTGCCTGACAGTGATGTTTGCTCCACTGTTTACCGCTCAGGCCGATGAGCCTGAAATTGTACCGACTGACAGCTCTGCGACGATGGGCGCGCAGCCGACATCACTGTCACAACCGCTGGATCAGTCTCCGGCCACGGCCATTATGGCCGGCATTAAACCGCTGCCGGAAGGCATCGACATTGAATCCTTGCGCCAGAAGCTTATGACCGGGCTGCCCTCGGGCTATACCCCGGCTTATATTAACCAGCTCACGCTGCTTTACGCGGCGCGCGATATGAAACCGATGTGGGAAAATCGCGAGGCGGTACGTGCCTTCCAGCAGCAGCTGGCTGAAGTCGCGATTGCGGGTTTTCAGCCGCAGTTCACGACCTGGGTTGAACTCCTGACCGACCCTGCCGTTACCGGACAGGCGCGTGACGTGGTGCTGTCTGATGCCATGATGGGCTACTTACAGTTTGTGGCGGGCATTTCGGTGAACGGCAACCGCTGGTTATACAGCAGTAAACCGTACAAGCTGGCAACGCCCGCGCTGTCCGTTATTAATCAGTGGCAACTGTCGCTGGATAACGGTGAACTGCCGCGCTTTATCGCAAGCCTGGCGCCTGCCCATCCGCAATATGCCACGATGCATCAGTCGCTCCTTGAGCTGGTTGCGGATTCCCGCCCCTGGCCTCAGCTGCGCAGCACCACAACGCTGCGTCCGGGGCAGTGGAGCAGCGATGTGCCTGCGATCCGCGAAATTATGAAACGCTCCGGTATTCTCGACAATGGTCCTAAAATTGCGCTGCCCGGAGACGAGACGCAAAACGCGGTCGTCAGCCCGTCGGCGCCGGTAAAAGAGAAAACCGCCGTTGCGCTGAGCAATAAGCCCGCTGCGTACGATCGTGAGCTGGTCGCGGCGGTTAAGCAGTTCCAGGCCGCACAGGGGCTGGGGGCCGACGGCGTGATTGGTCCCTCCACTCGCGACTGGCTGAACGTCTCTCCGGGCCAGCGGGCAGGGGTGCTGGCGTTGAATATCCAGCGCTTGCGCTTGCTGCCGGGCACGTTGTCTACCGGTATTATGGTCAACATTCCGGCGTACTCCCTGGTCTACTATCAGGACGGTAGCGAAGTGCTGGCATCCCGTGTGATTGTGGGTCGGCCTGACCGTAAAACGCCAATGATGAGCAGCGCGCTGAATAACGTGGTGGTTAACCCGCCGTGGAACGTGCCGCCGACGCTGGCGCGCAAAGATATCCTGCCTAAGGTCTGGAATGATCCGGGATATCTGGAGCGACATAACTATACGGTGATGCGGGGCTGGAACAGCAAAGAAGCGATTGACCCCTGGATGGTGGACTGGTCAACGATTACGCCTTCGAACCTGCCGTTCCGTTTCCAGCAGGCACCGGGCGCACATAACTCACTGGGGCGTTACAAATTCAATATGCCAAGTTCGGACGCTATCTATCTGCATGATACCCCGAACCATAATCTGTTCCAGAAAGATGCGCGCGCGCTCAGTTCCGGCTGTGTTCGCGTGAACAAGGCTTCGGAGCTGGCGAATATGCTGTTGCAGGATGCAGGCTGGAATGATACGCGGATATCAGATGCCCTGAAGCAGGGGGATACGCGTTACGTTAATATTCGCCACAATATTCCGGTTAATCTTTATTATCTGACGGCGTTTGTGGGCGCGGACGGACGTACCCAGTACCGTACAGATATTTACAATTATGATCTGACAGCGCGATCCGGCGCACAAATTTTGCCAAAAGCGGAACAATTAATCAGGTAAATGAAGTAGTTCGGTAAAAATGATTGTCGTAAGTTATGGTGAATATGGGGCGATCTGGCTGTAAGCCGCGTATTTACTGGGATTGGGCGCCTTGACGTAACAGGTTTTGCCAGTTATGGTGCCCTTCGTGCGCTAAGCATATTGACAATTTCTTTTACCTGTAGACCTGATTATCATGGACAAATTTGACGCTAATCGCCGCAAATTGCTGGCGTTAGGTGGCGTTGCGCTGGGCGCAGCGGCCATCCTTCCGACGCCAGCATTTGCCACCCTCTCGACACCTCGTCCGCGTATTTTAACGCTCAACAATCTGCACACTGGTGAGACGCTTAAAGCGGAATTTTTCGATGGCAGAGGCTATATTCAGGATGAATTAGCAAGACTCAACCATTTTTTCCGTGATTTCCGCGCGAATAAAATCAAAGCCATCGACCCTGGATTATTCGATCAGCTTTACCGTTTGCAGGGACTGCTGGGCACCAAAAGGCCGGTGCAACTCATTTCTGGCTATCGCTCTCTGGATACCAACAATGACCTGCGCGCCCACAGCCGTGGGGTAGCGAAAAAAAGCTATCACACCAAAGGTCAGGCGATGGATTTCCATATTGAAGGCGTTTCGTTAGCCAATATTCGCAAAGCGGCGTTATCTATGCGCGCAGGTGGTGTAGGATACTACCCACGTAGCAACTTTGTGCATATTGATACCGGGCCGGTTCGGCACTGGTAATAACGAAACACAGGAGCAGTATGAACTATCGTATTATTCCGGTTACCGCGTTCTCACAGAACTGTTCATTGATCTGGTGTGAACAAACTAAACTGGCCGCGCTTGTCGATCCTGGCGGAGACGCTGAGACAATCAAGCAGGAAGTCGCTGCCAGCGGTGTGACGCTGATGCAGATTTTACTGACCCATGGTCATCTTGACCATGTGGGTGCAGCGGCTGAACTGGCTGAACACTACGGTGTGCCGATTATCGGTCCGGAAAAAGAAGATGAGTTCTGGCTACAGGGGCTACCTGCCCAAAGCCGTATGTTTGGCCTGGAAGACTGTCAGCCACTGACACCGGACCGCTGGCTGAACGAAGGCGATCGCGTTAACGTGGGGAATGTAACTTTACAGGTGTTGCATTGCCCCGGGCATACCCCCGGTCATATTGTCTTCTTTGATGACGCTTCGCGCCTGCTGATTTCCGGTGACGTGATTTTCAAAGGGGGCGTAGGACGCAGCGATTTCCCGCGCGGCGATCACGGTCAGCTGATTCAGTCGATCAAGCAGAAGTTATTGCCGCTGGGTGATGATGTGACGTTTATTCCTGGACACGGCCCGATGTCGACGCTGGGCGATGAGCGGTTGCATAACCCGTTCCTTCAGGATGAAATGCCTGTCTGGTAAACCTGGTTAAATAAAAAAGCCTGCGCGATGCAGGCTTTTTTGTGGGTGCAGGTTACAGCACTGCGACAATGGCTTCGCACAGTGGTGCCATGTTGTCAGGCGTCATACCTGCAACGTTTACGCGGCCAGAGGCAACGGCATACACGCCAAACTCTTCACGCAGGCGCAGCACCTGCTCTTTGGTCAGACCGCTGAAGGAGAACATGCCGTTCTGCTTGATGATGAAGCTGAAGTCACGGTCAGCACCTTTCTCTGCCAGCGTGTTCACAAACAGCAGACGCATGCGCTGAATGCGCTGACGCATATCGTTCAGCTCTTGTTCCCAGATTGCGCGCAGCGCATCGTTGCTCAGGATCGTCGCGACCACAGACGCACCGTGTGCGGGTGGGTTGGAGTAGTTAGCGCGGATCACGGACTTCATCTGGCTGAATGCGCGATCGACGGTTTGATCGTCAGCGGCCACCAGCGTACAGGCACCGACACGCTCGTTATACAGGCCAAAGTTCTTGGAATAGGAGCTTGCGACAATCAGCTCCTGATGCACGGCGGCGAATGCGCGCAGTCCTTCAGCATCCTCTTCCAGACCACGGGCAAAGCCCTGGTAAGCAAAGTCGAACAGCGGCAGCCAGCCTTTTTCAAAGGACAGCTTAGCCAGCTGTTCCCACTGCTCAAGCGTAGGATCGATACCGGTTGGGTTGTGGCAGCAACCGTGGAACAGCACCACGTCGCCCGCCTGGGCTTCGCTCAGGCTTGCCAGCAGGCCGTCAAAGTCGAGAGAGTGATTTGCCGCGTCGTAGTAGGCATATTCACGTACTTCCAGACCCGCAGAATTGAACACGCTCTTGTGGTTCGGCCAGCTAGGGTTACTGACCCACACGCGTTTCACGGCGGTATTTTTCGCCAGGAAATCTGCCGCCACGCGGAGTGCGCCGGTACCGCCTGGAGTCTGCGCCGTGCGGGCGCGTTTTTCGCTCACAATGGTGCTGCCTTTGCCGAACAGCAGCTCCTGGGTGCAGCGACCAAATTCAGGGATACCATCAATACCGAGGTAGTTTTTGGTGGTTTCGTTTTCCAGCAGATACTGCTCAGCTTTTTTTACACTGGTCAGTACCGGAGTTTTGCCGGTTTCATCTTTATATACACCAATACCCAGGTTGATTTTGCCAGGGCGGTCGTCGGCACGAAACAGATCGGCCAGGCCCAGAATTGGGTCGGCAGGAGCGGCAGTAATGTTCTCAAACATGACGAAGTTCCATTGTGATTACAGAAGTGAAATCCGCTATCAGGTTAACGGTAGATTTACAAAATGCCAACCGTTTGCGACGAAAAGCGTGCGGCTTTTCAAAAGTCGCTATTTTTTCCTCTCAGGAATAAAAAAAACAGGGCCGAAGCCCTGTTCATTAAGCATATAACAACGAGGTGTGCTGATTAGAACTGGTAAACCAGACCCAGAGCCACGATGTCGTCGTTGTTGATGCCCAGCTTGTTGTCGTCTTTCAGCTGGTTGATCTGGTAGTCAACATAGGTGGACATGTTTTTGTTGAAGTAGTATGTCGCACCAACGTCGATGTAGTTGATGTAGTCTTCGTCACCGATACCTTCTACGTCTTTCGCTTTAGATTTGTAGTAAGCGATGGACGGACGCAGGCCGAAGTCGAACTGGTACTGAGCCACAACGGAGAAGTCCTGAGACTTGTTAGCGAAACCTCTGTTGCTCAGACGCGCGGCGTTACGCATTTCGCCGTATACAGCTGCCAGGTAGATGTTGTTTGCGTCGTATTTCAGACCAGTAGCCCACTGCTCAGCTTTGTCGCCTTTACCCCAATCCAGCGTCTGCTGGTTGTTGGTACGGTCAGCGGCGCCATAAGCACCGACAATGCCGAAGCCTTCGAAATCATAGCTCAGAGAGGTTGCCCAGCCGTCGCCGTTGGAACGTACTGCGATATCACGGTCGTTTTTACCCAGGTACTGAACGCCAAAGTTCAGACCATCAACCAGGCCGAAGAAGTTGCTGTTACGGTAAGTCGCCAGACCACCGGTACGGCCAGAGAAGAAGTTATCGGTTGCGCCGGTGTCACCACCAAACTCAGGCAGCATATCGGTGATGCCGATTGCGTCATAGACCAGGCCGTAGTTACGACCGTAGTCGAAGGAGCCTGCGTCACCGAATTTCAGACCTGCGAATGCCAGACGGGTTTTGTTGCCGTTCTGGGCATCAGCGCCTTCAGAGTTGTTACCCTGGAAGTTGTATTCCCACTGACCGTAGCCAGTCAGCTGATCGTTGATCTGAGTTTCGCCTTTGAAGCCCAGACGCGCATAAGTGTTGTCGCCATCGTTGCCATCACTGTCAGAGAAGTAATGCAGGCCAACTGCTTTCCCGTAAAGATCTAATTTGTTGCCGTCTTTGTTATAGATTTCAGCAGCGTTTGCTGCACCGGCTACCAGCAGGGCAGGGACTACCACTGCCAGGATATTGCGCTTCATCATTATTTATTACCCTCATTGGTTTTTTTATGACACTCGCCACTGCCGTCAATAAATTCTGTCAATAAATATTTCCGGAACTATTGATGAGAGTTAGGTGTCTTTATGTGTCTGACAGGCATCTTTCCATTCATAGAACCGTTTCGCTACACTGAAAGTGCTACAATCTTCAAGATTCAGTTTCTAAAAGAAAATATGTGTAACTAAATGTGTATTTTTAGGAACTTTGTGAAGCACCTCAAATTTTAGTGCTCCCTGGCGAAATAAACACCCGCTTTATTCTTATATATATGATTTCCTTATGTTTAATTTAGCTAAAGGTCTTTCATATAAACAGAAATTAAACGGCGCAATTTTTCTTATGAGCAAAAAAAGCCGTCCAGATGGCTGTGAAATTGGTTGTTTTTTATGCTATCGATGAGAATTGTATTAGGCGCAATAAGAATGAGGTTAATTTTTTGTCCACAGATATTTCATGGAAACAAAACGTAACAGGTAGAGGTTATCGCGGGGTTGTGGTTTAAAGATGCTTACTTTTGACTGACGAAAACTGACATTGCAGGATAAAATAATGGCCAGCATTTGCTGGCCATGAATGATGAGGTCGGTTAGAAACTTGCGTTACGCGGTGTGCGTGGGAATGGAATTACATCACGTACGTTCTGTACACCTGTTACGTAGGCAATCAGACGTTCGAAGCCTAGGCCAAAGCCGGAGTGCGGAACGGTGCCGTAGCGACGCAGATCGCGATACCAGCTGTAGTCCGCCGGGTTCAGACCCATTTCCTGCATACGCGCGTCCAGCACGTCCAGACGCTCTTCACGCTGGGAGCCACCGATGATCTCACCGATGCCCGGCGCCAGGACGTCCATCGCGGCAACGGTTTTCCCGTCTTCGTTAAGACGCATATAGAACGCCTTAATGTCTTTCGGATAGTTTTTCACTACAACCGGTGCTTTGAAGTGCTTCTCTGCCAGATAACGTTCGTGCTCGGAGGAGAGATCCACGCCCCAGTAAACCGGGTTCTCGAATTTCTCACCGCATTTTTCCAGGATAGCGACCGCATCGGTGTAATCCACCTGCGCGAAGTCTGCGGAGACGAAGCGCTCAAGACGGGCGATGGCGTCGTTATCGACACGCTCAGCGAAGAATTTCATGTCGTCTGCACGCTCTTCGAGAACGGCTTTGAACACGTATTTCAGCATCGCTTCAGCCAGGCCCGCTACGTCATTCAGATCGGCAAAGGCCACTTCCGGCTCCAGCATCCAGAATTCCGCCAGGTGACGACTGGTGTTGGAGTTTTCCGCACGGAAGGTTGGGCCAAAGGTGTAGATCTTAGACAGCGCACAGGCGTAGGTTTCGCCGTTGAGCTGGCCGGAAACCGTCAGGAAGGCTTCTTTACCAAAGAAGTCTTTGTCGTAATCGACTTTACCTTCCGGCGTACGCGGCAGGTTTTCCATATCCAGCGTTGATACGCGGAACATTTCACCTGCGCCTTCGGTATCGGATGCCGTGATAAGCGGAGTAGACACCCAGAAGTAACCCTGCTCGTCAAAGAAGCGATGCAGCGCCTGCGCCAGCGTATGACGCACGCGAGCAACCGCACCAATCAGGTTGGTGCGCGGACGCAGGTGCGCGACTTCACGCAGATATTCAATGCTGTGACGCTTAGCCGCCATCGGATAGGTGTCCGGATCTTCAACCCAGCCGGTCACTTCCACCGAGGTCGCCTGAATTTCGTAGCTCTGACCCTGGCCCGGAGAGGCCACCACAACACCGGTGACGATCACGGAACAGCCTGTTGTCAGGTGCAGAACGTCATCATTGTAATTGGGCAGAGAATTATTAATGACGGCCTGTACAGGATCAAAGCAGGAACCGTCATAGACGGCGAGGAAGGAGATGCCAGCTTTAGAATCTCGGCGAGTACGCACCCATCCGCGCACGGTGACCTCCTGGTCAACGGCGACACGGCCCTGGAGTACGTCGGCTACAGGCACAACGCTCATAATATTCTCTCTGTTAATAGTCGGAAAAAATAAACACTTGTCCGCCCTTATCGGGGGGATATCTATGTTACCTGCCATCCGCTATCAGACAAGTAAATTTCACCGTCTTAAGAGAAGAAATAAGAAATTAATAAGAGAAGGGGAGCCATGAAGGCTCCCCGAAGCCGTTAACTGGCTTTTTTAACCTGCGGCAGATCGAAGGCTTTACGTAATGCGCGGACAAACGCTTTGTCATGGCAGATGGTTTTGCCCGGGCTGTCGGAGAGCTTCGCGACCGGCTTACCGTTACATTCCACCAGTTTTATGACGATGTTCAGCGGTTTCACCTGAGGGATATCGCAGGTTAACCGCGTACCGATCCCGAAACTCAGGTTCACCCGCGATGAGAAGTGGCGATAAAGGTCAACGGCTTTCGCCAGGTCAAGGTTATCGGAGAAGACCAGCACCTTACTCATGGGGTCGATACCCAGTTTTTCGTAATGGGCGATGGCTTTCTCACCCCATTCAACCGGATCCCCGGAGTCATGGCGCAAACCCTGGTAGCGTTCGGCAAACTCAGGGCCAAAGTCGCGCAGGAACGCGTCCATGGTAATGCAGTCGGTAAGGGCAATACCCAGCTGATCCGGGTATTCCTCAAGCCACGCGGCAAGGGCGGCGCGCTGGCTGTTGGCAAGGTCAGGGCTGATCTGCTGGTGCGCCTGGAACCATTCGTGCGCCTGGGTGCCCATCGGCGTTAAATCAAGGCGACGTGCCAGATCGTAGTTACTGGTGCCAACGAACCACGGCTCCTGTTGCAGACGTCTGACAATGGCCTCCTGAACCTCGCGAGAGAAGCGGCGGCGCGTGCCAAAGTCCATCAGACGGAAGCGGGACATATCCAGCCCTTCGGTCAGTCTGGAAAACTCAACGAGTTTATTCTCCAGAGCGGCAACCGCCTGCGTCACACCGGTTTCAGGGGAACGATAGCGGTGGGCCAGCTCGCTGATCACGGCCAGAAGCGGCACCTCCCACATGATCACTTCGCGCCACGGGCCGGTCAGACGAATGTCCAGCTTGCCGTTATCATTGGTGACGGTGACCTGTTCCGGCTTATAGCGGAACTCACGCAGCCAGTTCAGGTAGTCCGCTTTAAAGAAAGGCAGGCCAGAAAGCCACTGATATTCGTCATCGTTGAGCGCCAGATGCTGCATGGCATCGACCTGTTCACGAATGGAATCTGCGTAGATACCCAGCAAGTCGTCACCCCGGCAGCGGAATTCCGCCGCAACATGAACATCATGATAGTGGTGAAACACGGCTTGCTGCATATGCAGCTTGTACGCGTCGGTATCCAGCAACGTATGCAGAACCGGAGAAGCGAATTGAGTCATAGGTGCGCTGTAGGATCCTCTCACGGGAGCGTTTAGTACAATAAACAACTCCGGAGTATACCTTGTTTAGTGATTTATTGAACCCCGATCACAACATAAGCACACTTTATGGTCGAGTGCATTTCGTGCCCCGTGTTATAAAAATGTAGCTAAAAAGGGCGTTGTGCCTGAAAAGATGAACATTCTGCATAGCGCGTTTTACACAACAGGAATATATTGAATCGTTACTCGACAAACGATGCATAAGGTTTTCTATGACACAACAGCCACAAGCTAAATACCGCCACGACTACCGTGCGCCGGATTACCTGATAAGCGATATCGATCTGACTTTTGACCTGGATGCCACAAAAACCGTCGTGACGGCGGTAAGCCAGGTGACGCGCCAGAGCGCGACAGCTGTGCCGCTGCGTCTCGATGGTGAAGACCTGACGCTGGTTTCCCTGCACATTAATGATGAAGCCTGGTCAGACTATAAAGAAGAAGGCAACCAGCTGGTCATCGACAACCTGCCGGAACGCTTTACCCTGCGCATCGTGAACGAAATCAGCCCTGCCGCCAATACCGCGCTGGAAGGGCTTTACCAGTCAGGCGTGGCCCTGTGTACCCAGTGTGAAGCCGAAGGTTTCCGCCATATTACCTGGTATCTGGATCGTCCGGACGTCCTGGCGCGCTTTACCACCAAAATTATTGCCGACAAAACGTTGTACCCGTACCTGCTCTCCAACGGCAACCGGATTGGCGAGGGGGAACTGGAGAATGGTCGTCACTGGGTGCAGTGGCAGGATCCATTCCCGAAGCCCTGCTATCTGTTTGCGCTGGTGGCGGGAGATTTCGATGTTCTGCGCGACACCTTTAAAACGCGCTCTGGCCGTGAAGTCGCGCTGGAGCTGTTCGTGGATCGTGGCAATCTTGACCGCGCGCCGTGGGCAATGACCTCCCTCATCAACTCCATGAAGTGGGATGAAATGCGCTTTGGCCTCGAATATGACCTCGACATCTATATGATCGTTGCTGTCGATTTCTTCAACATGGGCGCGATGGAGAATAAAGGTCTTAACATCTTTAACTCCAAATACGTGCTTGCGCGTACCGATACCGCAACGGATAAAGATTATCTCGATATTGAACGCGTTATCGGGCACGAATATTTTCACAACTGGACCGGGAACCGCGTCACCTGCCGCGACTGGTTCCAGCTCAGCCTGAAAGAGGGTTTAACCGTCTTCCGCGATCAGGAGTTCAGTTCCGATCTGGGGTCGCGGGCGGTGAACCGCATCAACAACGTACGTACCATGCGTGGTCTGCAATTTGCAGAAGATGCCAGCCCAATGGCGCACCCGATCCGTCCGGACAAAGTCATTGAGATGAATAACTTCTACACCCTGACGGTGTATGAAAAAGGCGCTGAAATTATCCGCATGATCCACACCCTGCTGGGCGAAGAGAATTTCCAGAAAGGGATGCAGCTTTACTTCGAGCGTCACGACGGCAGTGCGGCTACCTGCGATGACTTCGTCCAGGCGATGGAAGACGCCTCTAACGTCGATCTTTCTCATTTCCGCCGCTGGTACAGCCAGGCCGGTACGCCGATTGTGACGGTCAAAGACGACTACAACCCGGAAACCGAGCAGTACACGCTGACCATCAGCCAGCGCATGCCGCCAACGGCCGAACAGGAAGAGAAACATCCGTTGCACATTCCGTTCAGCGTTGAACTGTACGACAACGAAGGCAACGTGATCCCGTTACAGAAGGGCGGTCACCCGGTACATAACGTGCTGAACGTGACCCAGGCAGAGCAGACCTTTATCTTTGATAACGTCTATTTCCAGCCTGTTCCTGCCCTGCTGTGCGAGTTCTCCGCGCCGGTTAAACTTGAGTACAAGTGGAGCGATCAGCAGCTGACGTTCCTGATGCGACACGCACGCAACGATTTCTCTCGCTGGGATGCGGCACAAAGCCTGCTGGCGACCTACATCAAGCTTAACGTGAACCGTTACCAGCAGGGCCAGCCGCTGACGCTGCCGGTTCATGTGGCCGACGCGTTCCGTGCCATCCTGCTGGATGAGAAGATTGACCCGGCGCTGGCGGCTGAAATTTTAACGCTGCCGTCTGCGACTGAAATCGCCGAGCTGTTTGACATCATCGACCCGATTGCGATTGTCGCCGTGCGTGAAGCACTGACCCGCACGCTGGCGACCGAACTGGCAGATGAGTTCCTTGCCATTTACAACGCCAACAAGCTGGACGCGTACCGGGTGGAACATGCGGATATCGGTAAACGTTCCCTGCGCAATACCTGCCTGCGCTATCTGGCATTTGGTGAGGCAGAGCTGGCGAACACGCTGGTCAGCAAGCAGTACCACGAAGCCGATAACATGACGGATGCGCTGGCCGCGCTGGCTGCAAGCGTTGCCGCCGAGCTGCCGTGCCGCGATGCGCTGATGCAGGAGTACGACGACAAGTGGCATCAGGATGGTCTGGTGATGGACAAGTGGTTTATTCTTCAGGCCACCAGCCCGGCAGCCGATGTACTCAGCAAGGTCCGCAGCCTGCTGAAGCACCGTTCGTTCACCATGAGCAACCCGAACCGCGTCCGCTCTCTGATTGGCGCATTCGCCAGCAGCAACCCGGCCGCGTTCCATGCCGAAGACGGCAGCGGTTATCAGTTCATGGTTGAAATGCTGACCGAGCTGAACAGCCGTAACCCGCAGGTGGCGTCTCGTCTGATTGAGCCGCTGATCCGCCTGAAACGCTACGATGCGCAGCGCCAGGCGAAAATGCGCGCCGCGCTTGAGCAACTGAAAGGGCTGGAAAACCTGTCTGGCGATCTGTACGAGAAGATTGCTAAGGCCTTAGCGTAATAAAAAAATTGCCCGGTGGGCAGGTAAAAGCAAAACGGCAACCTCGGTTGCCGTTTTTAGTTTTTTCTCCCTCTCCCTGTGGGAGAGGGCCGGGGTGAGGGCATCAGGCATTAGCTTTAATCAACACCCGTTCACTTACCCCACGCTTCATCACCCGATCCAGCACTTCGGCTTCCAGCTCCGCCAGTCTGGCCGATCCCACACGGCGAGGACGTGGAATATCCACCGTCAGATCCAGACCAATTTTCCCGTCTTCTATTAACAGCACCCGGTCTGCCATTGCCACAGCTTCGCTTACATCATGCGTCACCAGCAGCACCGTAAAGCCGTGCGTCTGCCAGAGGGTCTCAATCAGATCCTGCATCTCGATCCGGGTCAGAGCATCAAGCGCGCCGAGCGGTTCATCAAGCAGTAACAGGCCGGGGCGGTGGATTAACGCCCGGGCCAGGGCCACGCGCTGCTTCTGACCGCCCGACAGGGCCGCAGGCCACTCTCCCGCGCGATGTTCCAGCCCGACTGCGGCGAGTGCCTGCCGGGCGTCCTCCCGCCAGCTGCCTTTCAGACCCAGCCCGACGTTATCCATCACCGTTTTCCACGGCAGCAGACGCGCGTCCTGAAACATCATGCGCGTATCATCCTGAATCGTGGCCAGCGGCGTGGTGCCTGCCAGAATGTCACCGCCGTTTGGCGCTTCCAGCCCGGCTAAAAGACGCAGAAGGGTACTCTTGCCGCCACCGCTGCGACCGACAACGGCCACAAACTGTCCGGCAGGAATATGCAGATCCAGCGCATTCAGAATGGTGTTATCGCCGTAGCGTTTGGTCACGCCGTTCAGCAGTAACGGTGTTCCCTGGTTCAGTCGTGCAGTATTCATGCTTTCGCCTCCTGAGCGGTGTAGGCCGGGTTCCAGCGCAGCCAGCTACGTTCCAGCCACTGGGCGCTGACGTCCGCAAGTTTGCCGAGCAGGGCATAAAGGATAATGGCAACCACCACCACGTCCGTTTGCAGGAACTCGCGGGCGTTCATTGCCAGATAACCAATACCGGAGTTAGCCGAAATGGTTTCCGCCACGATCAGGGTCAGCCACATCAGGCCGAGCGCAAAACGCACCCCAACCATAATGGAGGGCAGGGCGCCCGGCAGGATCACATGGGTAAACAGGGCAAAACCGGACAAACCATAGCTGCGGGCCATCTCAACCAGGCCGCGATCGATATTACGGATCCCATGCCAGGTATTGATATAAACAGGGAACAACGTCCCCAGCGCCACGAGGAAAATTTTGGCGCTCTCATCAATGCCAAACCACAGGATAACCAGCGGGATCAGCGCCAGATGCGGCACGTTACGCAGCATCTGAATGGAGGTATCCAGCAGCCGCTCACCCCAGCGTGACAGGCCGCTGATCAGTCCCAGCGTCAGGCCGATGCTTCCGCCAATCGAAAAGCCGATTACCGCGCGCCAGGAGCTGATGGCAAGGTGCTGCCATAGCTCACCGCTGGCGCTGAGCGACCAGAATGCTTTCACAACGCCCTCCGGAGAGGGCAATATGCGGCTCGACAGCCAGCCAATTGACGACGCCAGTTGCCAGACGAGGACAATGCCGACGGGCAGAAACCATGGCGCGGCGCTCAGCAGCCATTTTTGTGCGGTTGCAGACATAGTGACTCCTTAGCTTTGCGCGACTTTTCTCGGGATAAACGCGTTCGCCACGGCTTCGCCCTGTAACTGAAGCTGACGTGGCTGCGGAATGGCCGGGATAGCGACATCCAGATGCGGGAACAGCAGTTCACCTACCTTGTACGCCTCCTCCAGATGCGGATAGCCAGACAGGATAAAGCTGTCGATCCCCAGTTCCACGTACTCATTAATGCGTGCCGCCACGGTAGGACCGTCGCCGACCAGCGCCGTGCCCGCGCCGCCGCGCACCAGACCCACCCCGGCCCACAGGTTCGGGCTGATCTCAAGATTTTCGCGCTTGCCGTTGTGCAGGGAGGCCATCCGGTGCTGGCCCACGGAGTCAGTCTGGGCAAACGCCGCCTGTGCTTTGGCGATGGTGCCGTCGTCCAGATGAGCGATCAGACGGTCGGCGGCTTGCCAGGCCTCGTCGCTGGTTTCGCGGACGATCACGTGCAGGCGAATACCGAAGCGCACCGTACGGCCATGTTCTGCGGCTTTAGCGCGTACCTGGGCAATTTTCTCTTTCACCAGTTCAGGCGGTTCACCCCAGGTCAGATAGAGATCGACCTGTTCGGCGGCCAGATCCTGGGCCACATCCGACGATCCGCCAAAATAGAGCGGCGGGCGCGGCTGCTGTACCGGCGGGAAGTAGAGTTTCGCATCACGAACGTGGATATGTTTTCCTTCGAAGGTAACGGTTTCCCCTTCCAGCAGACGTCGCCAGACGCGGGTAAACTCTGCGGAGGCTTCATAACGCTCGGTATGATCGAGGAAGACGCCGTCGCCCGCCAGCTCCTGCGGATCGCTGCCCGTTACCAGGTTGAACAGCGCACGGCCGTTGGAAAGCCTGTCCAGCGTTGCCGCCTGACGCGCTGCGACGGTTGGCGACACCACGCTCGGGCGCAGGGCTACCAGGAATTTCAGGCGCTGGGTGACGGGGATCATTGACGCGGCAACCAGCCACGCATCCTCACATGAGCGGCCCGTCGGGATCAGCACCCCGGTAAAACCGATGCGGTCTGCTGCCTGGGCGATCTGCTGTAAATAGCCGTGATCAACCGGGCGGGCGCCTTCTTCTGTGCCAAGATAGTGTCCGTCACCGTGGGTGGGTAAAAACCAGAAAAGATTCAGACTCATGATTTTTTTCCTTCAATGCCATCGGGTTGCCAGATGCGTTCGCGAATATTCACCTGCTTTGGAACCAGGCGGTTTTGATAAAAGAGGTCTGCCGTTTGTTGCTGGAGAGCGGCAACGTGGGCATCAACCGGTGCAATGGTGGTGGGTGGTCGGTGATCCAGATAGGTGGCGATCACCGGTTCAGGCAGGCCCATGGTTTTTGCCAGTAGCGTAATGCTCTGCTGACGCTGGCTCTGGGTCAGCGCATCGGCCTGGGTGAAGGTATCCAGCACCTGCTGAATAAAGGCGCCATTTTTTTCAGCGTAAGGACGTGCTGCCAGGTAGAACGAACCGGTCTGCTTCAGGGAGGTGCCGTCTTTCAGCACCCGTACCCCGCCCTGCAACAGTGCGGCGGAGTAGTACGGATCCCAGATAGCCCAGGCATCAACATTTTTTTGCTGAAACGCAGCGCGCGCATCGGCAGGCGTCAGGTAAACGGGCTGGATATCGGTGAATGTAAGGCCGGACTCCTGCAACGCGCGCAGCAGCAGGTTGTGCGAGCTGGAACCTTTCTGGAAAGCAACCTTATGACCTTTAAGATCGGCGACGCTTTTGATCTCGCTGTTTTCCGGCACCAGGATCACCTCTGCCTTCGGCTTGGCTGGCTCAACGCCAACGTAAACCAGATCCGCCCCGGCAGCCTGCGCAAAGATCGGCGGGATATCGCCGGTGCTGCCTAAATCAATACTCCCGACGTTTAAAGCCTCCAGCATCTGTGGTCCGGCAGGGAATTCGACCCACGAGAATGTGGTCTTCGGAAAACGCTTCTCCAGCAACGCATGGCTTTTCGCCAGCACCATGCTGACGCTGCCTTTCTGATAACCGATACGCAGGCTCTCCGGTGCTTTCTCCGTCGCCTGAGCCAGCGACGCCACTGCCAGCAGACCTGCCAGCCCGATACGGGTAATGGTTTTAAACATGCGCCACTCCTTGTGTTTGATAAAATGCCGCTGCATGGCGATCCCGACGATTCAGGGCGTGCCAGAAGGTGTCGAGCGCACTGTCGAGGCGGGTTTGCAGGTTTGGCGTGAAATGCGGTTTATGCTGGTAGTCGATCACCTGTGAGTCGTCAGCGAAGACGCCATGCAGGATCTCCTGCGCTTTCAGCGCGTTCAGTACCGGCTTAAGGGCATAATCCACCGCCAGTAAATGGGCTACCGTACCGCCTGTGGCCAGCGGCAGGACGACTTTACCCTCCAGCGCGCGTTCAGGCAGCAGATCGAGCAGCGTTTTCAGTGCGCCGGAAAAAGAGGCTTTATAAATCGGGGTCGCGACGACCAGCCCGTCAGCACCCTTAAGCTGTTCGATCAGGGTTTTCAGCGTCGGGCTGTCGAAACGGGCGTAGAGCAGATCTTCAGGTGCGAAATTGTGCAAATTCCAGTGGCACACTTCCACATCCAGAGCATTAAGCTTTTCGCGAGCGTATTCCAGCAGAGCGCTGGAGCGAGAGGGGAAGCGGGGGCTTCCGGCCAGAGTAATGACGCGCATGGTTGCTCCTTATAACTAATTGTTTGCTTTTATCTAACATTCATAACAATTTTCAGGAGTGTGACATTGTGTGGTTATTCCACTAAATGATTTATCCTCAGGATGAATGCAGAAAAATGCATAAGAAGCGAACCGATAAGTAAACGATTGCGTTTTACATGGCTTTTTTTGCCACAGGTCAATTCCCTTTCCGGGCGGGATCGCACATAATCCCCTCCCGGTTTGCACACCGGGAATCCAGGAGAGTTCATGTACTACCCCTTCGTTCGTAAAGCCCTTTTCCAGCTCGATCCTGAGCGCGCTCATGAATTTACATTTCAGCAGTTACGCCGTATTACAGGAACGCCTCTGGCCGCGCTGGTGCGTCAAAACGTGCCAGAAAAACCAGTTCAGTGCATGGGCCTGACCTTCAAAAATCCACTGGGCCTGGCGGCCGGTCTGGACAAAAATGGCGAATGTATTGATGCACTCGGTGCGATGGGCTTTGGCTCGATCGAAATCGGGACGGTGACGCCGCGCCCGCAGCCGGGAAATGATAAGCCGCGTCTGTTCCGCATGGTTGAAGCCGAGGGGCTGATCAACCGCATGGGCTTTAATAATCTTGGCGTCGATCATCTGGTGGAGAACGTTAAAAAAGCCCATTTTGATGGCGTGCTGGGTATTAATATTGGCAAAAATAAAGATACGCCGGTTGAGCAGGGTAAAGATGACTATCTGATTTGTATGGAAAAAGTCTATGCCTATGCCGGTTATATCGCGGTGAATATCTCCTCGCCTAACACCCCGGGGCTGCGTTCATTACAATATGGCGAAGCGCTCGACGATCTTCTTAGCGCCATTAAAAATAAACAAACGGCGCTACAGGCGATCCACCAAAAATATGTCCCGGTCGCGGTTAAGATCGCCCCGGATCTTTCGGTTGAAGAATTGATCCAGGTTGCCGACAGTTTAGTTCGCCATAATATTGATGGTGTGATTGCAACCAATACGACACTCGATCGCTCTCTCGTCCAGGGAATGAAAAACTGTGACGAAGCGGGTGGATTAAGCGGCCGTCCGGTACAATTAAAAAGCACCGAAATTATTCGCGCACTCTCCGCGGAATTAAAAGGCCAGCTGCCGATTATTGGCGTGGGTGGCATTGACTCCGTCATCGCTGCACGTGAGAAGATGGCGGCAGGCGCATCGCTGGTGCAAATTTATTCCGGCTTTATTTTTAAAGGGCCGCCGTTGATTAAAGAAATCGTCACGCATATCTAATCTTTTCTCTTAATCAGACAACCAGGGCTTTATTTCCAGCCCTGGTTGTTTTATATTCCGTCATTGTTGCTTATTTAGACATTATAGTCTTTTATTACTGGTGTTATAAGCGAAGCGACAAACAGGACATTTTTAGTACAGGACGTTTAGGGGACGGGAGAGAAACATGCGAATTAAACCTGACGATAACTGGCGCTGGTATTTTTGTGACGAGCATGACCGTATGATGCTCGACTTAGCCAATGGCATGTTGTTTCGCTCTCGTTTTGCGCGCCGAATGTTAACGCCAGACGCGTTTGCTCCTTCAGGCTTTTGCGTTGACGATGCTGCACTCTATTTCTCTTTTGAAGAAAAATGCCGCGAGTTCGATCTCTCCAAAGAACAGCGCGCTGAACTGGTTTTAAATGCGCTGGTGGCGATCCGTTTCCTGAAACCACAAATGCCGAAAAGCTGGCATTTCCTCGCGCACGGCATGAGCTGGACCCCGGCTATCGGCGATGCGGCAAGCGTCAATCTGAGCGATACCGAAGAAGAGGTGAATTTGCTGGTGGTTGAACCCGGTGAAAACGCCGCGCTCTGTTTGCTGGCCCAACCCGGCGTGACCATTGCCGGGCGAGTCATGCAGTTAGGTGATGCCATTAAAGTAATGAATGACAGGCTGAAGCCACAGCTGCGCGTCGATTCCTTCAGCCTTGAACAGGCGGTTTAAGCTTCGAGCTGTACGCTCGTTTTTGGCACGCAGCTACAGCACAGGATCGTGCCGTCATTGCCAATCGCCGATTTCTTCAGGGCACTCACTTCACCCTCGACCAGTTTGATGCGACAGCATCCGCAAATCCCCGCGCGACAGGAATACGGGACGCGAATACCCGCCTGCTCCAGCTGCTCCAGAAGCACCTGCTGATTGTTACCACGGATAACTTTGCCTTCCCAGTGAATATCCACCGCGGAAGCGACGTTGGTCACAACGTCAACCATCTCTTCTTCCTGACCTGCGCCGTACAACCTGGCAGGCCCGCGGGTCAGAATTTCGACCTCATCGCCCACGCGGATCACGCCGCTGGAGCGGGGGATCAGGTTCTGACCGAAGTCGACATCACCGTTATCCTGCGCGGTACGAAATGACTGCAAGGTTTTCAGCGGTTCGCCGGAAGGGTGTTTCTGGCCTTTCTCCGGGCTGACGGTGGTAAAAATACAGCGGCTGCACGGCTTCACGACATCAAAAATAACGCTGCCGATGCGGATCACTTTCCAGGTATCTTCATCCCAGGCATCCGCTCCGGTCACCACCAGATTCGGGCGAAACTGCTCCATCTGCACGCTGGCTTTGCAACGGTTTTGTAAATCACGCAGCGAGGCCTCGCTGGTTAGCAGGAAGGGAAAACCATCCGCGAAGGAGAGAGGAACCGCGTCGTGGCGCTTCACGCGACGGGTCAGCGCAGGTCCCACCCAGCGCAGCTGAACGTTACGGGAGAAAAAGCCGCTCAGCCATTGGTTAATGCTTTCCGGCGCAATACGCGCGGTAAAATGATTGCCCCACACTTCCGTTGGCGCATCAACCGGCGCAAAATCAGCAAAGCGGATCACGACGCTTGAGCCGTCCGGCGCGGTCAAATGCAAACCGTCATGAAGCGGGGAAGGGGTAAAGCGAACCATCTGCGGGAACTGACGAGCGGTGATAAACGTACCGTCAGGCTCGGTGACCATAAAAATACGATCGAAGGCGAATCCGCTCATGTCGGCCAGCGCGTGAGTCACGCCAATACCGCGCATCGATTTCACCGGATGAATAAAAAGCCTGGATAACGTCGCCACTGCACACTCCCGCGAAAGAAAATAAGCCTTCAACTTTATGACATACACGCCATATTAGCTATAATGCGCGACAATTTTCTATGAGTAAAAGTGACGATATGAATTCTCTGTTTGCCAGTACGGCCCGTGGGCTGGAAGAGCTGTTAAAAACTGAACTGGAAGCCCTGGGCGCGAAAGAGTGCCGGGTGGTTCAGGGTGGTGTCCATTTTGAGGGCGACACGCGGCTTATTTACCAGAGCCTGATGTGGAGCCGTCTGGCGTCGCGCATCATGCTGCCGATGAAAGAGTGTAAGGTCTACAGCGATCTTGATCTCTACACTGGCGTACAGATGATCGACTGGACAGAGATCTTCACCCCTGACGCCACCTTTGCGGTGCATTTCAACGGCGTCAACGATGAGATCCGCAACAGCCAGTACGGTGCCCTGCGCGTCAAAGACGCCATTGTGGACTGCTTCACGCGGCGCAATAAGGAACGCCCGAACGTTGATCGTGAAAACCCGGATCTGCGTATTAACGTCTGGCTGAACGGCGACACGGCGAGCATCTCCCTCGATCTGAGCGGTGCCGGTCTGCATCTTCGCGGCTATCGCGATCGCACCGGGATGGCACCGATCAAAGAAACGCTGGCTGCCGCTATCGTGATGCGCTCCGGCTGGCAGCCGGGTACGCCGCTGCTCGATCCGATGTGTGGTTCCGGTACGCTGCTGATTGAAGCCGCGATGCTGGCCACCGACCGTGCGCCAGGACTGCATCGTAGACAGTGGGGCTTCAAAGGCTGGGCACAGCACGATGAAGCTATCTGGAAAGAGGTCAAAGACGACGCGCAGACCCGCGCGCGTAAGGGGCTGGCGGAATACACCTCTCACTTTTACGGTTCAGACAGCGACGCACGTGTGATTGAACGCGCGCGCAGCAACGCCCGTCGCGCCGGTATCGGCGAGCTGGTCACCTTCGAGGTGAAAGACGTGGCCAACCTGACCAACCCGCTGCCAAAAGGCCCGTACGGGACCGTGATCAGCAACCCGCCGTACGGCGAACGTCTGGACAGCGAGCCGGCGCTGATTGCGCTGCACAGCCTGCTGGGGCGCAACATGAAAGCGCAATTCGGCGGCTGGAACCTCTCTCTCTTTAGCGCCTCGCCGGAGCTGCTGAGCTGCCTGCAATTGCGTGCCGATCGCCAGTTCAAAGCGAAAAACGGCCCGCTGGACTGCGTGCAGAAGAACTACCATCTGGCAGAGATTGCAGCAGACAGCAAACCGACTGGCGTGGCGGAAGATTACGCCAACCGCCTGCGCAAAAACCTGAAAAAATTTGAGAAGTGGGCGAAGCAGGAAGGCATCGAATGCTATCGTCTGTACGACGCAGACCTGCCGGAATACAACGTAGCGGTTGACCGCTATGCGGACTGGGTGGTGGTTCAGGAATACGCCCCGCCGAAAACCATCGATGCGCAGAAAGCGCGTCAGCGTATGCTGGATGTCATCGCGGCCACCATCGCCGTACTCGGCATTTCGCCTAACAAGCTGGTGCTGAAAACCCGTGAGCGTCAGAAAGGCAAAAACCAGTATCAGAAGATGGGCGAGAAGGGTGACTTCATCGAAGTGGGCGAATATAACGCGCGCCTGTGGGTTAACCTGACCGACTACCTTGATACCGGCCTGTTCCTCGATCACCGTATCGCCCGCCGTATGCTGGGCCAGATGAGCAAGGGCAAGGACTTCCTGAACCTGTTCTCCTATACCGGCAGCGCCAGCGTCCATGCGGGGCTTGGCGGTGCGCGTAGCACCACCACGGTAGACATGTCCCGGACTTATCTGGAGTGGGCTGAGCGCAACCTGCGTCTTAACGGTTTAACCGGCCGTCAGCATCGCCTGTTACAGGCCGACGTACTGGGCTGGCTGCGTGATACGGATGAGCAGTTCGATCTGATCTTCATCGATCCACCGACCTTCTCTAACTCCAAGCGTATGGAGGATAGCTTTGATGTTCAACGCGATCACCTGCGCCTGATGAACGACCTGAAGCGTCTGCTGCGTAAAGGCGGCACTATTATGTTCTCGAACAACAAGCGCGGATTCCGCATGGATCACGACGGCCTGGCCGAACTGGGACTGAAAGCACAAGAAATCAGCCAAAAAACGCTGTCTCAGGACTTTGCCCGTAACCGTCAAATCCACAACTGCTGGCTGATCTCCGCGGTCTGAAAGGAAAAATAAATGTCTTTAATTAGTATGCACGGCGCGTGGCTCTCTTTCAGTGACTCACCGCTTCTCGATAATGCAGAGCTGCATATCGAAGATAACGAGCGCGTCTGTCTGGTGGGGCGTAACGGCGCAGGTAAATCAACGCTGATGAAAATCCTCAACCGTGAACAGGGGCTGGATGATGGCCGTATTGTTTACGAGCAGGATCTGATCGTCTCTCGTCTGCAACAGGATCCGCCGCGTAACGTCACCGGCAGCGTGTATGATTTCGTGGCCGAAGGGATTTCAGAGCAGGCGGAATACCTCAAACGCTACCACGAGATTTCGCATCTGGTGATGACGGACCCGAGCGACAAGAATCTCAACGAGCTGGCAAAAGTGCAGGAGATGCTCGATCACCACGGCCTGTGGCAGCTGGAAAACCGCATTAACGAAGTGCTGGCCCAGCTTGGCCTGGAAGCGGATATGGAGCTGTCAGCGCTCTCCGGCGGCTGGCTGCGTAAAGCGGCGCTGGGTCGTGCCCTGGTGAGCGGGCCTAAGGTGCTGCTGCTGGACGAACCGACGAACCACCTGGATATCGAAGCGATTGACTGGCTGGAAGGGTTCCTGAAAACCTTTAACGGTACCATTATCTTCATCTCCCACGACCGTTCGTTCATCCGCAACATGGCCACGCGCATTGTCGATCTCGATCGCGGCAAGCTGGTGACCTATCCGGGCGATTACGATACTTATCTGCTGGAGAAAGAAGAGAACCTGCGCGTGGAAGAGCTGCAAAATGCGGAGTTCGACCGCAAGCTGGCGCAGGAAGAGGTATGGATCCGTCAGGGCATCAAGGCGCGCCGTACCCGTAACGAAGGCCGCGTTCGCGCCCTGAAGGCGATGCGCCGCGAACGTAGCGAACGTCGTGAAGTCATGGGTAGCGCCAAAATGCAGGTGGAAGAGGCGTCCCGCTCGGGCAAGATTGTCTTCGAAATGGAGAACGTGAATTATTCGGTCGACGGCAAAGTGCTGGTGAACGATTTCTCCGCTCAGGTGCAGCGCGGCGACAAGATTGCGCTTATCGGTCCGAATGGCTGCGGTAAAACCACGCTGCTGAAACTGATGCTGGGTCAGCTTCAGGCCGACAGCGGTCGTATTCACTGCGGTACTAAACTGGAAGTAGCGTACTTTGACCAGCACCGCGCAGAGCTGGATCCAGACCGTACGGTGATGGATAACCTCGCTGAGGGTAAACAGGAGGTGATGGTTAACGGCAAGCCGCGTCACGTGCTGGGCTACCTACAGGACTTCCTGTTCCACCCGAAACGCGCCATGACGCCGGTGCGCGCGCTGTCCGGGGGAGAACGTAACCGTCTTTTGCTGGCGCGTTTGTTCCTGAAACCCAGTAACTTATTGATTCTGGATGAACCGACTAACGATCTGGATGTCGAAACGCTGGAACTGCTGGAAGAGTTGATTGATGGTTATCAGGGAACCGTGATGCTGGTCAGCCACGATCGTCAGTTTGTCGACAACACCGTGACCGAGTGCTGGATCTTCGAAGGCCAGGGACGCATCGGTCAATATGTAGGCGGCTATCATGACGCGCGTGGGCAGCAATCGCAGTCGCTGGCGCAAAAACAGGCGAAGACCAGACATATCGCTGAACCTGTTGTTGCGAAAGCAGAAACTGTCAAAAAGTCTCCAGCTAAAATGAGCTATAACTTGCAGCGCGAGCTGGAAGGGCTGCCGCAGCGTCTGGAAGAGCTGGAAGCTGCACTGGAAGCACTGCAAATTCAGGTCGCTGATGCGTCATTCTTTACGCAGCCTCACGACTATACTCAGAAAGTATTGGCTGAACTCTCCCAGGCTGAACAGGCGCTGGAAGAGGCTTTTGAGCGCTGGGAGTACCTTGAGTCTCTGAAAAACGGCGCATAAACAGGGATAAACTATGTGTGACCAGCACCATGCCGATCGGCATATTTTATGCTCGCAATGCGATATGCTCGTGGCGTTGCCAGAGCTGGGTCACGGACATAAGGCTGCCTGCCCGCGCTGCGGCGCTACGCTGACGACCGAGTGGGACGCGCCAAGGCAGCGTCCTACGGCTTACGCGCTGGCAGCCCTATTCATGTTACTGCTCTCCAATCTCTTCCCTTTCATCTATATGAAAGTGGGCGGGATGACCAGTCAGGTGGATTTACTGGAAATTCCAGGCGTGATGTTCTCGGAAGATTACGCCAGCCTTGGCACCTTCTTTCTGCTTTTCGTGCAGATCGTCCCGGCTTTTTGCCTGGTCGTCATTCTGCTGCTGGTCAACCGCGTCAGGATGCCCACTGTCCTTAAAATCAAACTCGCGCGGATCCTGTTCCAGCTGAAAAGCTGGGGGATGGCGGAAATTTTTCTTGCGGGTATCCTGGTGAGCTTCGTGAAGCTCATGGCGTACGGCGATGTGGGCATTGGCAGCAGTTTTATTCCCTGGTGTCTGTATTGTGTGCTGCAACTGCGCGCGTTCCAGTGCGTGGACCGACGCTGGGCCTGGGATGATATTGCCCCGGCGCCGACGCTCTCGCAGACGGTAAAGGTGGGTGTACCGGGTATCCGTCAGGGTCTGCGCTCCTGCTCCTGTTGCACCGCCGTGCTGCCCGCGGATGTCGAGGTGTGTCCGCGCTGTGAAACAAAAGGTCACGTCCGGCGTAAAAATAGTCTGCAATGGACCATGGCGCTGCTGGTGACCTCTGTCATGCTCTATCTGCCCGCCAATATCTTGCCGATCATGATCACCGATCTGCTCGGCGACAGAATGCCCTCGACCATACTGGCCGGGGTAATACTGCTGTGGAGCGAGGGATCATACCCTGTGGCAGGTGTCATATTCCTCGCCAGTATCATGGTTCCGACCTTAAAGATGATTGCCATTGCCTGGCTCTGTTGGGATGCAAAAGGGCACGGTAAGCGCGACAGCGAGCGTATGCATTTAATCTATGGGGTAGTGGAATTTGTTGGCCGCTGGTCGATGATTGACGTGTTCGTGATTGCGGTTCTCTCAGCGCTGGTGCGCATGGGGGGACTGATGAGTATTTATCCCGCTATGGGAGCGCTGATGTTTGCGTTGGTCGTCATTATGACCATGTTTGCGGCCATGACCTTCGACCCTCGTTTATCGTGGGATCGTGAGCCCGATTCAAGCCATGAGGAAGAGTAAGAGCATGGAAAATAAGAGTGGAGAGGCTAAAGTGCAGAAGGTCAGAAACTGGTCGCCGGTGTGGATTTTCCCCATCGTGACCGCGCTGATCGGTGCATGGATCCTGTTTTATCATTACAGCCATCAGGGGCCGGAAGTGACGCTAATCACCACCAATGCAGAGGGGATTGAGGGCGGTAAAACCACCATCAAGAGCCGCAGCGTGGATGTGGGTGTCGTGGAAAGCGCGACCCTGACGGATGATTTAACCCATGTTGAAATCAAGGCCCGCCTGCATGCCGGCATGGAAAAACTGCTCCATGAAGATTCCGTTTTTTGGGTAGTGAAACCGCAGGTCGGTAGAGAAGGGATCAGTGGCTTAGGGACGTTGCTGTCAGGGGCTTATATCGAACTCCAGCCCGGCAACAAAGGAACTCAGCCAGCAAACTATCAACTGCTGGATTCACCGCCACTTGCGCCGCCGGATGCAAAAGGGATCCGCGTTATTCTGGACAGCAAAAAAGCGGGCCAGCTCTCACCGGGCGATCCGGTGCTGTTCCGCGGGTATCGCGTCGGTTCGGTTGAAACAAGCACCTTCGATCCGCAAAAACGGACCATCAGCTATCAGCTATTTATCAATGCGCCTAATGACCGCCTGGTGACCAGTAACGTTCGCTTCTGGAAAGACAGCGGGATCGCAGTAGATCTCACCTCTGCGGGGATGCGCGTTGAAATGGGTTCACTCACCACGCTCTTTGGTGGGGGCGTCAGTTTTGACGTGCCGGAAGGCTTGGATCTGGGACAACCGGTGGCGGAGAAAACCGCCTTCAGACTGTTTGACGATCAAAAGAGCATCCAGGATGCGCTCTATACCGATCACATCGACTACCTGATGTTCTTTAAGGATTCTGTACGCGGCTTGCAGCCAGGGGCGCCAGTCGAGTTCCGCGGTATTCGTCTGGGGACGGTGGGACAAGTGCCTTACTTTGTTCCGGGTCTTAAGCAGATGCTTGATGACGATTATCGTATTCCGGTGCTGATCCGCATTGAGCCTGAGCGTTTGCTTAACCAGATTGGTGAGGATCAGGATATCGGCGAGCATATTACCGACCTGATGAATCGCGGTCTGCGCGGCTCGCTGAAAACCGGCAACCTGGTCACAGGGGCGTTGTATGTCGATATGGACTTCTATCCAAAAGCGCCACCCATGACGGGGATCCGTGAGTTTGGCGGCTACAAAATCATTCCTACGGTCAGCAGTGGCCTGGCGCAGATCCAACAGCGCCTGATGGAAACGCTGGATAAGATCAACAATCTGCCGCTGAATCCAATGCTTGAGGCTGCGACGGGGTCACTGCGTCAGAGCCAGGCGACGATGCAACGTCTGCAAGCCACGCTGGATAATATCAACAAAATCACCGCCAACCAGTCCATGCAGCAGCTGCCGCAGGATATGCAGAAAACGTTGCGCGAACTGAATCGCAGTATGCAGGGCTTCCAGCCGGGTTCAGCGGCCTACAACAAGATGGTGGCGGATATGCAGCGTCTTGATCAGGTTTTACGCGAGCTACAGCCCGTTCTGAAAACGCTCAATGAAAAGAGCAACGCGCTGGTGTTTGAAGCGAAAGACAAAAAGGATCCTGAGCCTAAGAGGGCGAAACAATGAAAAAATGGCTAATCATAGCAGGCGCACTGGTATTAACGGCCTGTAGCTCTGGAAGCGATAACAAAAGCTACTACCAGCTGCCGTTAAGCGCGCAGTCCGGTGCGCAGAGCAGCGCCTCACAGGGCAGCCGTCTGCTGTGGGTTGAACAGGTTGCCGTGCCAGATTATCTGGCGGGCAACGGGGTGGTCTACCAGACCAGCGATGTGCAGTACGTTATCGCCAACAATAATCTGTGGGCCAGTCCGCTGGATCAGCAGCTACGCAATACGCTGGTGGCGAATCTGAGCAGCCAGCTCCCAGGTTGGGTGGTCGCCTCGCAGCCTCTGGGAAGCGATCAGGACACCCTGAATGTTAACGTGACGGGATTCCATGGCCGCTATGATGGTGCCGTTGTTATCAGCGGGGAGTGGCTGTTAAATCACCAGGGCCAGCTGATTAAGCGTCCTTTCCATCTGGAACTGAAGCAGCAGAAAGATGGCTATGACGAAATGGTGAAAATGCTGGCGCAGGGGTGGGCACAGGAGTCGGCCGCAATAGCAAGAGAGATTTCCCGGCTGCCATAAGTAAAATTCATCGACGAAAGCCGCACTCAGCTTCTTGCTGATTGCGGCTTTTTTTTCGTTTTATGTTCAGGTTGTTACTTGTCCCGCGTCACATTTTTTGTACAAACGATCTTCCATGTAGCTCACAAATATGACACCCGTATGAATTTTGAACGTTGACGCTGACGCCGATTCGGGGTATTCGTTAACTGTGCTTGCACCTATTGCAACCACTGTTTTCTTTCCACCAGACAAAAGAATGAGGGAAACGAGGCATGAAGAGACAGAAACGAGATCGCCTGGAAAGGGCTCATCAACGTGGTTATCAGGCTGGCATCGCCGGACGTTCAAAAGAAATGTGTCCCTATCAGGCCCTGAATCAAAGGTCCCAATGGCTAGGGGGCTGGCGAGAAGCCATCGGAGACAGGGCAGTACTTGCTTGATACCGTCTCTTTAAAAAGAAACCTCCGCAATGCGGAGGTTTCGCCTTTCTGAAAGGGGCTAAAAGCCGTTATCAGAAAGCAGAGGTATCCTGGAACAGACCCACTTTCAGGTCGTTAGCGGTATAGATCAGACGGCCGTCTACCAGCACTTCACCGTCCGCCAGGCCCATAATCAGGCGGCGGTTAACGATGCGTTTGAAATGGATACGGTAGGTGACTTTCTTCGCGGTAGGCAGAACCTGACCGGTGAATTTCACTTCGCCTACGCCCAGCGCACGGCCTTTGCCTTCACCGCCAAGCCAGCCCAGATAGAAGCCAACCAGCTGCCACATGGCATCGAGGCCCAGGCAGCCAGGCATTACCGGATCGCCAATAAAGTGGCAACCGAAGAACCACAGGTCCGGGTTGATATCGAGTTCTGCTTCTACGTAACCCTTATCAAAGTTGCCGCCGGTTTCGGTCATTTTCACGACACGGTCCATCATCAGCATATTAGGGGCCGGTAACTGCGGGCCTTTCGCGCCAAACAGTTCACCGCGACCAGAGGCAAGAAGGTCTTCTTTCGTATAGGATTCGCGTTTATCTACCATGTTCTCAGTAAGCCTTATTTTAGTGAAGCACGCAGGATAGCTAACACGTGTACGCTGAACAAGTCCGATCAGTTTGCACTAAACCAACTTAACCAGCGTAACGGCCAGGGATAACGATGACGAGCATCCTGCTGTGTCGCCTGAGCTATACGTTCCTGAATGGTCTGCATCAGGGTTGTCTGGCCTTCGCCGTCCCAGACCAGATTCGTCAGTAAGGGTAGTGCATCCTCAACCCCTTCGATGGCCCAGACGGTGAATTGTTCCTGCTCTACCGCATCCAGAATCGCCTGGCTCAGGCTCAAATGGCGAGCGTTAGGCGCTGGAATAATCACGCCCTGTTTGCCGTTTAAGCCGCGCTGCTGACAGATAGCGAAGAAGCCTTCGATTTTTTCATTCAGTCCACCCACCGGTTGGGCACGACCAAACTGATCCACGGATCCGGTAATCGCAATATTCTGATTAATCGGCACGTCCGCAAGGGCGCTGATCACGGCGCACAGCTCCGCCATTGAGGCGCTGTCGCCGTCGACTTCACTGTAGGACTGCTCAAAGGTCAACGAGGCAGAGAAGGGGATCTGCTGCTCAAGCTGGAGTTCAGACATCAGGAATGCCTGCATGATCATCATGCCTTTAGCATGAATGTTTCCGCCCAGTTCCGCCTTACGTTCGATATCGGTAAACTCGCCGTCACCAATGTGCACGACACAGCTGATGCGGGAAGGCTCGCCAAAGGCGCGGGGGTGTCCGGGGAACTCGATGACGGACAAGGCGTTGATTTGCCCGATACGTTCGCCTTCGGTCTCCACCAGAATCTGTTCCAGCAGAATTTCATCCTGCATACGGTCAGCAAGATAGCCTTCACGCCATTCACGCTGGGCCAGCATCTGGCTAAGCTGCTCACCGGTGAACATACCGTTGCCGCTGATAACGCCCACTTCACGCAGCTGTTTACCGATCCAGAGCGGGCAGAGCGGCAGGGTTTCCTGATCGCCGGTGTAGCGTACGGCTTCACGGATTAAGCCCGGCCACGCATCCTCGGCAGGGGAAGGCAGCGAGAAACGCTCTGCCACGGCCATAACCCACTGACACCACTGCGCCATATCATCGGCATCGGCAATCTGAATATTTTCTTCGTATTCGCTGTAGACAGCCTGCTCCGCAAGTTCTGGCTCCATTTCCTGGAAATCAGCCAGGGATTCACGGTCACCCGTCAGCACGACGGTCAGCGACAGTGGCATAGACGGGATGGAAACAGGAAGAGGACGTGACTCGTCGTATCCTACCCAGTCAAAACGTTGCTGCGTCACCACCGTTTTCAGGCGCATCCACAGCAGAGGCTGTGCAAGCAGGGTGCGAAGGGAGATGAGCAACACGCCGCCATTCGCGCGGTGTACCAGCCCGGGTTGCAGTGACACGTCGCCATTGAACTGACGAAGGCAGCCGAACAGCTGTTCTGCTTCCACCCAGTTGGCGGTAATCACCTCGCCTTTTGCCGCGAACAGTCCGTCTGCCTGCGTGGCAGGTTCGAACGTCACGTCACGTCCGGCAATATGATACTGACCACCAAAAACGGCATTCGTTTTTGGCTGCAACTGGCGCATGGCATCACCGAGAAGCGTCAGATACTCGGCTTCTTCCGGGGCTTTGAGCAGCATGAAAGGAGATGTAGCCCATGGGGATGACATCTGCTCCAGCGCGTAATGCAAACGCGGTTGTGTATCGCTAAGTATGAATTCGTGTTCTTTTGTGAGGTCTGGCTGTGCAAACAGCTCCTGATAGCTCTCGGTATCCGGAACCAGGTCACGCCATGCAAGTTTCGTAATGGTCAAAGTTGATGTTTTTTAGTCAGAAGTAAAACCGTGGAGTATACCGTAAGCGGCGCACTCTGCCCAATCAGGATTCGGGTTTTCGTCATGCGGATCGCCTGCGGTGTTTCACAGGATATGATTTCTTTTCAGCAGATTGCCAAAAAACTGATATTCTGAACAGAGTTACACGGTAACACTGAGATCGCAATGAAATATCAACAACTGGAAAACCTCGAAAGCGGCTGGAAATGGAAGTACCTGGTCAAAAAGCACCGTGAAGGGGAGCTGATCACCTGCTACATCGAAGCCAGCGCGGCACAAGAAGCTGTGGATATGTTGCTGACCCTCGAAAACGAACCGGTACAGGTCAACGGCTGGATTGAGAAACACATTAATCCGGCCTTGTTGAACCGGATGAAGCAAACTATCCGTGCTCGTCGTAAACGGCATTTCAATGCCGAGCATCAGCACACCCGTAAGAAATCCATCGACCTGGAGTTTATGGTCTGGCAACGTCTGGCCGGGCTTGCGCAACGGCGCGGGAAAACCCTGTCGGAAACGGTGGTGCAGCTGATTGAAGACGCCGAGCACAAAGAGAAGTATGCCAGCCAGATGTCGACGCTGAAGAACGATCTTCAGGCACTGTTAGGTAAAAAATAACGTTTTTGCCTTTCTTCAGATAATAAAAAACCCCGCATGGCGGGGTTTTTTTATAAGACGATAACTTATGCCGCAGGCTGAGTTACAACGTCTTTGATACCTTTAACTTCGATCTCTACGCGACGATCTGGTGCCAGGCAGTCGATCAGTGCAGCGCGTGGTTTCACGTTGTCACAGGTAGAACCGGTCACTGGGTTAGATTCGCCCATACCACGTGGGGAGATCTTGTTAGCTGGGATACCTTTAGATACCAGGTAATCAACTACAGACTGAGCACGTTTCTCGGACAGACCCTGGTTGTAAGCGTCAGAACCGATACGGTCGGTGAAGCCCAGAACCACTACAGAACCGTCTTTAGGATCCAGGTTGCTCAGCTGGGTGTACAGCTGATCCAGTGCCTGCTGACCTTCTGGTTTCAGGGTAGCTTTGTTGAAGTTGAACAGAACGTCAGACTTCAGAGTGAAGTGCTTGGTCTGTACTTCTGGAGCTGGAGCCGGTGCTGGAGCTACGACTGGCGCATCTTCCTGCTGACCGAAACGATAAGAAACACCAACGCTCAGCATGCCGTTGTCTGGACGAACGCCAACGGTAGCACCGTCACCGATGTTGTTAACCCACTGGTATTCCAGACGGGTAGCGATGTCACGGGTCATTGCCCACTCAACGCCGCCAGCGAATACTGGAGAAACACCCGTGTCGTGGTCGTCACCAGCGATGCTGTTGCTGGAGTCTGCACGCCATACCATGCCGCCCAGACGGGTGTACACGTCCAGATCGTCAGTTACTGGGTAACCCAGTTTAGCGGTCAGCTGTACGCCTTGAGCTTTGAAAGCGCCATTTACGTTGTCGCCTTTGTAAGGCATACGACCTAACCAGTCGTAACCCATTTCAAAGCCAACATACGGGTTAACCTGATAGCCACCGAACGCACCTGCACCCAGCTGGCTCTCGTGAGTAGGGCCATCGTTGTTCAGGCTGCTGTTGTACCAACCGGTGTCATGGAACTGAGACCAGCCCAGTTTACCACCTGCATACCAGGTATTATCTTTCGGAGCGGCCTGCGCTACGGTAGCGAAGCCAGCCAGTGCCACTGCAATCGCGATAGCTGTCTTTTTCATTTTTTGCGCCTCGTTATCATCCAAAATTTGCCATGAATATCTCCATCGGAGGAATCACGGTTAAATCCTTCACCGGGGGGCGTGGTCAAATATAAACCTACCGATATCTTCGGCTTAGGCCGAGCACCCCTGGCGATGTAAAGTCTACAACGTAGCTGAAAACTTACAAGTGTGAAGTCCGTCAGGCATATGAAAAAAAAAGTTCCGTATACCTAATATTTAACAATTTTTGAATGAATTTTGTGCAGTAAAATTAACGAGAACCGCGTCAGACAAGCCTTGCCGCAGTTTTGGCGCGTTGAACTTTTTTTGAATACTGCGGTCGAAAAAAATTCCAGGAAAACTCTTAAAATGACTCAATGGTACACATTTGAGTGAATTTTTAGCCCGGGATGTTGTCCTCTGCGATAGGAATCTCCACGAACCGGTCGCATGATGAAGCCCATCGCGTTACCTTCTTCAGCGGCTTCAGTCAGACGCAAATGTTCCTCTTGCGACAGATCCTCAGGCAACCACCCAATCACGACGCTATAGTTCCCGGTACGTAATGCCCGAACCATCGACTCGACCGTATCGCAAGGGGAGAGTTGATTAATCTGCATCACCTTCGCCAGCGGCAGGCCAGCCGACTGAACCCATTCACGGCTCAACTTTTGCTGTGGCGTCAGCCAGAGCTGCCAGCGAGACTGTTGCCCGAGCTGCTGCAAAAGCGGCAGGAGTAAGAGTTGTGTTAACAGCGGCTGGTCTTCACGGTAAACCACTTCACTGATAAGCCCTGTCGATACACGCCCGATAGAATTCTGCGCAGCATTGCCCGCGGCAGAAGAAAAAGGTGTTAAGTGATTTGCATAGCCTGAAGTGTACATATTCATTCCAGCCCTGTAGTTACTGTATGGATATACAGTAACCCCTGTGTGCATAAAGATCAACCTCATTTTCGGAAAGCGACTCGCAAATTTCATCCATTCCTGGTGAACCTGAAAAAATCATCTTGCCCAACGGCAATAAGTTGCCTATTTTCCTGCTAACGGATCCGTTAGTAAGAAATATCGTGTTTACTGTATGATTTTTAATGGAATTATCATGAAAAAGATATCCTATGAGCGGATTTATCAATCGCAGGAATACCTCTCTCCGCTGGGTGAAATTCATCATCGCGCCCTGTTTGGCGGCTACACCCTCGCCGTGGATGAAGCGGTGTTCGCGATGGTGTCTGACGGCGAGCTGTACCTTCGCGCTTGTGAGCAAAGTGCAAAATACTGTGTAAAAAATGCCTCCTCTTTTCTGACCCTGATGAAACGAGGACGTCCTGTGCTGCTTAATTACTACCGTGTGGATGAAGGCCTGTGGCAAAACAGGGAAAAACTGCTTCAGCTCTCCTCGTTTGCGCTCGATGCTGCCAGGAAAGAACGCTACCAGCGCCATCAGCGTAACCGGCTTAAAGATCTGCCGAACCTGACCTTTCAGATCGAGGTCCTGCTTATGGAGGCGGGCATCACCAACGAAGAGATGCTACGACAGTTGGGTGCGAAGACGAGCTGGCTGAAAATGCGCTCTAAAAATAAAGCGCTGAGTATCCGGGTATTGTTCGCGCTGGAAGGGGCCATCGAAGGGCTACATGAAGCGGCACTCCCGGCGGATATTCGCCGGGAGCTTACGGAGTGGTTTAATGCGCTGCCTGAGTCACAGGGCCATCATTCCGCCAGGTAGCAATCTGCTGTCGCAGTCGACAAATTTCCGGCAGCAAAGCGATAAGCAGGCCAATTTGCTGTAGGACCAGCGGCGCTTTGTTGTCGGTACCAGGATCAAGGTGTGCGATACGCTGCACCAGCTCATCCAGTGCCTGGTGAACCCGTGGCTCATCCGCAGGTTGATGATGAAGCGCATCATCAACGTAGCAAACGGCGTCGTCCAGTAGCGCCAGGATCCCCGGATTCGTCAGTTTCTCACGGTGGGCACCAAGGGTAGAGATATAGCTCGTGAACGTATGGTTCAGACACAGCAGGCGGAAGGCCGTTTCCCGGATTTCTGCCGTGGCGCGCGGCTCTGTTGACATATTCGAGACAACTGAAGCCAGCTCCGCGTCAGTGTTATGCGCATCGCGACGGGCAATCCGATAGGCCAGACGGTTATCACGACCCTGATGATATTGCTCAAGAATGGCATCCAGATAGCGGCAGTTGGCGTTCATTGCTCTGTCGGACACGCGGGGTAAATTTCGAAAACGCCAGTCCGGCCAGATAAAGCTCACCGCCGCCCAGGCGATGGCGCAGCCGATAAGCGTGTCGATTACGCGGGGGAGGGCCACTTCAAAGCCTTCACCCAGCAGATTGAAGCAGAGCAGAACCAGTAATGTGATGAACATTGTGGCGTGGGCGTACTGCACATTGCGGAAGGCGAAGAACAAGACGCCGGTAATCACAATCAGGATCAGTTGCCCTTCGACCGATGGCACAAAGTAGAGCACCGGCAGCCCGATAGCGACCCCGACTAATGTCCCGACAATACGCAGCGCGAGGCGATGACGGGTCGCGTTATAGTTCGGCTGGCAGACGAACAGGCTGGTCAGCAGGATCCAGTAGCCGTGGTGCAGTCCCGTGATCTGGATAAAGGCATAGCCCACGCACAGGACCAGCGACATCCTCACTGCGTGGCGAAAGAGTGCGGATTCCGGGGTAAAATGACGGCTCAGGCGCAGCCACATATCGCTGAAACCGTTCAGACTGTCATCGGCAAGCTGGTTGTCAGCGTCATTGCCCGGCATCGCCATTGCCTGTTCAGACTCAATGGTGGCGAGCTGAGCATCGATGGCTCTCAGGTTGTTGAGCAGGAATCCCAGCGCTTTGAACTGTTCCGGCGATGTCCCACTGGCCTGAACGCGATCGAGGGCTGCATCCAGATGACTGAATGCGCGCTCAAAGCGAGGGTCATGCTGATAGGGCGTACGCAGCAGTATTGAGCGCGCAAGTTGCTGGCAGGCCTGAGACTGCATCGACAGCAGGCGCTGGAAACGGAACATCACGTCGCTGTAGCGGAATTTCTCGCGCAGGTCAGCGTACTGCACATGCGATGAGCTGGCGCGCTCGTGAATATCCTGGGCGACAAAGTAGTAGTGCAGTGTGCGGCGGGTACCGCGCTGACCGCGATCGCCGCGCAGACGGGTGAGCAGAGAGGCTTTGGTCTGATTCAGCGTGGCGACCAGCTGGCCATTTGCCAGCGCCAGATCGTACAGTGGCGCCTGGCTGTCCTCTTCGATATCCGGATCGAACAGCCGGGATTTCAGCTCCAGATAGTGGGCCAGCTGTTCGTAACTGCGGGCAATGTTGTCCTGTAATGCACGGACCGGAAAAATAAGATGCCCGGTTAAGGTCAACAGGTTATACCAGATAGCGCCCAACAGCAGCAGGACCGGTTGCTGATACCACTGATCGTAAAGGGAGACGCCCAGCATGGTGTAAATGGCAATCAGCAGGGCGCCGAACGCGATAGTGGCGTAGCGTTGCCCGAGGCCGCCGAGCAAAATGAAGCCGCTGGTGGAGACGGTCAGCCCTAAGGCAAACAGCCAGGGCCAGGGGAAAAGCAGCTCAACGGACGCGGAAGCAATAAAGAAGCAGACCAGCGTGATGACCAGATTACGCAAACGACCGGCCAGGCGGTCATCGAGATCTGCCAGCGCACCAGCCACCACCCCAAGCGTGAGGGGGATGGTGAGCTTCACATCATTCAGCCACCACGGCAGCGCGGCGGTGCCGCAGAGGGCGATAAAGATCCTGACGTTATACAGCCAGTTACTGTTCCATGTATAGCGACGAAGCAGGGGGCTTAGCATGAGAGCGGCCAGTCCTTATTACTGAAAACGACGACGGGCATTGGCTTCACGCGCGGCTTGTGCCACTTCAACCGGGACTACGCGGCGTCCTACCGGCCACAGGGCGATGGTGGCAATTTTGAAATTCGCGATGCCAACCGGAATGCCAATAATCGTAATGCACTGGGCAATACCGGCGAAGATATGCATCAGACACAGCCACCAGCCAAAGAAGATCAGCCACAGAATATTCAGCAGCGTGCCGCCGGTATTCATCAAAGCATTTTTTCTTTCCGGCTCCAGCTCATCCACGTGTACGGCTTCATTTCCATAAGGAATGAGGGAGAGCTTGGTGATTTCCCAGCAGGAGCGCGTCAGCGGAAGGGTGAAGATGAGCACGACGCTCACCAGGGTGGCAAAAAGCCAGGAAAGGGTGGTGGCAAAACCGCCAAGGACAAAATTCAACACATTCAGAACGGTACGCATAAACCCTCATTTCCTTCGATATGATTAACGCCCGGTGATTGTAACGTTTTTTTGGGCTGGAGCACCTTAAAACTGGCAGTTAAACTGTCTGACAAATTATGACCTCGTGGATCCGGCAGGATATGGAACTGAAAGCAACTTCAATGGGCAAACGCCTGGCGCAACACCCTTACGACAAGGTTGTCCTCCTCAATGCGGGAGTGAAAGTGTCCGGTGAACGCCACGAATACCTTATTCCGTTTAATCAGCTACTGGCCATTCACTGCAAGCGAGGGCTGGTTTGGGGAGAACTGGAGTTCGTTCTGCCAGAAGAAAAAGTGGTGCGACTCCACGGGACCGAGTGGGCGGAAACCCAACGCTTCCACCATCATCTGAACACGCGCTGGCAGCAGTGGAGCCAGGAGATGAGCGTGATTGCCGCACAGGTGCTGCATCAGGTACTGGATGATATAGCGCTAAGCAATACTCAGCAGAGGTGGCTGACGCGCCAGCAAACTGCCGGGCTTCAGCAAAAAATCGCCCAGGCGCTGACGGCATTGCCTTTACCGGTGGCGCGGCTTGAGGAGTTTGATAACTGCCGCGACGCGTGGCGGAAGTGTCAGGCATGGCTGAGCGATATCGAGAAAAGCCGAATGGCGCACAACCAGACCTGGACCGATGCGATGCTTACGCAATATGCCGATTTCTTCAGTACGGTGGAATCATCGCCCCTCAATCCTGCCCAGGCGCGCGCCGTGGTGAATGGCGAGCACTCTTTATTAGTGCTGGCAGGTGCCGGGAGCGGCAAAACGTCGGTACTGGTGGCGCGCGCGGGCTGGCTTCTGACGACGGGCGAGGCGGTTGCCGACCAGATTTTATTGCTGGCCTTTGGCCGCAAGGCGGCGCAGGAAATGGATGAACGCATTCAGGCGCGTTTGCATACCCAGGATATCTCGGCGCGCACCTTCCACTCCCTTGCGTTACACATCATTCAACAGGGCAGCAAAAAAGTGCCTGTTGTCAGCAAACTGGAGAATGATGCTCAGGCTCGCCAGGCGCTGTTTATCAAGGCATGGCGTCAGCAATGCAGTGAAAAAAAGGCGCAGGCGAAAGGCTGGCGTCAGTGGCTTGAAGAGGAGCTCAACTGGGAGGTGCCAGAGGGCAGCTTCTGGCAGGATGAAAAGCTGGCGCGCCGTCTGGGTTCTCGTCTCGACCGGTGGGTAAGCCTGATGCGCATGCATGGCGGATCTCAGGCAGAGATGATAGAAAGCGCACCGGAGTCTATCCGCGCCGTGTTTTCTAAGCGGGTTAAGCTGATGGCACCGATGCTAAAAGCGTGGAAAACCGCGCTGAAAGACGAAAACGCGGTCGACTTTTCCGGACTGATCCATCAGGCCATTATCATTCTGGAGAAAGGGCGCTTCGTCAGCCCGTGGAAACACATTCTGGTGGATGAGTTTCAGGATATCTCGCCGCAGCGCGCTGCGCTGCTTTCGGCACTGCGGGCGCAGAATAAACACACGTCGCTGTTTGCCGTGGGTGATGACTGGCAGGCTATCTACCGTTTCAGCGGGGCGCAACTTTCTCTCACAACGGCCTTCCACCACTATTTTGGGGAAGGCGATCGCAGCGATCTGGACACCACCTACCGCTTCAACTCGCGGATTGGCGAAATAGCCAACCGTTTTATTCAGCAGAACCCGCACCAGTTGTCGAAACCGCTTAACAGCCTGACGTCGGGGGATAAAAAGGCCGTCACCCTGCTGGCGGACGATCAGCTGGAACCGCTGCTGGATAAACTGAGCGGCTATGCGAAACCGGATGAGCGCATTCTGGTCCTTGCGCGTTATCACCACCTGAAGCCGACGGCGCTGGAAAAAGCGGCGACGCGCTGGCCAAAACTACAGCTCGATTTTATGACCATTCATGCCAGTAAAGGGCAGCAGGCCGACTACGTGATTGTGGTGGGGCTAAAAGAGGGGAGCGACGGATTCCCGGCACCGGCGCGGGAATCCGTGATGGAAGAGGCGTTACTGCCTGTTCCGGAAGATTTCCCGGATGCAGAGGAGCGGCGCTTACTGTACGTGGCGATAACCCGCGCGCGCCATCGCGTGTGGCTGTTGTTCAACAAGGAGGAGCCGTCGGTGTTTGTCGATATTTTGAAGAGTATTGACGTACCGGTGGCGAGAAAGCCGTAACGACGCGGGCAATTTTGCAGGCCGGGTAAGGCGGAGCCGCCACCCGGCGATAAAACTACTTCAGTCTCTCCGCAAGATAACGCGAATAATCCGGGATCAAAATCTCCACCGGATCGTTAAACTGCGGCGATTCAATGATGAAATCTGCCGTTGAAAGATTGGTGGCTACCGGAATGTTCCACACCGTCGCCAGACGCAGCAGCGCTTTAACGTCAGGGTCATGCGGAACCGCATTCAGTGGATCCCAGAAGAAAATCAGAACGTCAATTTTGCCCTCCGAAATCTGAGCCCCTACCTGCTGGTCCCCCCCCATCGGGCCGCTCAGCATGGCATTCACTTCCAGACCGGTTTCGCGGTGGATCATGTTACCGGTTGTCCCGGTGGCAGAAAGGGCATGATGCTGTAGCAGAGGCTGATGGCGGCGAACCCAGTTCAGCAGCATTTGTTTACAGTGATCGTGCGCAACCAGAGCAATGTGCTTGCGCGCCGGAAGTGTGCGAGTTGTCAGTTCCATAATCTTATCCGTGAGGTTACCTCGCTACACGATGACGGGAACTGACTGATGCTGCAAGAGAAAGGACAAAAAAATGTGGCTCATGACGAAGGTTGTCGTTTTGCCCATTGCAGAAAACGGGCGCGCGTGTCCGGATCGGCATTCTGGAACCAGAACCTGAGGCGCTGCTCAGTAAGCGTTTGTGACTGAGAGGGGAGTACATCCAGCTCCGATACGCCCGAAAGCAGGGTGCTGTCATCCGCCATTATGGTGGCGAACTGGGGCAGGGAGGCGCGTCTGCTGGCCCTGTTATAGATCTCCGTGTCTGCTTCGTAATCTGTTCCTTTTGGCCTTTTTGTCAGCGCCAGGATATCCAGCTTTACCGGGATGGGCATGGAATCTCCGTCCACCAGCTCGATGCGTGGCGAAGCATCAAATGCCAGTGACTCTTTTTCTGTTTCGAGACGCGGAAGACTGAAGTTGACCTGGCTGATACGCTGGGTATTAAAGCTCACAACCAGCGGAGGCGAAATGTATACCTGCTGTTCGTTGTCGGCGAGGCGAATCGTCTTTTCCACCCGAAAAACCACCTGATGCGGACCGTTATCCAGCTCAATGCTGTCTGCACCTCGCAGCAGGGAGCTGGAGACTTTTTTCCCGTCCAGCACCAGCAGGTCTATGTCGGTTGAGAGTCTGAGGGTGGTTGCGAAAACACAAACCGGCATGATTAACGCAACCACAGCCGAGGCAATGCCGGTTTTCATAGCAGACTCCTGTAGACAAAACACCCGGTAAGAATGTATCAAAAGTTTTCGATTATCACGTTTACTAACATATAGACATATTCTGCCGTTTTGCCCTCATACTTCTGTAGGTGATGCGTGGTTGAGATATCCGCTTTGACGTACACTTTAAAAAAACCAGGAGGAAGAGCATGAAAGAGAACGACATTGTCGAGATTCTGACGTCCACGCGCACTATCGCGCTGGTCGGCGCGAGCGATAAACCGGATCGCCCAAGCTATCGGGTCATGAAATACCTTCTGGACCAGGGTTATCACGTAATCCCGGTTTCGCCGAAGGTGGCGGGGAAAACGTTGCTGGGTCAGCAGGGCTATGCGACGCTTGCGGACGTGCCGGAAAAGGTAGATATGGTGGACGTGTTCCGCAATTCAGAGGCGGCCTGGGGCGTGGCGCAGGAGGCGATCGCTATCGGCGCGAAAACGCTGTGGATGCAGCTGGGCGTGATTAATGAGCAGGCGGCTGTGCTGGCGCGCGATGCCGGATTAAAGGTGGTGATGGATCGCTGTCCGGCAATCGATATCCCCCGTCTGGGGCTGGCAAAATAAAAAAAGCCCGTTTGACGGGCTTTTTAACACCTTTAGTTTCGCAGTCTTGGTGCCTGTAACTGTTTGCGGATGGTCTGAGCAAGCTCATCCATAGTGGGTTGTTCCGGATGCTCATCCTGTAGTTCACCACTCAGCTGCGCTTCGGCAAGATAGGTATGGACAGGCTGACCATCGTCGCCCTCCATGACCACATGATACCAGGGCGCGGCGCGAAGCTCTGCGTCAACCGCCAGCTCGTCTGCTGACGGTTCATCAAGGGAATACTCCGGGTCGATATCCACGACCACACCCAAATATCCAAGCAAGGTGTGGCGGACCTGCTGGCCGATACCGAATTTGCTGGCAATCATAGTCACCTCCCGGGAAACATTACATACACACTATGTGCGGGCAATATTTCTCTTTTCAAGTTACATGACGCGACAGGCAAACCCTTTCAGATACAGCCCTTCCGGGTAGGTAGCGATCACTGGGTGATCGGCGGCCTGACGGAACTGCTCTATAAATTGTACATCACGACCCGCATCTATTGCGGCATCGGCGATGATTTTTTGGAATAAATCTGTCGTCATCAGGCCAGAGCAGGAGAATGTCAGCAGTACGCCGCCCGGGTTCAGCAGCTGGATCGCCAGCATGTTGATATCTTTATAGCCACGGCAGGCGCCCATCAGCTGGCTTTTGTTTTCCACAAACTTCGGCGGGTCCATCACGATGACGTCAAATTTCTCGCCCTGGTCGCGGTATTTACGCAGCAGTTTAAACACGTCGTCACGCACAAACTCCGCTTTGCTCAGATCCAGCTTGTTCAGCTCAACGTTCTGTTTCGCCACATCCAGCGCTTCCTGTGAGGTGTCGACGCTCACCACCTGAGCACAGCCGCCCATCAGGGCAGAGACCGCAAAGCCGCCGGTATAGGAGAAGCAGTTCAGCACGCGCTTATCGGCAACGTACTGGCGCGTCGCCAGACGGCTGTCGCGCTGGTCGAGGTAATACCCGGTCTTATGGCCGCCCTGGATATCCACCAGCAGCTTCATGCCATGTTCTTCGATAGGCAGCAGGGCAGGGGGCAGTTCGCCAGTGACCGGGCCTTGCGTCAGCTCCATGCCCTCTTTTTTGCGCACCGCCACGTCGCTGCGGTCGTAAATGGCGCATTCCGGGAACAGGGTTTGCAGCGCGCTAATCAGCGCGGCACGTTGGTACTCCGCCCCGGCGCTGAGAAGTTGCAACACCAGGAAATTGCCAAAGCGGTCGATGGTCACCCCTGGCAGCCCGTCGGATTCACCGGCAATCAGACGATAGCTGTCCAGTCCGTCACGTTTTGCCAGCCACTCGCGCCACTGCTGCGCCTGTTGCAGACGACGGACGAAGAAGTCGATATCGATGGTTTCTTCTTTATCGAACGTCCAGACGCGCGCGCGGATCTGAGATGCAGGCGAGTATGCGCCGCGTGCTAACCATTTCCCCTGATGGTCAACAATATCGATGGTTTCACCGAGGCTGGCTTTACCTTCCATGCGGGCAACCGCGCCGGAAAAGACCCAGGGATGACGGCGCAGTAATGACTTCTCGCGCCCTTTGGCTAACACTAAACGTACACTCATAATTTGCTATTCTGTCGATTCCAATGAAATGGCCGCCATTTTCCCGACTTCAGTGAGGAAATGCAACGCGCCAGTCGGATAAGGAGAAGGATGATGTCAAATGTTTGCACCATTGCCTGGGTCTATGGCCTCGTACAGGGCGTCGGATTCCGCTACAGCACCCAGCGCGAAGCCCTTCAGCTTGGGCTGACGGGGTATGCGCGTAACATGGATGACGGTAGCGTGGAGGTCGTGGCCTGCGGTGAGGCGGATCGGGTAGAGAAGCTGGTGGCGTGGCTGAAAGCGGGCGGACCGCGCAGCGCGCGGGTTGATAAGGTGCTAACGGAACCGCATCAACCCGGCCGGGAATACGCTGACTTCAGTATTCGCTATTAAATACATTTTACCGGTTTTGGCAGACCGGCAATTTTTGTCGCCTGTTTAGCCGGGCCTTTCGGAAACAGGCGATACAGATAACGGCTGTTGCCTTTCTCTTCGCCAAACTTATTTGCCATGGCTTTGACCAGCATGCGGATAGCGGGTGAGGTATTGAATTCAAGGTAAAATTCCCGCACAAAGCGCACCACTTCCCAGTGTTCCGGGGAGAGGGTAATTCCTTCGTTTTCCGCAATTTTCTCCGCCAGCGCTTCGCTCCACTGGCTGCTCTCTTTCAGATAACCGTCGTTATCGGTTTCGATCTCTTTGCCTTCAAAACTCAACATAATCATTCACGCGTTAGTCAAAAACCGCATCAGTCTACCAAAAAAACAAAGCCCCGCATAAGCGGGGCCATGTTCACAACACGATGAGTTAATCGCGGCTGGCGAAGCCCAGGATGCTCAGCAGGCTGACGAAAATGTTGTACAGCGACACATACAGGCTCACGGTGGCGCGGATATAGTTCGTTTCACCGCCATGAATGATGTTGCTGGTTTCATACAGGATTGCGCCGGATGAAATCAGGATAAACACCGCGCTGATTGCCAGATGCAGCGCAGGCAATTGCAGGAAGATGTTCGCCAGCATACCGACCAGCACAATCACGATACCCGCCATCAGCATACCGCCAAGGAAGGACATGTCCTTACGGGTGGTCAGCACGTAGGCCGAGCAGCAGAAGAACACCAGCGCGGTACCGCCCAGCGCCATACCAATCACGTCACCCATACCGGCAGACAGATAGGCGTTCAGGATTGGCCCCAGGATGTAGCCCAGGAAGCCGGTAAAGGCGAACGCGGAAAGAATACCTACTGGTTTATCCGCGGTTTTGTAGGTCAGGAACATCAGACCATACATACCCACCAGCGTCAGGATCAGACCCGGAGAAGGCAGCATCAGCACGGTGCTGGCCGTCGCGGTGATCGCCGAAAACGCCAGCGTCAGGCTGAGCATAAAATAAGTATTGCGCAGCACCTTATGGGTGCTGAGTAGCGATGTGCGGTCGCGTGAAGAAGTAATAATACGATCCATGAGTCACTCTCTTATGACAGATGTAATTAGCGCAAAGAATAGGAAACGGCGCGGCAGACGCAAAGTGGTTTTACCCATCTTTACTCAGCCCCTTAGGGATTATGCTGGTTTTTTATTCTGGTAAAGCCTTTGTCCTTAGAATGAAGTGCGGTTTGTAGGGCGGATTCAGATCAACCTCTTATAGGTTACTGAAAAATATTGCGTTATTTCCCTAAGGCCGCTAAGAGTTATTTCCGGATCGTCATAAAAACAGACAATAGGCGAAGGAAATGAAACCAAAAACACGCACGCACTTTACACTCTCTTTGTTAACCGCAGGGATCCTGTGCGCCAGCACGGCAACCTGGGCGGCTAACGTGCCAGCAGGAACCCAGCTGGCAGATAAGCAGGAACTGGTCAGGAACAACGGCAGTGAACCCGCCTCGCTCGACCCGCATAAAGTCGAAAGCGATGTCGAATTCAATATTATCAGCGATTTATTCGACGGGCTGGTCAGTGTCTCTCCGGCAGGTGAAATCCAGCCGCGCCTGGCGGAGAAATGGGAAAATAAAGACAACACCGTCTGGACTTTCCATCTGCGCCCGGGCATTACCTGGAGCGACGGAACCCCCATCACCGCGGAAGATATTGTCTGGAGCTGGCAGCGGCTGGTCGACCCGAAAACCGCCTCTCCCTATGCCAGCTATCCCGGCAGTATGCGTATCGTCAACGGCGCTGATATTGCAGAAGGCAAAAAAGCCCCCGAGTCGCTGGGTGTGAAAGCCATCAATGACACCACGCTGGAAGTGACGCTCACGCAGCCAAATGCCGCGTTCCTGGCGATGCTGGCTCACCCGTCTCTGGTGCCGATAGATAAAGTCCTGGTAGGCCGTTTCGGTGATAAGTGGACCAAGCCGGAGCACTTCGTCAGCAGCGGGGCCTATAAACTGTCACAGTGGGTGGTGAACGAACGCATCGTGGCGGTGCGGAACCCGAAATACTGGGATAACGAACATACCGTCATCAACAAGGTGACTTATCTGCCTATTTCCTCTGAAGCCGCAGACGTCAACCGCTACAAAGCGGGCGAAATCGATATTGTCTACACGGTGCCGATCAACCAGTTTGCTCAACTGAAGAAAACGCTGGGGAGCGAGCTGGACGTTTCACCGCAGCTTGCCACCTATTATTATCAGTTCAACACCACCCGGCCGCCGTTCAACGACGCCCGCGTGCGCAAGGCGCTGAACCTGGCGCTGGATAAAGACATCATCGCCGGGAAAGTATTAGGGCAGGGCCAGCGCCCGGCATGGCTGATCAGCCAGACGGATATTGGCGGCGTCAAGCTACAGAACCCGGATTACGCCAGCTGGCCGATGGATAAACGCATTGCCGAGGCGAAAAAGCTGCTGGCCGAAGCCGGATTTAACGACAGCCATCCGCTCAGCTTTAATCTCCTCTATAACACGTCAGAATCGCATCAGCGTATTGCCATTGCCGCCAGCTCTATGTGGAAGAAGAACCTCGGTGTGGAGGCGAAGCTGCAAAATCAGGAGTGGAAAACCATGCTTGATACTATGCACACCCATAACTTTGACGCGGTACGCTACGCCTGGATTGCCGATTACGACGATGCGGCAACCTTCCTGAACACCTTCCGTACCGGGGATAGCCAAAACACCACGCAGTACAGCAATCCGGACTACGATCGGGCTCTGGCGAACGCGGCGAAATCGAAAACGGCGGAGGAGCGCGGTAAGTTCTACCAGCAGGCAGAAGATCTGCTGGGACGCGATGTACCGGCGATCCCGGTCTATCACTACGTGCGCACGCACCTGGTAAAACCCTGGGTGGGGGGATTCACGCCGGACAAGCTCGGGTACTACTACACCAAAGATATGTACATCAAAAAGCACTAACGATCCGCGGTGGATATTATGCTGGCAAAATGGCCAATCTGTCGTCTATTCAACCGATTAAACGCATTTTGGCTATTTTTAAAGCGAACGAATGCGCGCACTCTTTACAGCGCGCGGTGAGGTGTATATAGTTCGCCTCACTTAGGAAGCGTGGCCGAGCGGTTGAAGGCACCGGTCTTGAAAACCGGCGACCCGAAAGGGTTCTAGAGTTCGAATCTCTACGCTTCCGCCAAATTCGAAACCCCTGCGATAGCAATATCGCAGGGGTTTTTGCTTTTGCGCCAGACTTCAGCCATGCCGCCCATGTTGTAGCTTATCGTGATCCCGGCGTCGGCCTTACTGACCTGCGCTTTTACGCACCAGGTGTCCTCGATGTTGGCTGGCGTCAGCACCGCTTCAGGCGCGCCCGTGGCTGAAATCTTTCCGGCTTTCAGGAGGATCAGCCGCTGGCAGTAATTGGCCGCAAGGTTGAGATCGTGCAGTGCAACCACCACCGTAAGCGGCAGCTGTGAAACGAGCCGCATCAGCTCCAGCTGGTGCTGAATGTCCAGGTGGTTCGTTGGTTCATCAAGCAACAGCACCTGCGGCTGCTGGGCCAGCGCGCGGGCTATCTGGCTTCGCTGACGCTCTCCGCCAGACAAAAACTGCCATCGCCGCTGGCGCAATCCGCTTAACTGCATCAGGCCAATCGCCTGTTCAACCGCAGCCTCATCGTCGCGAGTGGTTCTCTGGAATGTTTTCCGGTAGGGCGTACGCCCCAGTCTAACGATTTCCTCAACGGTCAGCTCTCCGTCGACTTCAGCATGTTGCGGAACAAAGGCCATGGACTGCGCGCGTGTTTTCAGTGGCATCGTGCCAAGCGTTGTGCCATTAAGCGCAACACGTTCGCTAAGTCGCGGGATCAGCCCGGCGAGACAGCGCAATAGCGTCGACTTGCCCGAGCCGTTTGGCCCTAACAGGCCGACAATCTGCCCGGATGGCAGGTCGAGATCAATATCCTTCAGCACCGTCTGCGCTTGTCGGGTTACGGTTAACCCGGCCACGGTAATATTCATGGATGCTCCTTTCGGTTTTGATAAAGCAACGCCACAAACACGGGGGCGCCCACCAGCGCAGTCACCACCCCGATGGGCAGAACCTGATGCACAATCAGCGTGCGTGAGACGATATCAGCGAGGATCATAAAGTGGGCGCCGATGAGAAACGTCAGCGGGATCGCGCGACGATGACCCGGCCCGCATAGCATGCGCGTCACGTGGGGGATCACCAGACCCACAAACCCCACTGCGCCTATGGCGCTCACCATCGTTGCGGTGACGACGGCGCAGGTCAGCAATAAGACAATACGCACGGCGGTAACCGGGATCCCCAGCGTGGCAGAGACCTCATCCCCGAAGGTGAAGGTATCCAGTGCCCGCGAAAAGAGAAATATCACCAGTAAACCTGCAAGCGTAACGGCCAGCGCCAGTAGCGCGTCAGGCCAGCGCACACCGCTCAGACTCCCCAGCAGCCAGAACATGACGCTACGGGACTGTTCGGCATTGGCTGACGTGCTGACAACGTACGCGGTCATGGCGTTGAAGAGTTGAGTACCCGCAATGCCAGCCAGTAAAATGCGTGACGGGCTTGCGCTCATGCCGTTTGTAATCAGCATGATGAGCGCAAAGGCGGCGCAGGAGCCGACAAACGCGCCGCTGCTCACGCCAATCACGCTCCCCCCGATACCGAGAAGCATTACACAGACGGCGCCCAGCGATGCGCCCGCGGAAATCCCCAGCAGATACGGCTCAGCCAGAGGGTTACGCAGGATCGACTGTAACACCAGCCCGCACAGCGCCAGGCCGCCGCCGCTGCACGCCGCCATCACTGCCCGGCTCATGCGATATTCCCAGATGATACCTTCCTCTGTTTGCGGCAACGCATAAGCGGTCAACCCCAGTCCGTTGAGGATCGCTTTCCCGGTACTGGCATACGACACCGGCATATCACCGATACTGGCGGCAAAGACCAGTATCAGCGGCAGCGCCATGATGCCTGCCGCCAGTAAAGTTTGCTGGCGGCGTTCAAAAGCCAACGGACTCATTGTTCATCCCGGAAAGAAGCCAGCCGATCGCTGATAAGCTCAACGGCATCAACGTTACGCAATGAAGGGTTTAACGACATCGCTGGCACCACGATGATGTGGTTGTTCCTGACCGCAGGCATGTTCTTCGTCACCGGGTCACTGCGCAAGAATGCTTCTTTTACCGCAACGTCATCGGCAGGGTAGAGCCTGCGGGACATCTCAGCGATAACAATCACGTCCGGCTGCGACCGGGCAATATGTTCCCACGTTACAGCTGGCCATTCGTCGTGAGAGTCAATAATGTTCTTCAACCCCAGCGTGCGGCTGATCCAGCCAGGCGCGCCGTAATTTCCCGCCACCCAGGGGTCGCCGTTCAGACGGCTGCTGGAGAACCAGAATACGACGCGAAGCGGTTTCGCTGAGACGCGCGCCCGGGCCTTTTCGATACGTTCCGTCAGCGCGCGGTTGAGCTGCTCACCTCGGGCGGAAACATCAAAAATCGTCGCCAGATCTGTCACTTCCCGCGTAATTTCCGCCAGTGAAAACGGCGCGCTTCGTGCTCCGTCTGCGTTTGACGTTTCCGTCACCGCTTTATCCGTGCAGTCGGCAGGGGAGATCCAGGTATTTATTCCCAGCGATGTAAACTGCTCACGTGTTCCCACTTCTCCCTGCGGACCAATGTGCCAGTGATACTGCGCGAGAACAAGCTCCGGTTTCTGTCCCACCACAGCTTCAAAAGAGGGCGAATTTTCTGTGAGCCGGGGAAGGTTTTTTCCGGCATCCGCCAGCGGAGCCGGAAGTTCACCGAACCAGACCGACGTTGCGGCGATCGTTTTCTCCAGCCCCAGAGCGAGCAATAATTCAGTTTCATGCTGACCCACGGTCACGACGCGCTGAGGAGGCTGCGCAAAGGTCTGCGTTACGCCGCAATTTTCTATCGTGAGAGGCCAGGAGGTTGCTGCGAAAGCGGCAGGTGCCATGGAAAGTAGTGAAGCCAGAAATGACCCTTTTTTAAGTCTCATAGAACGCAATCCGAAAATGTTATGTTATAACATAATACATATATTGTGTTTGAGAGCAACACGCTCACGGTTGCATCTTGCAGAAACGGAAGGCTGGACTATTCTCAACATACCCACCTGGCATTCGCGGGTTGCCTGAAAAATAACAAGATTTCTGACCTGGGGTAGTGAGGATGAAAAAGATCCTGCTCGCGTTTGCGTTCTGTTTTGCCGCCCTGAGCGCCTTCTCATCGTATGCCGCAGAGCCTCGCCAGGCGCCTACGGAGCAGGAGCGCGCCCGAACCGTCTATATCTTCCATCAGCCGATCGTCATGCTTCAGGCGAAGTTTGGCCTGACCACGCCCGAAGAGCGCGTTTTACGCATCCGCAACACCCTGCGCAATTTTACCGAGGCGGATGTGCGTGAGCCGCTCAGCGTCGTCCCCGTGACCCGCTATAACCAGCAGGGACGGCTGATAGTGATGAACGGTAAGCCTGTGATGCTGCTGACGGAAGGGGATTTGGATGAAGGGGACGATCTTACCCTCGATCAGGCCGCGCAGCGCGTGCTGGCGCGCATGGAAGCGCAGAGAATGGCGCTGCGCGATCAATACGATACCGGCTGGCTGGCGCTGTCGACGGTAAAAACAGCCGCTGGCCTGCTGGCGCTTATGCTGCTCTGCTATGGCGCCTGGCGATCCTGGCGCTGGTTCCGGCGCGTCTACCGTCGGCGTATTGTTGAGAATCGCAGCCGTGTACCGCAAAGCTGGCGGCGGTACATAGGCGCAATTGAGATTCGGCTTTACGGCATCCTGATGTTCCTGCTGGGGTTGATTGGCTTTTACGTCTGGCTGAGCTGGGCATTCAGCCTGTTTCCATGGACCCGGGTGTGGGGCACGTCGCTGGGGGACTGGACGCTTCGCGTGGTGCAGCAAATCGCCCTGGCAATTGTCTCGGCCTTGCCTGGGCTGACGATTGTGCTGATCATTTTCCTCATTACCGCTTTTATTCTGAAGCTTCTCAAGGTGGTGCTCAATCAGGTGGAGGCTGGTCGTCTGCAACTCCCCGGCGTCCATCCGGAAACCGTGGGGGCGACCCGCAAGCTCATTTCCGTTGCCGTCTGGCTATTTGCTCTCTCCGCCGCCTGGCCGTTTCTCCCCGGCGCAAACTCGCTGGCGTTTAAAGGTATTAGCGTCTTCTTCGGCCTGATGTTAACGCTGGGCTCGGCGGGGGTAATGAACCATGCCATGAGCGGTCTGGTCCTGATTTACTCCCGCGCCCTGCGCAAAGGCGATGTCATTCGGGTGGCGGATAACGAAGGTAAGGTCAGTGAAATAGGCATGCTGGCGACTAAAATTGTTACCCGGGAAAATTATGTCGTTACCGTGCCCAATGCGGTGGTAGTGAGCGGTAAGATCACCAACCTGAGCGCGCTACAGCCCGATGGCAGCCTCAATCTGACGGTCAGCGTCACGATCGGTTATGACACCCCATGGCGTCAGGTGCATGCCATGCTGGAGCTGGCTGCGAAACGGGCAAAAGGAATTGACCTTACCGAGCCGCCGCTGGTGCGCCAGTTAGGGTTAATGGACTGGTATATCGCTTACGAATTGCAGGTTCGTCTGCTGCCCGATCAGTCCCTCGCGGTTGCCCGCAATGAATTGCACAGCCAGATACAGGACGTGTTTAATGAATTTAACGTGCAGATCATGTCCCCGAATTTTGTTATGCAGCCAGAGGGCAGCGTGATGGTTGCCAAAGAGAACTGGTATCCCGCGCCAGCTAAACCCCCTCAGGGCGAAAACTGATGCGTCGGTTTTGGCGAGGCCAGGCGAAATGTCACAGCTTCTGATCGACAATCGCCGATTTTATCCGGGTCATCGCCAGAATATTTTTAGAACGCATATTTAATTTCTCGAGGATCCTCACGCGGTAGGTGCTGGTGGTTTTTTGTGACAGTTTTAACTTTTTCGCGATCTCATGGTTTTCCATATGAAAAAGCTTCAGCACGTCATATTCGCGTCGCGTAAAGGAGTGTGTTCTCAGCGCCCGATAAAAACGCATTAATTGTTGAAAAGGGTGAACAGTAAAATGCATCGACGAATAGATAATATTATCGATTCTCACCGCGCTGTTGGCTTCTATCTCTTGCATCAGGACGATGTAATCACGTTTGACTTTTTTGACCTGCTGAATGGTTTTATTGCGTAACTTATCCTGTTCAATCGCAATGATAAAATCCATTGCTGGATCGAGCCTGTTGAGTTCGTGAATATCCGCGTCATCGCGAATCAAACAGGTGGATGTCAGGGCGCTTGATACACCATGGCAAAGGTAATAGTTATCACTGATAAATATAAAATTCATAATCGTCGTTAAATAAAGTCATGGCTAATCTCGTATCGCAGTGATGCACGGTTAATAGGTGTTGTACGAAAAAGAGTCTAAATGACCACCCGCGAATTTAATAAACGTAATGAATGTAAAAATAAATGTTTACATTTTAGCCAGTCGATGATGAAAAAGTCAGCGAGGCGGAAGGGAACGACGAAGATGCTTAACGTAATGCAATTTCATGCTTTACATCATGCTCAGAGATGTTTATAGTGCGCCTCACTTTGGAAGCGTGGCCGAGCGGTTGAAGGCACCGGTCTTGAAAACCGGCGACCCGAAAGGGTTCTAGAGTTCGAATCTCTACGCTTCCGCCAAATTCGAAAACCCTGCGATAGCAATATCGCAGGGTTTTTTTGTTATTCCAGCCCCAGCGTATACTGTGCGATTTTGAAGTAGATAATCAGCCCGGTTCCGTCGATCAGCGTGGCGATAAACGGTGCGGAGACCACCGCCGGGTCGATTTTGCAGCGTTTCAGTACCATCGGGATCACCGACGAGACGATTGCGCTCCACAGCGTAATGCAGACCAGGGTCAGGCTGACGATGAGCGTGATTTCCATCCCAATGCCCATTATCCAGGCGCGAATGCAGCCCGCCAGACCCAGCGTGGCGGCAATCATTAGCGAGGTGCTCATCTCTTTGCGCAGCACGCGACCCACGTCGCGAAGGTGTACTTCCCCCAGCGCCATGGCGCGCACCAGCGTCGAGGTGATCTGCGTCCCGCTGTTTCCGCCGGTGCCAATCAGCAGCGGAATAAAGAACGCCAGCGCGATGGCGGATTCCAGCGCCTCTTCAAAATGCTGGATCACCGAACTGGTATACGCTTCCGCAACAAACAGCAGCAGCAGCCAGACGGAGCGTTTCTTCCACAGGCTAAAGGCGCTGGTTTCCAGATAGGGCTTTTCCAGCGGCAGCGTCGCCCCCTGAAGCTGGGCATCTTCTGTCACATCATCTTCCAGCAGATGGGCGATTTCGCGCTCGGTCAGGCAGCCCACCAGCTTGCCGTGGGTTACTACCGGCACAACATCCGCACCCGCGTGCGCCAGGACCCCGGCGACATCCGCCCGCTCATCTTCCGGTTTGAGCTGGATAAAATCCGATATCATCAGCCCCTTTACGGGCTGAACGGTATCCGTGGCCTGCAAGAGTTTGCGTACGGCAATCAAACCCGCGAGGCGACCGTTATCTTCGATAAAAATATGCGACGGAATATCATCGTCTTTTAATTTTTCAAAGAACTGCTCGCGTGCCAGAGCCACGCATAATGAAATATCGATAACAATAAAATCGGTATTCATATATTGCGCGATGGCGCTGTCATTAAAAGCCAGGTTTTGGTTGTGAATAGCGTAAGACATAGTAAATTCCCTTTGAATAATAAAATCTCTCAGGGGCGAGCAAGACAGGGCATGTCGGAAAGGAGATCCCCACGTCCTGGGTTCAGCACTGTACATCGTATCCCGAAAGGGAAGTTATACTGACAAAGCCTTGATTCGACAGTGCCTGTTTTACCCTGTGCCGGTTCTCTCGAACCCACCAGAGCGATAACGTGTATTTGTACAGGAGCCTCGCCATAACGAGATCGTTGTAAAACGGGAGGGATAATACGCTTATTTAAAATGGCTGCCGAAGAATTTTAATAATGTTTAAGTACGGTTTAAATGAATATTATTAAAGGGATGTTGACGTTTTATTTAACCGGTTTCACTTCTAATGGAGAATTCACTGGTAATCGGGAGAGTAAAATGGCATGGCTGGACACGCTGCTGGATCATTTTGCGCATTATCCGACGCATCTGTTCGCGCTGCTCGTTATTATGGCGTTGAGTAAGTCGACGGTGCTGGTCTCCTCCGTGCTGCCGCCCGCATCGGTCATGCTGCTGGCAGGGATCGCCGTCAGCCAGTCAAGCATGCATCCGGCGCTGACGTGGCTGGCGGTGGTGATGGGCGCTACGGCAGGTTCGGTGCTGAATTACCATATCGGCCAGCTGATGGGGCATACCCGGCTGGTGTCACGCTTCACGGCAAAACATGCCGATAAGTTTTTGCGGGTACAGCACCAGCTGCATAAAAATGGCGTGCTGGTGTTGTTCACTTCGCGTTTCCTGGCGGTACTGCGCTATATCGTGCCGCTGGCGGCGGGCATGCTCAGGCTGAACGCGATAAAGGTATACGCCGTCAGCCTGCGCATGGGCGGCGCTGTATGTCGGCATCGTCACCGGCATCAGCGCCTGAATCAGCGAGTCACGTATTTATCAGTATGAGAAATGCTTCCCGAAAAACCTGTCACGAATCTGTCACACTCAGTGCGACATTAAAAAACGTGTGAGGAATTAGGGATGAGAAAAGCACTACTCGCAGTTGCCGTGGCAGGTACTCTTTCCGTGACCTTTGGCGCACAGGCGCAGGACACGCCGGACGGCTATCAGCTGGAACAGGTGCTCATCATGAGCCGCCACAACCTGCGCGCGCCGCTTGCCAATAACGGCAGCGTGCTGGAGCAGTCCACGCCGAAGCAGTGGCCGGAGTGGGACGTTCCGGGTGGACAGCTCACCACCAAAGGGGGCGTACTGGAAGTGTATATGGGTCACTATATGCGCGAGTGGCTGGCAGAGCAGAGGATGGTGAAGACGGGTGAATGCCCGCCAGCGGAAACCGTCTATGCCTACGCCAACAGCCTCCAGCGCACCGTGGCGACCGCCCAGTTCTTTATCACCGGCGCGTTCCCGGGGTGCGATGTTCCTGTGCATCATCAGGAAAAAATGGGCACCATGGATCCGACATTCAATCCGGTCATTACCGATAACTCCCCAGAATTCCGCGAAAAAGCGCTGAAAGCGATGGAGTCCGAGCGGCAGAAAATGCAGCTTGGCGAAAGCTACAAGCTGCTGGAGCAGATGACCAGCTACGCCGACTCGCCGTCCTGCAAAGAGAAAAAAGTCTGCTCGCTGGCGGACGCGAAAGATACCTTCAGTGCCGACTATGAAAAAGAGCCGGGCGTCTCCGGGCCGCTGAAGGTGGGTAACTCGCTGGTGGATGCGTTCACGCTACAGTATTACGAAGGCTTCCCGACAGACCAGGTGGCCTGGGGCGAAATCAAAACCGATCAGCAGTGGCGCGTGCTGTCGAAGCTGAAAAATGGCTATCAGGACTCGCTGTTTACCTCGACGGACGTGGCGCAAAACGTGGCTAAACCGCTGGTGAAGTACATTGATAAAGCGCTGGTGACCGAACAGGCAAAAGCGCCAAAAATTACCCTGCTGGTGGGGCATGACTCCAATATCGCCTCGCTGCTGACTGCGCTGGACTTCAGGCCATATCAGCTGCACGACCAGCAGGAACGGACCCCGATTGGCGGTAAAATTGTCTTCCAGCGCTGGCATGACAAAAACACTAATCAGGAGCTGATGAAAATTGAGTATGTCTACCAGAGTTCTGACCAGTTGCGTAACGCCAGCGTACTGTCGCTGCAATCCCCTGCGCAGCGCGTGACGCTGGAGCTGAAGGGCTGTCCGGTGGATGGCAATGGTTTCTGTCCGATCGATAAATTCAATGCGGTGATGAATAACGCGGCGAAATAGCAGAAAACCCCCCGCGCGGGCGGGGGGCACGTTCAGACGTTTTTACGTTCGATGGTTTGCTCGCCCCAGAACAGCGAGTCTTTGTCGGTTTTTTCGAAGGCGCGAACCAGCACTTCATCGTTGCCTTCTTCCCAAATCTGCTCGGCCAGCTTTTCGTCATAATTGGCGACTTCAAAGATGGCTTCGGCAATCTCCGGAGAGGTATTGCGTAAACTTGCCCATTCGCCCACGTGGTGAGCTTTGGATTCTTGCGTTGGCATACTTGTCCTCCTGTTGGGTTAGCCGTTCAGTTTTTTGGCAAGACCCGCGACGTATTCACCCTGATAGCGGGCGATTGAAAGTTCTTCATTGCTTGGCTGGCGTGAACCATCCCCACCGGCAATGGTGGTTGCGCCATACGGTGTCCCGCCACGAACCTGGGAAACATCGAACAGTTCCTGCGCGCCGTAGCCAATTGGCACTATCACCATCCCATGATGTGCAAGGGTAGTCCAGGTTGAGGTGATCGTCTGCTCCTGACCGCCACCCGTGCCGGTAGAGCTGAACACGCTGGCGAGCTTGCCGTATAACGCACCGGAGGCCCAAAGCCCGCCCGTTTGGTCGAGGAAGGTGCGCATCTGGCCGGACATATTGCCGAAGCGGGTCGGGGTGCCGAAGATAATGGCATCATAGTCTGCCAGCTCCTGCGGGGTGGCCACCGGGGCATTTTGTGTTTTCCCGCCGGCTTTGGCGAAGGCTTCCGCCTGCATGGTTTCCGGTACGCGTTTAACCACGACCTCAACGCCGACTACTCTGTTTGCGCCTTCTGCTACTGCGTGAGCCATGGTTTCAATGTGTCCATACATGGAATAATAGAGCACCAGAACTTTTGCCATTTTGCATCACTCCTCGTTGGTTTTCTTACAGCGGATCGCTGCGCTCCTTTAAAGATATGACATCACAGCCAGACTGCAAAAATGAACGGCATTTCTTTGATATATAACAATATCTTTTGATTGTGCGCCTTGTAGCAAAATGAAACAACTTTAGCGGCGCGGATTTTCCAAAATATAAGAATGGCTTATGAATAGCCGTTGAAATATTTCATACGAAAGGCTGAGATCATGTTGCAGAATATTACCTCTCGCTTGCCGGATAGCCGCATTACACTAAGCTTAGTTTCACGCGGCACAGATAAAGGCACTGCCCTTGAGCCGCGAGGTGAAAGAATCCTCTTTTACTGAATGCAATATGATGTCTAATGTTTCACACTCTGGAGGTTAGAGATGGCAAACCATCGTGGTGGTTCAGGTAATTTCGCTGAAGACCGTGAAAGAGCATCAGAAGCAGGTCGTAAAGGTGGCCAGTCTAGCGGGGGCAACTTTAAAAACGACCCTCAGCGCGCATCAGAGGCTGGTAAAAAAGGGGGTAAAAATAGCCACGGCAGCAACAAGTAGTACGCCGGGTTAACTCCCTGCCGCCGGGTTTCCCGGCGGTTTTTTTATGTCTGCAACATTGAACTGTAACCAAAGGCATCGCACACTACAGGATTGATTCTTCGTGCTGGTGTCCCATGTCCGTTTCCCGTTTTACCTTCTCCATTAAGCCTCAGGAAGCCATCCTGATTTTAATCACCATGTTCTGGGGCGGAACCTTTCTCGCCGTTCAGTACGCGGTCACGATGAGCGATCCGTTTTTCTTCGTGGGTCTGCGCTTTGCAACCGCGGCAATCGCCGTGGCGCTTATTTCGTTGAAAACGCTGCGCGGGTTGACCCTGAGAGAGCTTAAAGCGGGGGTCGCCATTGGCGTGGCGATTGCCATGGGTTACAGCCTGCAAACGTGGGGACTTCAGTCTATCTCCAGCAGCAAATCTGCCTTTATCACCGCCATGTACGTACCGCTGGTGCCGCTGTTGCAGTGGCTGTGCCTCGGCAGAATGCCGGGCCTGATGTCGTGCATTGGCATCGTGCTGGCGTTCATCGGCCTCATTTTATTAGCCGGGCCGGAAAATAATCTGCTGGCGCTGGGGCCGGGGGAGATCATCACCCTGGTGGGGACCGTTGCCATTGCGGCTGAAATTATTCTGATTAGCGCCTGGGCGGGGAAAGTGGACGTTAAGCGGGTGACGGTCGTGCAGCTTACCACTGCGTCGCTGGTGGCGTTCGCGACGATGGTCCCGGCAGGGGAGTCTGTGCCGCCGATGTCCACAGGGCTTATCGTCGTGGCGCTGGGGCTGGGCATTTTCAGCGCCATTATCCAGGTCACCATGAACTGGGCGCAGCGCAGCGTATCCCCGACAAGGGCGACGGTCATTTACACCGGTGAGCCGGTGTGGGCGGGTATTTTCGGGCGACTCGCCGGGGAGCGTCTGCCGCTGCTGGCGCTGGTGGGCGCGGCGTTTATTATTCTCGGCGTACTGGTGAGTGAGTTAAAGCTCCGCAAGCGCCGGAATGCGGCGAGCGATTTAACGGCCGAATAAGCTTTTGATTGAAATAAAGCGCAGGTTTAACTACGATATGTACGGATAAAAACCGTACACGATAAATGAAACCATGCCAGCACTTAAAAAACAGCGTATCGATCTTCGCTTATCGGACGAAGACAAAACAATGATTGAAGAAGCGGCAGCGATGACCAACCAAACGATCACCCAGTTTATGGTGAACAGTGCGTCAGAGCGGGCTGCCGAAGTCATCGAACAGCATCGGCGTCTCGTATTAAACGAAGCCTCATGGAATGCCGTGATGGATGCCATCGACAATCCGCCAGAGCCAAAGGAACGCCTGAAACGCGCGGCGAAACGTCTTCGAAACATGGAGTGAAGCGTCGTGGCAAATCTCACGATCGAAATGTTATCAGAGGGAACCGATTACGATTTCGGCAATTTCGATTGTGGTGAACCCTCGCTCAATGCCTTCCTTACCGATCACCTGGTACGTCAGCACAGCGGACGTATTTTACGAGGCTACCTGCTTAAAGAACGCGACCAACCACGTATCCTGGGCTATTACACGCTTTCGGGAAGTTGCTTTGAGAAAGCGATGCTTCCTTCAAAGACTCAGCAGCGTCGCATCCCTTACAGCAACGTACCCAGCGTGACGCTGGGGCGTCTGGCTATCCATAAAGAACTCCAGGGAAACGAATGGGGAACAACGCTCGTTGCACACGCTATGCGCGTGGTTTACCTGGCGTCGCAGGCTGTTGGCGTCCACGGAATTTTTGTGGATGCGCTTAATGAACGGGCCAAACGGTTTTATCTGAAGCTGGGTTTTATCCCGCTGGCAGGTGAAAATAGCAATTCGCTGTTCTTTCCCACGCACTCTATCGAACGACTGTTTGAGCAGGCGTGATCGCACTTTTGGATAATACAGGTCGGGTAAGGCGTCGCCGTCACCCGACGTGTAGATTTCACGGATCCTGAGTCACCACGGCGCCCTGCGGCGCGGCAGCCATCCGGCGGCTCAGCAGGGCGTTGAGCAGGATCGCGCCGAACGTTGCCGTGCCTATCCCGCCCACCGTAAACCCGCCCAGCGTCAGGGCGAAATCACCCGCCCCCAGCACCAGCGTCACCGCCACCATGATCAGGTTACCGTTCTGGCTCAGATCAACATGATTCTGCACCCAGATGCGCGCCCCCGCGACGGCAATCAGACCAAATACCACAATCGAGGCGCCGCCAATCACGGGTGCCGGGATGGTGTGGATCAATGCGCCGAATTTCGGGGAAAAGCCGAGCAGCATCGCCATCACCGCCGCCGCGACAAAGATCAGCGTCGAGTAGACTTTGGTCACCGCCATCACGCCGATGTTTTCCGCATAAGTGGTGACGCCGCTGCCGCCCACGGAACCCGAAAGCATGGTCGCCAGACCGTCTCCCACAAACGCCCGTCCCATGTACGGGTCCATATTGCGGCCAGTCATTCCCGCTACGGCTTTCAGATGGCCCAGGTTTTCAGCCACCAGAATCACCGCGACAGGCGCGATGAGCATCATCGCCTGAGCGTTAAAAGTGGGCGAGGTCAACTGCGGCACGCCGAACCAGGCGGCCTGGTGAATCAGTGTAAAATCAACCGGCTTGCCGAGGCCGAACACGTTCGCCAGCAGCGCGTAGACCAGACAGGCCGCAATCAGCCCGACCAGGATCAACAGCCGCTGGATCATGCCGCGCGTAAAGACCGCCACCACGCCGATGCACAGCACTGTAATCACCGCCATCCAGCTTTCAAACGGTGAACCGGAAACGCTCTTCACCGCAATCGGCGCGAGATTCAGGCCTATCGCCATCACCACCGCCCCGGTGACAACGGGGGGCATCATCCGCTCTATCCAGCGCGTGCCGACTTTCATTACCACCAGTCCGGTCAGGGTGTAGACCAGCCCACAGGCGATAATGCCGCCAAGGGCTACGCTCAGGTTGGGGTTAATGCCCTGACCGTTAAACCCGGTTGCCGCAATGACCACCCCGACGAAGGCGGCGCTGGAGCCGAGATAGCTCGGCACGCGCCCGCCGGTGACAAAAAAGAACAGCAGGGTACCGATACCCGACATCAAAATGGCGAGGTTAGGATCCAGCCCCATCAGCATGGGCATCACCACCGTCGCACCAAACATCGCGACCGCGTGCTGCACGCCCATCACCATCGTCTGCCCGAGCGGGAGCCTTTCATCCGGCGCGACCACGCCTGCTTCTGTGGAGGTCGATTTCAACTGCCAGTGGGGAAGTCCGAACATGATCTGTCTCCTTAATGCGGGTTAACAGGCGGGTCGCATAAGTGCGTGGTAGCCCCGGTCGAACCACACCAGCCCTTGCGGTGCAGGGTGGCGAATGATGGAAACGATGTCGCAGAACAGAATATCGTGAGTACCGACGCTGACCACCTGGCTGATGCGGCAGTCGAACGAGGCCAGGGCCGCCTCCAGGCGCGGGCAGCCCGTCTCACCCGTCTCCCAGCGAGCGGCGGCAAAGCGGTCCTCCATCGGCGTTTTACCGCCAAAGAGATTCGATAACGGCTCCTGTCCGGCGCTCAGCGTGTTAACGCACAGGGTGCGATTCTCACTGAAGATCGGCCAGACGGACGCGCCACGGTTGAGGCAAACCAGCAGCGTCGGCGGCGAATCGGTCACGCTGCATACCGCGCTGGCGGTGAAGCCCGCCATTCCCGCCGGGCCGTTGGTGGTGATGATATTGACCGCCGCACCGACGCAGGCCATGGCATCACGGAACGTTTGTTGATCGGGTGTCGTCATGGTGGCTCCTTACGCCAGACCGCAGGCGTCTTCGAAGGTCAGACGCGGTAAGCGTCCATAGACTTTGCTCATATCGCCATAGCCGATGTTGATCAGCAGATTGCTTTTCAGCTGCGTGCCCGTGAAAAAGGCCGCGTCCACTTTTTCCCGGTCAAAGCCGGACATCGGCCCGGTGTCCAGCCCGAGCGCGCGACAGGCGAAGATCAGGTACGCGGCCTGCATCGAACTGTTGCGAAAGGCGGTCTCTTCCGCAAGCTCAGGGCTTGCGGTAAACCAGCTTCTGGCATCGCCGTGCGGAAACAGTTCCGGCAGGCGCTCATAAAACTCGCTGTCCCAGGCGACAATCGCCGTGACCGGGGCGGTGAGCGTTTTCTCAAGGTTGCCGCTGGAGAGTGCCGGGCGCAGCTTCTCTTTACCCTCCGGGCTTCGCACAAAGACAATGCGCGCCGGGGAGCAGTTGGCGGACGTCGGTCCCCATTTCATCAGGTCATAAATCTCGCGCAGCGTCTCGTCACTGACCGGTATATCCAGCCAGCCGTTGTGGGTTCGTGCGCCGGTAAACAGCGTTTCCAGCGCGGCGGGCGTAATGGCTTCGCTCATTAAAGCTCCTTACAAAGCGGGTACAGGGCTGTGCAGCAGGCTGGCAAGCCCGTTCAGCAGCACGGTGTTAAAGGTGTCCGGTTCGGTGACGTTACAGGCATGACCTCCCTGGCGCATGACCGTTTTGCGGGCGTGCGGGAGGGCGTTGTGCAGTTCAGCAGAGCAGACGGACGGCACCAGCAGATCGTCGGCGGAACAGATAATCTGCACGGGGCAGCGAACGCATGCAGCGTGACGGCTGAAATCGGCCTGCTTCAGCGCATGCAGCCTGCGCAGCAGATTGCTTTTACCCTGGAAGTGGGCCAGCGCCAGCGCTTCCTCGGCCTCCAGCCGCGGAGCGCGGGCGGCCATCCAGTCTGCCGGGTAGAGGAACAGCGGCTGCGCCTCTACCCACGCCTGCGCGCCGCCCGCATGCAGCAGACGTTCGCGAACGTCAAAACAGCGGCGGGTATGGGCATGAAGGGTTAGCCAGCCGTTAACGCACACCAGCGCGGTGAGGGCGTCGGGCTTATCGATGGCCATCCGCAGGCCGACCAGTGCCCCCAGCGCGTGGCCCACCACGCAGTAACGGACGATCCCGGCCTCGGATAACGCCAGCGTAAGCTCGTCGGCCATGTGTGCGAGGGTATAGTCTTCCGGCAGGGTATCCGGGTTATTCCCCGTGCCCCGCTGGTCGTAGCACACCACCTGATACTCCTGCCCCAGCATGGCGAGCTGGGGCAGCCAGTAGCTCCCGCTGCCGCCCAACCCGGCAATCAGCACCACTACGGGCGCGCCTGCAAAGGGGGGCGGGGAAATAGACAGTTTCATGGTCGCCTCACTTTGCGATGTGCGCAACGGTGGCGATTTCAACCAGCGCGTCCGGCTTCACCAGCCCGCACTGAATGCAAAACCGCGCCGGTTTATCGCCGGGGAAAAACTCCGCGTAGATTTCGTTAATCGCGGCGTAGTTTTTCCAGTCGGTGATAAAGATGCTGTTGAAGGTCACGTCCTCCATGGTGCCACCCGCCGTTTCGATCACGGTTTTGATCGTCTCCAGCACGTGGCGGGTTTGCGCCTTTGGGTCATCGATAAACACCACGTTGTTGTCTTTATCAAACGGCAGCGTGCCCGAGACATACACCACGCCGTCGGCGAGGGTGCCGGGAACAAACGGGGCAATTGGGGTGCTGGTGCCCGGCGGAATAATCACGGATTTCGGCATAGCGGTTCTCCTCAGGCGATACGGGCGAGGGGGGGATCCAGCGCGTCGCAGAATTCATTGACGGTACTGACCCAGCCAAAAAAGGTTTCGATATTGAACAGGGCGGCTTTCTGGGCGAAATCCGGCCCGGCCTGATGGGTGGCGTCTTCCAGCACCACGCCAAAATACTCGAGGAAAAAGCCGTCGCGCAGGGTGGACTCCACGCAGACGTTGGTGGCAATGCCCGTAAAGACCAGATGACGAATGCCCCGGCTGCGCAGCAGGCTGTCGAGCGGGGTATTGAAAAAGCCGCTGTAGCGCGGTTTCGGCAGCACGATATCGCCGGGTTCCGGTACCAGCGCATCCACCAGCTGATAATCCCAGCCGCCTTTCGCCAGCAGCGTGCCCTGGAGTTCGGGCCGCTGGCGCATGGTTTTCAGGGCGTTGGATTTGTGAAAGTTGGGTGAGCCGGGGCCGCCAGCTTCGACGTACTGGTCGTCCCAGCCGTTCTGGAACCAGATGAGCAGCATGCCCGCAGCACGCGCGGCGTGCACGGCGGTTTTGATGTTCTCGATCACCGGCTGCGTGGTGGAGACGTCAAACCCGGCCAGATCCAGATACCCGCCTTTACTGGCATAGGCGTTTTGCATGTCCACCACAATCAGCGCGCTGCGCTGCGCGTCAAAGGTGATGGCTTCCGGGCGCGCGGTTAAGGTCGTCATTACGCCACCTCCTTCGTCACGGCTGGGATGTGGGCGCGGCACTGCATCAGCGGCTGAATGCGCTCGCCGAAGGTTTCCACGCCGGTGAGAAAATCATCGAAGGTCAGCAGTACGCCTTCGGCGCCGGGCACGGCAGCCACTTCATCGAGCATTCTGGCGACGCTGGCATACGAGCCAACCAGGGTGCCCATGTTGATATTGACGGCGGAGGTCGGGTCGGCCATCTGCCGCACGTTAGTATCCGCGCCGGAGCGGGTGTCCTTCTGGCTCTGCTCGGTTAGCCAGCTCAGCGCTTCGTCGTCAGCGCCGTCCTTATACCGCTCCCATTTGGCGCGCGCGGCGTCGTCGGTTTCGTCGGCAATCACCATAAACAGCACGTAGGAGCCCACGTCGCGCCCGGTTTTGTCGGCGGCCTCTTTCATCCGCGCGGCGGTAGGGGCGAAGGCGGCAGGGGTGTTAACGCCTTTGCCGAAGCAGAAGTTGAAGTCCGCGTATTTGGCGGAGAATTCCATTCCCGCGTCGCTCTGCCCGGCGCAGATAACCTTCATCGGCACCGACGGCTGCGGGCTGACGCGGCAGTCGTTCATGGTGAAGAAGTCGCCTTTGAAATCGCTTTTGCCGCTGCCCCACAGGTCGCGCAGCACCTGCACGTATTCGGTCAGGTAGTCATAGCGACGCGAGAAGTAATCGTCGCCCGGCCAGATCCCCATCTGCTCGTACTCCGGTTTTTGCCAGCCGGTGACCAGGTTAACGCCAAAGCGCCCGCCGGAGATGGAGTCGATGGTGGAGGCCATCCGCGCCACGATCGCCGGGGGCAGGGTGAGCGTGGCGGCGGTGGCGTAGATCTGGATGCGGGAGGTGACCGCCGCCAGGCCCGCCATCAGGGTGAAGGACTCCAGGTTGTGGTCCCAGAATTCAGTTTTGCCGCCAAAGCCGCGCAGTTTGATCATCGAGAGCGCAAAGTCGAAATGGTAGTGCTCCGCTTTCTGCACGATGGCTTTATTCAGCTCAAAGGTCGGCATGTATTGCGGGGCAGTGGTCGAGATAAGCCAGCCGTTGTTGCCGATCGGTACAAATACGCCAATTTTCATCACGAACCTCTCTTCATTACGTCGCAGGTGTAACGGCGGTTTTGCAAAGGGAGTGCCAGTTTTGAAAACTTCTTTGTTATTAATGTGTTAACTATTAGTTGGTGAATTGGGTGTAAAAAATGTGGACTGAATGGTCAAAAACATTGCACACAAAACAGGCACTCATGCGCGATGGGGGTGCAGAAGGTCGTGGCGAGACGGGGGTTTTGCTATGCTGAGCGCAGGAAAGAAAATGGAGAGCGAAAATGACACAAGGCGCAGTGAAAACACCCGGTAAACGTTCGCAGGCGGTGAGCGCCAAGAAACAGGCGATCCTCAGCGCCGCGCTGGAGACATTTTCGCAGTTTGGTATTCACGGTACGCGCATTGAGCAGGTGGCGGAGCAGGCGGGGGTGTCCAAGACCAATCTGCTCTACTACTACCCGTCGAAAGAGGCGCTGTATGTGGCGGTGATGCAGCAGATCCTCGATATCTGGCTCGCGCCGCTTAAAGCCTTTCGCGAAGAGCTGGCCCCGCTGGTGGCGATTGAGGAGTATATACGCCTGAAGCTGGAGGTATCGCGTGATTACCCGCAGGCATCAAGGCTGTTCTGCCTGGAAATGTTGCAGGGCGCGCCGCTGTTGCAGGCGGAACTGACGGGGGATTTAAAACAGCTGGTGGACGATAAATCGGCGATTATTGCCGGATGGGTCGCCAGCGGAAAACTGGCGCCCGTCGATCCGCAGCACCTGATCTTCATGATTTGGGCCTCAACCCAGCACTACGCTGACTTCGCGGCCCAGGTCGAGGCGGTGACGGGTAAAACGCTCCAGGACGAGGCGTTTTTCCAGAGCACCCTGCAAAACGTACAGCGGATGATTATCGAAGGGATCCGCGTGCGCTAGTTCCCCCCTCACCCTAACCCTCTCCCCAGAGGGGAGAGGGGACTGTTCGGTGCTGTCTTTTAGCCCTCGCCCCAGAGGGGAGAGGGGACTGCTTTGTGCTGTCTTTTCTCCCTCTCCCCTATGGGGAGAGGGCCGGGGTGAGGGGGCAGCTTAAGTCGCCCTCTTCACACTGCATCAGCGTGGCCAGAAACGCTTCGCGCTCGGCGGTTTTCTCCGCCAGGCACTGGTTAACAATCATTGGCTGGACGCTTCCGCCTTCCGTACCCGAACCGATAAACGCGCAGTCGGCGTCGCGCAGGCTAATCCATGCCTGCTGTGCTTTTTTCAGCAGGTCGCGCTGGGGGGCCGCCGCACGCTTGATGGCGGCCTGATACGTCTCGTTGAGCTTTTTATCGGCGGCCTGGTACTGCTGCGCGCTACAGGTATTCAGCTCAAGCTGGGTGGTCGCGTTGTCGCACTCGTCGGCCAGCGCGCTGGCGCTCAGCAGCAGTGCTGCGCCTGCGATAAGATATCGTTTCATATACTCCCCAATAAAATAAGGCTCCGTCTCCGGAGCCTTATTAGCACAGCGTTAACCGATTGTCATCAGGCTGGCGTTACCCCCCGCCGCCGCGGTGTTGACGCTGAGCGAGCGCTCTACATACAGACGCTCCAGCAGCAGGTTGGTTTCCCCGCGCGCAAAGCCCTGCACCGAGACAATCGCCCCGCTGCGGGCCGCTACCTGCTCGCACAGTTCGCGCAGCTGATCGGAATCACCGTGGTAGATCACCGCGTCAAACGGCTGGGCCAGCAGCGCATCGGCCTTCGCAAAGCGAATGCGGGCCGAGACCGCTTTTGGCAGCTGTTTGGCGAGATCGCGATGCAGCGCATCTTCCGGCCACAGCACCTCGCAGCCCGTCGCGGTCGCGGCGGCCAGCTGCACCAGCGCATCCTGCTCGTTATCGGCCACGCACAGCACGCGCTCGCGCGGCATCAGCGTCCAGGTGTTGCGCTCGCCGGTTGGACCCGGCAGCAGACGCTGTGTTCCCGCCTGCGCCAGCTCGCCGTACTGACGGGCAATCGCCCGCAGTTCAGGACGATTGTCAGCCCACTTGATCAGCGCGTCCAGCGGCTGGGTCAGTACGGCTTTCACCTGCGCATCCACCGGATATTCCGCATCCTGACGCGCCAGCGTTACGCCCAGCGCATTTTCCGGACGGTTCGCCAGCAGACGGTACAGATAGAGCGGACCGCCCGCTTTCGGACCGGTGCCGGAGAGGCCTTCGCCGCCGAACGGCTGCACGCCCACGACCGCGCCGACCATGTTGCGGTTGACGTACAGGTTGCCGACTTTGGTATTGCCGGTGACCTGGGCAATGGTTTCGTCGATACGGGTATGCACGCCGAGCGTCAGGCCGTAGCCGGAGGCGTTGATCTGGTCGATCAGCGCGTTGAGGTTGTTACGGTTGTAGCGCACCACGTGCAGCACCGGACCAAAGACCTCTTTTTTCAGCTCGTCGAAGCTTGCCAGCTCAATCAGCGTTGGCGGCACAAAGGTGCCGGTCTGCCACTCGCGGGCATCTTCGCTGTTCTCGCGCACCGCCTGGAACACCGGACGGCCTTTGGCACGCATGGTCTGAATGTGGTTTTCAATGTTGGCTTTGGCTTCCGCGTCGATCACCGGCCCGATGTCGGTGGTGAGACGGCCCGGGTTGCCCATGCGGCATTCCGCCATCGCACCGCGCAGCATCTTCAGCGTGTGGTCAGCCACGTCATCCTGTAAACACAGTACACGCAGGGCGGAACAGCGTTGGCCCGCGCTGTCGAAGGCAGAGGCCAGCACGTCTACAACGACCTGCTCGGTGAGCGCGGAGGAGTCGACAATCATGGCGTTCATGCCGCCGGTTTCAGCGATCAGTGGCGTTGGACGGCCCTGCGCATCCAGACGGGTGGCGATGTTGCGTTGCAGAAGGGAGGCCACTTCGGTCGAACCGGTAAACATCACGCCGCGCACGCGGTTATCGGAGGTCAGTTTGGCGCCGACGGTTTCACCACGGCCCGGCAGCAGCTGTACCACGCCCGCCGGTACGCCTGCTTCCAGAAGAATATTGATGCCCTGCGCGGCAATCAGCGGGGTCTGCTCTGCCGGTTTTGCCAGCACGCTGTTGCCTGCGGCCAGGGCGGCGGCAATCTGGCCGGTGAAGATCGCCAGCGGGAAGTTCCACGGGCTGATACAGACGACCGGACCCAGCGGACGGTGGGTTTCGTTATCAAAATCATCCCGCACCTGACCGGCGTAGTAGTGCAGGAAGTCGACCGCCTCGCGCACTTCGGCGATGGCGTTGCTGAAGGTTTTACCCGCTTCACGCACCAGAATGCCGATGAGCGACTGCATCTGATCTTCCATCAGCACCGCCGCGCGTTCCAGAATGGCAGCACGCTCCTGCGGTGGGGTGGCGAACCAGATTGGCGCGTTGTTGACCGCGTTTTCCAGCGCCTGATCCACTTCCGCTTCGGTCGCTTCACGCACGTAGCCAACGATATCTTTTGGCTCTGCCGGGTTGATCACCGGCTGCATTTCACCGTCCTCAACGGACTGCTCAAGGATCGGTTTGGCCTGCCACTTCTGCAATGCGCTGTTAAGCAGGGCAGAGGAGAGCGACGCCAGACGATGTTCGTTGGCGAGATCCAGACCGGCTGAGTTGACGCGGCCTGCACCGTACAGCTCGCGCGGCAGGGCAATCTTCGGATGCGGCAGACCAATCTGGCCTTCCTGCGCCGCCATCTTCTCAACGGCCTGCACCGGATCGGCTACCAGCTCGTCCAGCGGCAGGGTGGTGTCGGCGATGCGGTTAACGAAGGAGGTGTTCGCCCCGTTCTCCAGCAGACGACGTACCAGGTAGGCCAGCAGGGTTTCGTGGGTGCCTACAGGGGCATAGATACGGCACGGACGGTTCAGCTTGCCGTCCGCCACTTTACCGGTCACCTGTTCGTACAGCGGTTCACCCATGCCGTGCAGGCACTGGAATTCGTACTGGCCCGGATAGTAGTTCTGCCCGGCCAGGGTGTAGATCGCCGCCAGAGTATGGGCGTTGTGGGTCGCGAACTGCGGATAAATCAGGTTCGGCACGCCAAGCAGTTTTTTCGCACAGGCGAGGTAAGAGACGTCGGTGTACACCTTGCGGGTATAGACCGGATAGCCCTCCAGACCTTCCATCTGGGCGCGCTTGATTTCGCTGTCCCAGTAGGCGCCTTTCACCAGACGGATCATCAGGCGGCGACGGCTGCGGCTGGCGAGATCAATCAGGTAATCAATGACGAACGGACAGCGTTTCTGGTAGGCCTGAATAACGAAACCAATCCCGTTCCAGCCCGCCAGCTCCGGCTCGAAGCACAGTTTTTCCAGCAGATCGAGGGAGATCTCCAGACGGTCTGCCTCTTCGGCGTCGATGTTGATGCCGATGTCATACTGGCGCGCCAGCAGGGTCAGGGACTTCAGGCGCGGGTAGAGTTCTTCCATCACCCGGTCGTACTGCGCGCGGCTGTAGCGCGGGTGCAGGGCGGAAAGCTTAATAGAGATGCCCGGGCCTTCATAAATGCCGCGACCGTTCGACGCTTTACCGATGGCGTGGATCGCCTGCTGGTAAGAGACCATATAGGCCTGCGCGTCGGCGGCGGTCAGCGCCGCTTCACCCAGCATGTCGTAGGAGTAGCGGAAGCCTTTATCTTCCAGCTTGCGGGCGTTCGCCAGCGCTTCGGCAATGGTTTCGCCGGTGACGAACTGCTCGCCCATCAGGCGCATCGCCATGTCCACGCCCTTGCGGATCAGCGGCTCGCCGCTCTTGCCGATGATGCGGTTCAGGGAACGGGAGAGGTTGGCTTCGTTATGGGTCGAGACCAGCTTGCCGGTAAACAGCAGACCCCAGGTGGCGGCGTTAACGAACAGGGACGGACTGCGGCCAATGTGGGAGTGCCAGTTGCCGTTGCTGATCTTGTCGCGGATCAGCGCGTCGCGGGTGGCTTTATCCGGAATACGCAGCAGCGCTTCCGCCAGGCACATCAGCGCCACGCCCTCCTGCGAGGAGAGGGAGAACTCCTGCAACAGACTCTGCACCATACCGGCGCGTCCGCTGGCGGTTTTCTGGTTACGCAGCTTGTCGGCGAGCTGATACGCCAGGCTGTGCGCCTGGGCGGCAACGGCTTCCGGCAGGCGCGCCTGCTCCAGCAGCATCGGCACGGCGTCGGTTTCAGCACGGCGGTAAGCGCCGGTAATGGCGGCGCGGCTGACGGACTGCGGCAGGATCTGCTCGGCAAATTCGAGGAACGGCTGGTGGTTCTCTTCCACGGCCGTCGCAGCCTCTTCGCTTTCGTTTGCTGCGCCCGCCAGCAGGGCAGGCAGCTCCGGCAGACCTTCCTCACTCTCCAGTCTTTCCAGATAGTTAAAAATCGCCTGCTTGATTAACCAGTGCGGTGTGCGGTCGATGCGGGTCGCAGCGGTCTTAATCCGTTCGCGGGTAGCGTCATCCAGCTTAACCCCCATGGTGGTCATCCCCATGCCAAAACTCCTGTTGTTCTGTAGTAGCGTTCTGTTGATAGCGTGAAATATCCACCATGTTGCAACTTTGTGCAACCGTGTTAAATGTGACCTGGTTTGCAAGCTGGAAAATGAATGGATTGTTAACGATTAGTTAGCTTGAAAAAAGAACGCGCGGTGGTTTCTAAGCCCAGTTTTTATGCGGTGCTTAACACTTTTTAAAGGTGCAACCCGTAAAAGCGTGAGCAAGTGCAACCTATAGGAAAGACGTATAAAACCAGGGATGAAATTCATGTAAATGCAGTGTTAAATCGTTTGTCAGTGGGATGCGTATACGGCAGGATAGCGCGCCCAATGGAAATACATACACACATCACTACGTTCCGGTGATGACATAACAAGGCAACCCGGACGGTTGTCGCTCGACATTTTGGAGAATTTAAATGGCTATTAGCACACCGATGCTGGTGACATTTCTCGTTTATATTTTTGGCATGATTCTGATAGGGTTTTTGGCATGGCGTTCCACTAAAAACTTTGACGACTACATCCTCGGCGGCCGCAGTTTAGGCCCGATGGTCACCGCGCTCTCTGCGGGTGCATCCGACATGAGCGGCTGGCTGCTGATGGGGCTGCCGGGCGCGATTTTCATCTCCGGGATCTCCGAAAGCTGGATCGCCATCGGCCTGACCGTTGGCGCCTGGATCAACTGGAAGCTGGTGGCAGGCCGTCTGCGCGTGCACACCGAAGCCAACAACAACGCCCTGACGCTGCCGGACTACTTCACCGGACGCTTTGAAGATAACAGCCGTATCCTGCGCATTATCTCCGCGTTAGTGATCCTGCTGTTCTTCACCATCTACTGTGCCTCCGGCATCGTGGCGGGCGCGCGTCTGTTCGAAAGCACCTTCGGCATGAACTACGAAACGGCGCTGTGGGCCGGTGCGGCCGCGACTATCCTCTATACCTTCGTGGGCGGGTTCCTGGCGGTAAGCTGGACCGACACCGTGCAGGCGAGCCTGATGATTTTCGCCCTGATCCTGACCCCGGTGATTGTGATTTTCACCGTCGGCGGTTTTGGTGAATCGCTGGAAGTGATCAAGCAGAAGAGCATTGAAAACGTCGACATGCTGAAAGGGCTGAACTTTGTGGCCATCGTCTCTCTGATGGGCTGGGGTCTGGGCTACTTCGGTCAGCCGCACATTCTGGCGCGCTTTATGGCGGCGGATTCTCACCACACCATCGTTCACGCGCGTCGTATCAGTATGACGTGGATGATCCTGTGTCTGGCGGGGGCGTGTGCGGTCGGCTTCTTCGGTATCGCGTACTTCAACAACAATCCGGCGCAGGCGGGCGCGGTGAACCAGAACGCCGAGCGCGTGTTCATCGAGCTGGCGCAGGTGCTGTTTAACCCGTGGATTGCCGGTATCCTGCTCTCCGCAATCCTGGCGGCGGTCATGTCCACCCTGAGCTGCCAGCTGCTGGTCTGCTCCAGTGCGATCACCGAAGACCTCTACAAAGCCTTCCTGCGTAAAAACGCGAGCCAGAAAGAGCTGGTGTGGGTAGGGCGCTTTATGGTGCTGGTCGTGGCGCTGGTGGCGATTTCGCTGGCGGCCAACCCGGATAACCGCGTGCTGGGCCTCGTGAGCTACGCGTGGGCGGGCTTCGGTGCCGCGTTTGGTCCGGTCGTTCTGTTCTCCGTCATGTGGTCTCGCATGACCCGTAACGGCGCGCTGGCGGGGATGATCATCGGGGCGGTGACCGTTATCGTCTGGAAACAGTTCGCGTGGCTGGGCCTGTACGAAATCATTCCGGGCTTCATCTTCGGCAGCATCGGCATTGTCGTGTTCAGCCTGCTGGGTAAAGCACCGTCTGCCTCTATTCAGAAGCGCTTCGCGGATGCAGACGCGCATTACCACACCGCGCCGCCGTCTAAGCTTCAGGCAGAATAATTTTCCCCTCACCCTAACCCTCTCCCCAAAGGGGAGAGGGGACAGACCGTTCACCAGTTCGAGTAATAATAAATGATGATTAAAACAGGGTTGATGGCGGCGGCATTCGTGTTGCTGGCAGGCTGTAATGCACCGATGCAACGCGCGCCGGTAGAAACCTGCAAAGCGGATAACCAGATGCAGCAGACCACGCTCTTTTTCGGCTTAAACCGTCCGGCAGGGGCGCAGATTACCGGTAGCGAGTGGCAGCAGTTTGTTGACCAGGACGTGACGCCGCGCTTTCGCGATGGCTTAACGGTGTTTGATGCGCGTGGGCAGTGGCTGGGTAACGACGGACAAGTGGCGCGTGAACCCAGCAAAGCGTTGATGCTGATCCACGGGAAAGATGCGCAGAGCGAAACAAATATCGAAGCGTTACGCGGGATTTATAAATCCCGCTTCGCGCAGGAATCGGTAATGCGCGTCGACCAGCCGGTGTGCGTGCAGTTCTAATAAAAACGGCGGGATATCCCGCCGTTGTTGTATCGTAGGCCCGTGCAAGCGAAGCGCCGCCGGGCACATAACTTACAGCACCAACCCCGCAAAGCTCGCCGACAGCAAACTCACCAGCGTCGCGCCGTACACCAGGCGCAGACCAAACCGCGACACCACGTTACCCTGCTGCTCGTTCAGCCCCTTAATCGCCCCGGCGACGATGCCAATGGAGGCGAAGTTCGCGAACGACACGAGGAACACGGACAAGATGCCCAGCCCGCGCGGTGACATCTGGTGGGCTATTTTTTGCAGCTCGATCATCGCCACAAATTCATTCGCCACCAGTTTCGTTGCCATAATGCTGCCCGCATTTAAGGCATCGCTCAGCGGAATCCCGATAAGCCACGCCAGGGGATAGAACACGTAACCCAGGATCTGCTGGAAGCTCATGCCGAATACGCTGGAGAAGAGGGCATTAACGGCGCTAATAAGGGCGATAAAGCCAATCAGCATCGCCAGAATAATCATCGCCACCTTAAAACCTGCCAGAATATACTCGCCCAGCATCTCAAAGAAGCTCTGGGACTCATGCAGTTTTTCCAGTTTGATATCGGGTTCGGCTTCCGGGCGGGCCGGGTTAATGACGGAGAGAATTATAAAAGTACTGAACATGTTCAGTATTAGCGCCGCGACGACGAATTTGGCATCCAGCATGGTCATATACGCCCCGACAATCGACAGAGAGACCGTCGACATGGCGGTTGCGGCCATGGTGAACAGACGACGCGAGGAGAGATCCCCCAGTACTCCCTTGTAGGCAATGAAGTTTTCCGATTGCCCGAGGATCAGCGAGCTTACCGCGTTAAAGGATTCCAGCTTGCCCATGCCGTTCAGTTTCGACAGCAGCGTGCCGATAACCCGAATAAAGATCGGCAGTATTCGCCAGTGCTGTAGAATACCAATCAGCGCAGAGATAAAAATAATCGGACACAGCACGCCAAGGAAAATGAACGCCAGCCCTTTTTCCCCCATTCCGCCAAAGACGAAATTCGTCCCTTCGGCGGCGAATTTAAGTAGCGATTCAAAGAAACCAGAGACGTATTTAATAATAAACAGGCCGCTTTCTGCGTGGAGGAAAAAGAACGCCAGCGCAATTTCAATGACGATCAGCTGTAAAACAAAACGAATACGAATTTTTCGGCGGTCGAAACTCACCAGCCAGGCAAGGGCAAGAATAATGACCAGCGCCAGCAGGAAATGGACAATTTTAAACATGGTTTATGATCGGTTGGTTTGCGAGGCGGACATTTAGCCACAGCCCCGGTTAACCGTAAATGGGCATTTTCGTTATACCTTATAAACGTAACGGTTACTCATGCAATTATTACTCCGCAATGCGTTTACATCTGGTCATTAAAACGCAACACATTTCGCTTGTTTTTCTTCTTGCCGTAATGATAATCACTATCACAAGAATTTACCTTTCTTTGCATCAGTTGACCGCGATAAACATTTAAGGTGTCGGCATGTTTGTTCCTTTTCTCATTATGTTACGTGAAGGCCTTGAAGCGGCCCTGATTGTTAGCCTTATCGCCAGTTATCTGAAGCGCACCCAGCGCGGGCGCTGGATTGGCGTGATGTGGGTTGGCGTTTTCCTTGCCGCGGCGCTCTGCCTGGGGCTGGGGATCCTTATCAATGAAACCACCGGCGAATTCCCGCAGAAAGAGCAAGAGCTGTTTGAAGGGATCGTCGCCGTGATTGCAGTGTTCATCCTGACGTGGATGGTCTTCTGGATGCGCAAAGTCTCCCGCAACGTGAAGGTGCAGCTGGAGCAGGCGGTGGATAACGCCCTGCAAAAAGGCAACCACCACGGCTGGGCGCTGATCATGATGGTCTTTTTTGCCGTGGCGCGTGAAGGCCTCGAATCCGTGTTTTTCCTGCTCGCGGCCTTCCAGCAGGACGTGGGCATCTGGCCGCCGCTGGGCGCGATGCTCGGGCTGGCAACCGCCGTCGTGCTTGGCTTCCTGCTCTACTGGGGCGGCATTCGTCTTAACCTGGGCGCGTTCTTCAAGTGGACCAGCCTGTTTATTCTGCTGGTGGCCGCGGGGCTGGCGGCAGGCGCAATCCGCGCCTTCCACGAAGCGGGCCTGTGGAACCATTTTCAGGACGTGGCGTTTGACCTCAGCAACGTTCTGTCCACCCATTCGCTGACCGGCACCCTGCTCGAAGGCATCTTTGGCTACCAGGAAACGCCGAGCATCAGCGAAGTGGCAATGTACTTTATCTATCTGGTTCCGGCGCTGATCCTGTTCGTTATGCCGCCGCGTACCGACTCGCAGACGTCGCGCGTCGCGCCGTAGGTGCTGTTTTAGTTACAACATACTTTTAAAGGGAAGAGTCATGGCCAATCAGTTCCGTCGTAGTGCGTTATGCGCAGGCATTGCCGCGCTGTTCGCTTCTGCCTTCACCGCTCAGGCGGCAGATATTCCGCAGGTAAAAGTCACCGTCAACGATAAGCAGTGCGAGCCGATGACCATCACCGTCAACAGCGGCAAAACCCAGTTTATTATTCAGAACCACAGCCAGAAGGCGCTGGAATGGGAGATCCTCAAAGGCGTGATGGTGGTGGAAGAGCGTGAGAATATCGCGCCAGGCTTCAGCCAGAAGATGACCGCTAATCTTCAGCCGGGGGAATATGAGATGACCTGCGGCCTGCTGACTAACCCGAAAGGTAAGCTGATCGTCAAAGGCGCAGCGACGGCGGACGCGGCCAAAGGCACGGCCCTGTTGAGCCTGGGCGACGCGATTACCGCCTATAAAGCCTACGTCACCAAAGAGACGGCGGACCTGGTGGCGGGTACTAAAGCCTTTACCGATGCGGTGAAAGCGGGCGATATGGAAAAAGCGAAATCCCTGTATGCGCCAACCCGTCAGCACTACGAGCGCATCGAGCCGATTGCCGAGCTGTTCTCCGATCTCGATGGCAGCATTGATGCCCGTGAAGATGACTATGAGCAGAAGGCCGCCGATCCGAAATTCACCGGCTTCCACCGTCTGGAAAAAGCCCTGTTTGGCGATAACACTACCAAAGGGATGGAGAAATACGCCGATCAGCTCAACAGTGACGTGCTGGAGCTGCAAAAACGCATCACCGAACTGGCCTTCCCGCCGTCGAAAGTGGTGGGCGGCGCAGCGGGCCTGATTGAAGAAGTGGCCGCGAGCAAAATCAGCGGTGAAGAAGATCGCTACAGCCACACCGACCTGTGGGACTTCCAGGCGAACGTTGACGGCGCACAGAAAATTGTCGATCTCCTGCGGCCTCAGCTGCAAAAAGAGAACGGCGAACTGCTGGCGAAAGTGGACGCCAACTTTAAGAAAGTTGACACCATCCTGGCGAAATACCGCACAAAAGACGGGTTCGAAACCTATGACAAGCTGACCGATGCTGACCGTAACGCGCTGAAAGGCCCGATTACGACGCTGGCGGAAGATCTCTCCCTGCTGCGTGGCGTTCTGGGTCTGGACTAAGCGATGAATAAGCATGACGAGTACGACGTCGCGGAACCTACCCGACGTCGGTTGCTGAAAGGGGTAGGGGCGCTGGGCGGCGCGTTTGCCCTGGCGGGAGGTTGCCCGGTCGCGCATGCGGCAAAACCGCAAACCGCCCCCGGCACACTCTCCCCGGATGCGCGTATGGAAACGCAGCCGTTTTATGGCGAGCACCAGGCGGGTATTTTGACGCCGCAACAGGCTTCGATGATGCTGGTGGCTTTCGATTCGCTGGCGAGTGATAAGGCCGACCTTGAACGTCTGTTCAGGCTGTTAACCACGCGCATTGCCTTCCTTACCGCGGGCGGTCCGGCGCCGGAAACACCGAATCCGCGCCTGCCGCCGATGGATTCCGGGATCCTCGGAGCGTTTATCGCGCCCGATAACCTGACCATCACCGTGTCGGTGGGGGAATCGCTGTTTGACGATCGCTACGGACTGGCGAAGCAGAAGCCGAAAGCGCTGCAAAAAATGACGCGTTTCCCGAATGACTCTCTCGACGCGGCGTTGTGCCACGGCGATCTGCTGTTGCAGATCTGCGCCAATACCCAGGATACGGTGATCCACGCCCTGCGCGATATCATCAAGCACACCCCGGATCTGCTGAGCGTGCGCTGGAAGCGGGAAGGATTTATCTCTGACCACGCCGCCCGCAGTAAGGGGAAAGAGACGCCGGTCAACCTGCTCGGCTTCAAAGACGGCACCGCCAACCCGGACAGCAGCAATGCCGCGCTGATGAAAAACGTGGTCTGGGTGACGGCGGATCAGGGCGAACCGGCCTGGGCGGCAGGCGGCAGCTATCAGGCGGTGCGCATCATCCAGTTCCACGTGGAGTTCTGGGACCGCACGCCACTGAAAGAGCAGCAGACGATCTTCGGCCGCGATAAGCACACTGGCGCACCGCTCGGCATGAAGAATGAGCACGATGAGCCTGACTATGTCCGCGATCCGAACGGGGATGTCATCGCACTGGACAGCCATATTCGTCTCGCCAATCCGCGCACCAAAGAGACGCAGTCCAGCCTGATGATGCGCAGGGGTTACAGCTACTCGCTGGGGGTGACCAACTCCGGGCAGCTTGATATGGGACTGCTGTTTGTCTGCTATCAGCACGATCTGGAGAAGGGGTTCCTCACCGTGCAGAAGCGGCTCAACGGCGAAGCGCTGGAGGAGTACATTAAGCCCATCGGCGGCGGCTATTTCTTTGCCCTGCCGGGCGCGCGCGATGCTGGCGCGTATCTCGCCCAGGGTCTGATAGAAGCCTGATAATCGTCCCTGCGACAGTTCGCGGGGACATTATTTTTTCCCAGGACTATCTTATTGTTATATTTCTGTAATATTTCTATATGAGACTGATTTTCCATGTAGGGGCAGTCTGAAAAGTTGCACTCAGGTAAAATAAATGTTGCATTTATGATAAACCCTGATGTACTTAAGGTAAGACAGCGGTAGTTCCCGGCAGTGATATTAACTCACTATGGAGATCGCGAATGGTTGCGTCCTGTACTGGACAAGGTAAACACATCAACCGCAGTACCCGGCGCGGAGGCTCAGACTCCGGCAGCGATTTCCTCACCACCAAATTCTCTCCTTCACTTCAAAAACCTGTTTCTACCGACGTGCATAACGGTGCGCGTAGCCGTTCTGTATCGTCATCCGGTAATACAAGCAATGGCTTACAAGGAAGCCAACCCTCTGATGTTCGTGCGCATAATCGTGCCGAAACTGGCGCGTGTGATGAATACCAACAACTCAAGGTGCTATCCATGGGAAGACAAAAAGCAGTGATCAAAGCTCGTCGCGAAGCAAAACGTGTGCTGAGACGGGATTCACGTAGCCATAAACAGCGTGAAGAAGAATCGGTCACCTCGCTTGTGCAGATGAGCGGCGTAGAATCCATTGGCATGGCGCGGGACAGCCGCGATGCATCGCCAATTGTGGCGCGGAATGAAGCTCAGGCGCACTACCTGAATGCTATCGAGAGTAAACAGCTCATCTTTGCAACCGGGGAAGCCGGATGCGGGAAAACCTGGATCAGTGCGGCCAAAGCAGCGGAAGCGCTGATTCATAAAGACGTGGAAAGGATCATCGTTACCCGTCCGGTACTGCAAGCGGATGAAGATCTGGGCTTCCTGCCCGGCGATATTTCCGAGAAGTTTGCGCCGTACTTCAGGCCCGTCTATGACGTGCTGGTGAAGCGGTTGGGCGCTTCCTTTATGCAGTACTGCCTGCGACCAGAGATTGGCAAGGTGGAAATCGCGCCGTTCGCCTATATGCGCGGACGTACCTTTGAAAATGCGGTCGTTATTCTTGACGAGGCTCAGAACGTGACCGCTGCGCAAATGAAAATGTTTTTAACGCGCCTCGGGGAGAACGTGACGGTCATCGTCAACGGCGACATTACCCAGTGTGACCTGCCTTCGGGCGTGAAGTCCGGCCTGAGCGATGCCATGTCACGTTTTGAGGAAGATGAAATGATAGGGGTGGTCCGCTTCACGAAAGAGGATTGCGTCCGCTCAGCGCTGTGTCAACGCACGCTGGAAGTGTACTCCGGGTAAGATCATTTCACTTTTTAAGCCATTTCTTCCCGGCGTCATGCCGGGAAGCTTCTTTTATTCCCTTTGTTATAGTGTTTTTTTAAATCATATTTATTTCCTATACATTCAACGGGATTTACGCGCCATTTTGCGGTATTAATAATATTACTGCCAATCAGTGGCGGACGGTTTTTATACAGGCCGCGGAAATGTGACATGTATTTATAATACCCACAAAATATCTATGAATATAATGATCACGCTAATTGTTAGTTTAAAATTAAACGTGAATGTTGTCACAGAACATGATTAAGCAGTAAAAATTAAGTTGGTGTCTTTTGGGTAATTATCTATGTTTCGTACTTGTTCAAACAAAATTCTAAAAAGAAACACGCCAGGGGATCGTTTCCTCTGGAACATCACGCTGAGGGTCATACATGAACGAACTGGTTAGTGCAATTAACGGTGTTATCTGGAGCCCGGCGTTAATATTTTTATGTCTGGGTGTCGGCCTCTATTTCTCACTGCGTAGTCGCTTTCTGCAATTACGGCATATAAAACATATGATTACCCTGATGTTTCAGGGGCGTCCTACCGAGGCCGGCGTGTCGTCGTTTCAGGCGCTGACGATGACCCTTGCGGGCCGCGTGGGGACAGGGAATATTGCCGGTGTCGCGACCGCCATTACCTTTGGTGGACCCGGTGCGCTTTTCTGGATGTGGGTCGTGGCATTTTTGGGGGCAAGCTCTGCGTTTGTCGAATCCACGTTAGGTCAGGTTTATAAAGAAAAAATTAACGGCGAATATCGTGGTGGTCCTGCCTTTTATATTGAGAAAGGGTTAGGCGTGAAGTGGTACGCATGGTTATTTGCCATCGTAACGATTTTCTCCTGCGGATTATTACTGCCAGGCGTGCAGGCAAACTCTATTGGCGCGAGCCTGGATATTGCCTTCGGTCTGAGTCCGAATGTCACGGCGGCGTTACTTGCCGTGCTGTTGAGTTTTATTATTTTCGGTGGCGTGAAAAGGATCGCCAGCTTTAGCAGCATGGTGGTTCCGTTTATGGCACTCGGCTATATTATTGTCGCGTGCGTGATTATCGCTATCAATATTGATCAGCTTCCTTCAGTTATACTGCTGATCTGGAAAAGTGCTTTTGGCCTTGAAGCTGGATTTGGCGCTATTCTGGGCCAGGCTATCATGTGGGGCGTGAAGCGCGGCGTCTATTCCAACGAGGCGGCGCAGGGGACCGGGCCACATGCATCCTCGGCGGCGGCCGTAAGCCATCCGGTGAAACAGGGGCTGGTTCAGGCGTTCTCCGTTTACATCGACACGCTGTTTGTCTGCTCCGCGACCGGGTTTATGCTGTTGATCACCGGTCTGTATAACGTGCAGGGCGTCGACGGTGCAGCGCTCTATACCGGGATTGCAGGCGTGGCGGCCGGTCCTGGCTATGTGCAGACGGCGATGGAAAGTATGATGCCGGGCTTCGGTAATTACTTTGTTGCCATCGCGCTGTTCTTCTTTGCCTTCACGACCATTATTGCTTACTACTACATCGCTGAAACGAATATCGCCTACATCAACCGTAAGATTCATCGCCCATGGCTGACGTTCCTGCTCAAGTTGTGTCTGATGGCTTCGACGGTATATGGCACGGTTCGCACCGCGGATCTGGCCTGGGGATTAGGGGATATTGGCGTAGGGCTGATGGCATGGCTCAACATTATTGCCATCGTTCTGCTGCATAAAAAAGCGTTTGCCAGCCTGAAGGATTATGAAATCCAGAATGCGCAGGGGCTGGATCCCCACTTTGACCCGGTTCGGCTGGGAATTAAAAATGCGGATTACTGGCTGGAGGAGCGTAAGGATGACGCTGTTGCTAATCCCGGTCAGGTTTCATCTCCCGAAGGAAAGCAGCCGGCAGGGAAGTTGAATAGCTGAGGAATGGTTTAAAACGGCCCGTGCTTTTGTACGGGCTTTTTTGTAGCTGAGGCGGCTCAGTTTGCACCGGGGGGGATTGACTCGCTTCGCTCGCCCTCCGGGCAGCCTGTTCGCTGCGCTCACAGTCTGTCCAACTGGCTGTCGCCAGTTGTCGAACCCCGGTCGGGGGTTCTCATCCCCCCGCAGACGTGCAACATGCGAAAAAAAAGCCCGCATTTTCATGCGAGCTCTTCTTCAAATATGGCGGTGAGGGGGGGATTGACTCGCTTCGCTCGCCCTCCGGGCAGCCTGTTCGCTACGCTCACAGTCTGTCCAACTGGCTGTCGCCAGTTGTCGAACCCCGGTCGGGGGTTCTCTTCCCCCCCGCAGACGTGCGACATGCGAAAAAAAAGCCCGCATTTTCATGCGAGCTCTTCTTTAAATATGGCGGTGAGGGGGGGATTCGAACCCCCGATACGTTGCCGTATACACACTTTCCAGGCGTGCTCCTTCAGCCACTCGGACACCTCACCATATTGTTTTGCTGCCTGACCGCTTGGGGGGCAACGGGGCGCTACTATAGGGAGTTGCGCGAAAGCGGTCAAGCAGATTTTCTGCATTCGTGCTTGTTCGGTTAAGCCTTAATCAGCTTATGCCGTAGCGCGCAGGATTAACGCTGTGAATCGAGCACTTCGCTGTTTTTCACCACATCCTGCGCTTTGCTGTAGCTTTCGATCAGCAGCTGGTAGGCAGGGAAGATGTGTGTGTACACCTCAGCCCATTCACCCGCATCTTCCCGGTTCCACGTGCGCTGGATCTCAGAGGCCACTGCCGCCGTATCCATCGGCACCACGCCTGCCTGCACCACGCGTGCAAGGGTGATCTCCTGCGCCATTTTGCTGTAGGTGCCGGAGGCATCAATCACCGCAAACACTTTATATCCGTCCGCCACCGCGCTGATGGACGGGAAGGCCATGCAGACGCTGGTGATCGTACCGGCAATAATCAGCGTTTTACGCCCGGTGGCTTTCACCGCCGCCACAAACTCCGGGTTATCCCAGGCGTTAATCTCACCTTTGCGAGCCACATACTGCGCATGCGGCGCATTGGCGTGGATCTCCGGGATAAGCGGACCGTTCGGGCCCTGTGGAACCGACGCCGTGGTGATCACCGGGATCTTCGCCAGCGAGGCAATTTTTGCCAGCGCCGCAGCACGGGCGCGCAGCTCAGGCATTGGCATATCTCCAACGGTCTGGAACAGTCCGCTCTGGTGATCGATAAGCAGCATAACGGCATCGTTTACGTCAATAACGGGACGTGCACCGTTGAAGTTTGCAGGGGTAGACATAATGCGCTCCTTTATTACGTTTAGATTTGGCCAAAGCGGCCAGAGTTGAAATCGCGAATCGCTTCGGCAATTTCGGTTTTACTGTTCATCACAAACGGGCCATAGCCCACAATCGGTTCATTCAGCGGCTCCCCGGCCATCAGCAGCACTTTGGCGTCGCTGCTGGCTTCGAGATGCAGTTTGTCACCGCTCTGACTCAGCACGACCAGCTGCGCTTCACCCGCTGGCGTGGTGCCGTTTACCGTCACGCTCCCCTCAACGACAACCAGCGCCGTGCTCCAGCCTTCGGGCTGATTGAGCGTCAGGTGGCTGCCCTGGTGCAGCGCAAGATCCCATACGTTAAGCGGTGAGAAGGTATGGGCCGGGCCGGTGACCTCGTCAAAGCGGCCAGCAATCACGCGCAATGTACCGCTGTTATCCGGCAGGGTGACCACCGGGATGTCCCCTTGAGTGATGCTCTGGTAGCCAGGCGTCGCCATTTTGTCTTTGGCGGGCAGGTTGACCCACAGCTGCATCATTTTCAGTTCACCGCCTTTCTGCGAGAACGCGCTGGAGTGGAACTCCTCGTGCAAAATACCTGCGCCAGCCGTCATCCACTGCACGTCGCCTGGGCCGATGACGCCGCCTCTGCCGGTGGAATCGCGGTGCTCTACTTCGCCTGAGTAGACGATGGTTACCGTTTCAAAGCCGCGATGAGGGTGTTCGCCCACGCCACGTTTTGCACCGTCCGCCGGGAAGGTATGCGGTCCGGCGTAGTCCAGCAGCAGGAACGGGCTCAGTGGCTCGCCGTGCGTCTGGTAAGAAAACATCGAACGAACCGGGAAACCGTCACCGACCCAGTGCGGACGAGGTGCGGTATACACGCCTGTTACGTTTTTCATGATTACCTCCTGATGTTCTGTTGATGTAATTAGCTTATATTCAGGTTTAATATCCCGGTAGATAGTGAAAATGACATTCACTGTTCTTAAAATGGAACGATGAGGGCGTATGCAGGATCTCAATGATTTCGTATGGTTTGTTAAGGTGGTGGAGCATGGCGGCTTTGCGGCGGCGGGGCGGGCGCTCGATCAGCCCAAGTCGAAACTGAGCCGTCGAATTGCGCAGCTGGAAGAACGCCTGGGTGTTCGGTTGATACAACGAACCACGCGGCAGTTTACGGTGACGGAAGTAGGGCAGACGTTCTATCAGCACTGTAAAGCCATGCTGGTGGAGGCCGAAGCTGCGGAGGAGGCGGTGGCCGCTTTACAGGCTGAACCGCGCGGTATGGTCAGGATCACTTGCCCCGTCACCTTGCTGCACGTTCACGTGGGGCCTATGCTGGCGCGGTTTATGGCGCGCTATCCGGGGATCAACCTCCAGCTTGAAGCCACTAACCGGCGGGTCGATCTGGTGGCGGAGGGTGTGGATGTGGCGATCCGCGTTCGCCCGCGACCGTTTGATGACAGCGATCTGGTATTAAGGGTACTGGCAGACAGGGGGCACTGTCTGGTTGCCGGACCGGCACTGATTGAACGGATGGGCAACCCGGCGATGCCCTCTGAACTCAGCGAGTGGCCGGGGTTAAGTATGGGGGCGGGTAAGCATCTGCATAAATGGGAATTGAGCGGGCCGGAGGGCGCTAAAGCAGAAATTCACTTCACGCCGCGCCTCGTGACCACCGACATGCTGGCGCTGCGTGAAGCGGCAATGACGGGCGTGGGCGTGGTGCAACTGCCGATTTTAATGGTCAAGGATCAGCTGGTATCAGGGGAACTGGTACGGGTGCTGAACACCTGGGAACCCAGACGGGAAGTGATCCACGCGGTATATCCGTCACGGCGCGGTTTGCTGCCATCCGTCAGAACGCTGGTGGATTTTCTTACCGATGAGTATGCGCGGATGGTGGAGGAGTAACGATCCCCTCGCCCCTTTGGGGAGAGGGCTAGGGTGAGGGGTTCAGGCCACACCGAGCTGAATGTAGCACGGGGGGTCTCATCCCCCCCTTACGGAGAATATAAAAGAAAAAAGCCCGTACTTTCGTACGAGCTCTCGTCTTGAATATGGCGGTGAGGGGGGGATTCGAACCCCCGATACGTTGCCGTATACACACTTTCCAGGCGTGCTCCTTCAGCCACTCGGACACCTCACCATATTGTCATCCCGTTGTTGTCGGGACGGGCGCTAATGTAAGGAAAAGCCGTACTGCCGTCAACTCACTTTTTCAGTAATTTAGCGCGTTTAGACAAACTTCAGGCAACCTGATTCCGAAATGTGCGAAAAGCGCCTCTTTTATCAGCAACGCGGTTTAGCGATAAATTTGCTATGCTGGCAATCCAGTTGAAAATGAAAATAAAACAGCGCAATAAAAGGCAATGACTATGGATATTATTTTCTATCACCCCACGTTTGATACGGCTTACTGGATTAAGGCACTCACCGCGGCACTGCCTGGCGCACGCGTTCGCGAATGGAAACAGGGCGACAATGAACATGCCGACTACGCGCTGGTCTGGCATCCCCCGGTCGACATGCTTCAGGGACGCCGTTTGAAGGCAGTGTTTGCTCTCGGTGCGGGAGTGGATTCCATACTCAGTAAGCTGAAAGCACACCCTGAAATGCTGCCGGAGGATATTCCCCTGTTCCGCCTCGAAGATACCGGTATGGGGCAGCAGATGCAGGAATATGCCGTAAGCCAGGTGCTGCACTGGTTCCGCCGCTTCGACGATTATCAGGCGTTTAAACAGCAATCCCACTGGGAACCGCTCCCGGATTATCAGCGTGAAGATTTCACCATCGGCATCCTCGGGGCGGGGGTGCTGGGTTCGAAAGTCGCCGAAGCGCTCGCCCCGTGGGGCTTCCCACTGCGCTGCTGGAGCCGGAGCCGTAAGGATTATCCGGGCGTCGAGAGCTTTGCCGGAACGGATGAGCTTCCGGCCTTTCTGAATGGCACGCGCGTGTTAATCAACCTGCTGCCCAATACGGCGGAAACGGTCGGGATTATTAATGGCGCGCTCCTCAACCAGTTGGCAGATGATAGCTACTTAATGAACCTGGCGCGCGGGGTACACGTTGTGGAAGACGATCTGCTGAAAGCGCTGGATAACGGCAAACTGAAAGGGGCAATGCTGGATGTGTATAGCCGCGAACCGCTGCCAACAGACAGCCCACTCTGGGCACATCCGCGCGTGGCGATGACGCCCCATATTGCTGCCGTGACGCGACCGGCGGAGGCCGTGGCGTACATCTCGCATACCATCAGTGAAATAGAGAAGGGCAACGCGGTGACCGGACAGGTCGACAGACAGCGAGGCTACTGAGAGAAACCCGGCGTTCGCCGGGTTTTTGCTAATATTCGCCGCTGATAACTGCTATCCTTTGGAAAAACCGCAGAGGAGAGAAAGATGTATCCCGTTGACCTGCATATGCACACCGTCGCCAGTACCCACGCTTACAGTAACCTCCATGATTATATCGCTCAGGCGAAACTGAAAGGCATCAAGCTGTTTGCGATAACCGATCACGGTCCGGATATGGCGGATGCGCCGCACTACTGGCATTTTGTGAATATGCGTATCTGGCCACGTCTGGTGGACGGTATCGGGATACTGCGCGGCATCGAGGCGAACATCAAAAATACCGACGGTGAGATTGACTGCACCGGCCCGATGCTGACCTCGTTAGATCTGATCCTCGCGGGATTCCACGAGCCGGTCTTTGCGCCCCAGGATAAAGAGACCAACACCGCGGCGATGATTGCCACCATTGCCAGCGGCAACGTGCACATTATCAGCCACCCGGGAAATCCAAAATACCCGATTGATATTCAGGCCGTGGCGCAGGCGGCAGCGGAGCATCGCGTGGCGCTGGAAATTAACAACTCCTCTTTCGTTCACTCTCGTAAGGGCAGTGAAGCCAACTGCCGCGAAGTGGCGGCGGTCGTGCGTGACGCGGGCGGCATGGTGGCGCTGGGCTCTGATTCCCACACGGCCTTCACGCTGGGGGATTTCAGCGAGTGCCTGAAAATATTGCAGGACGTGAATTTCCCGGAAGAACAGATCCTGAACGTCACGCCGCGTCGTATGCTCGATTTCCTTGAGTCGCGCGGCATGGCGCCGATTAATGAATTTGCCGATCTTTAATTAATAATGGAATAAAAACATGAATGAGTTTTCCATCCTTTGCCGCGTGCTGGGCACCTTATATTATCGCCAGCCGCAGGATCCGCTGCTGGTTCCGCTGTTTACCCTGATTCGTGAAGGTAAACTGGCGCAGAGCTGGCCGCTGGAACAGGATGAGTTGCTGGAACGCTTGCAAAAAAGCTGCGATATGCAGCAGATTTCAACGGATTACAACGCGCTGTTCGTGGGGGAAGAGTGTCGCGTATCGCCGTATCGCTCTGCCTGGCAGGACGGTGCGACCGAAGCGGAAGTGCGGGCATTTCTTTCTGAACGCGGCATGCCGCTGACGGACATGCCTGCGGATCATATCGGTACGCTGCTGCTGGCGGCCTCCTGGATTGAAGATAATGCAGGTGATGATGAGAATGAGGCGATTGAAACCCTCTTCGAAACGTATCTGCTGCCATGGGTGGGCACCTTCCTGGGCAAAGTTGAAGCACATGCCACCTCGCCATTCTGGAGAACGCTGGCTCCGCTGACGCGCGACGCTATCGCTGCTATGTGGGATGAGCTGGAAGAAGAGAACTAAGGGTGATCTGAATCACAGAAATCCTGCAAACATACATTTCAACTTGCACGTAATGTGCTTCTGATCTCATTTCCATGGTGCGCATCTGCTAAGATGCGCACCATGAACATATTACTTTGTATTGCAATCACGACTGGCATCCTCTCCGGCCTCTGGGGTTGGGTGGCGGTGTCTCTCGGTTTGTTGAGCTGGGCCGGTTTTCTTGGCTGTACGGCCTATTTCGCCTGCCCGCAGGGTGGTCTCAAAGGGCTGTTTATTTCAGGCTGCACGTTGCTGAGTGGCGTGGTCTGGGCGCTGGTCATTATGAAGGGCAGCGCGCTGGCGCCGCATGTGGAAATTCTGGGGTACGTCATGACCGGTATTGTGGCCTTCCTGATGTGCGTTCAGGCAAAACATCTGCTGTTGTCCTTTGTGCCCGGCACGTTTATGGGCGCCTGTGCGACCTTTGCAGGGCAGGGGGACTGGAAGCTGGTGGTTCCTTCGGTCATGCTGGGATTACTGTTTGGCTATGCCATGAAAAACAGTGGTCTCTGGCTTGCGGCCCGACGCGAAAAGAGCCAGAACGTTCCTGCGGTGAGTAAATAAAAAAAGGCGAGACGGACATCTCGCCTTTTTTATACGCTGCCAGTCAGGACTCCGGCGGCACCGACATCTCACGGTATTTCACCAGCACCGCATTACTCACGTCACTTTTATTCTGAAGATCCCACAAGCCGCGATCGATACCGTCATTAATCAGGAAAATCACGCCGGTTTCGATGGCCGACATCAGACACAGCATGACCGGCTCGTTGGAGGTGTAACCAATTTCGGCCTCCAGCAAACGCTGATAGTCGATAAAGCGGAATACCCCTGCCTGCACTTCATAAGAGAGAATGGTTTTGCTGGTGGTGACGGAGGATAAAATTTCACCCGTGCTCACGTTAACCACACGCAGGTTAACGGCAATCTGATCCAGCTGATACTGCGTGTCGGCTCCAATACCAAAGTAACGCGCACCCGCGCCGCCCGATTTCACGTTACTTTCATAGCCGATAATCGAGCCTTCCACCATGATATTGGCTGCGGTGAGAGACTGTAACGGCATGCGGTTATTGACGCCAACGGTACCGTTCTCCTGTGCGGCACGAATGATTTTTCGTTCATTAAGCAGGTTTTGCAGCCCCTGACGTTCCAGCGGGATAAACCAGCGAGAATCTTTCAGGGCAGTAACCAGCATCGCGGTGGCGCTCTGCGGCACGGCCGTCGAGAAGTTACTGGCCGGGTACGGTTTGAACTGGCCCGTCTCATCCTGAATGTTATACACCGAGACGAATATCTTCCCGGTTGGCACCGGCAGATGCGTCAGATCCCGATAGCTCTGGGCACGGGGCATTAAGGTGGGTTTAGCGGCTTCTTTTGGCGGGGCAGTTAAACAACCGCTTAATAAGCACACTGCAACTAAAATAAAAAAGCGCTGCATGATAATTGTCCTTATTTTGGGGTTGTTTAGAAATCAGTTGAACTGGTCTGCAAACCGGAAACCTGGATTGTCGAGGTTCTACCGGTTTTTCGGTCTGTCACATTTAACTGAAGCTGCCCGTCTTTATTGGCAATATCGACGATAAAGTCGTTTGTGACCATCCGGCCGGGTTTGCCGGTATTAATGTTGGTTAATAAGCCACCTAATATTTGCGACTGGATGGCCTGAGTGAAATTATCCAGGGCTGACGGGGTCTCGATACCGAAATCATCATCATAGCTGGGGTCTTTATAGGAGTTTTGAGCCTGAGCCTGGTTAAGCATAAAGGCTCCGTTATTCGGGTTGCCGCCAAAGTTAGGGTTGCGGAACTGGAATGTCATATTTCCGGCCCAGCTCAACGGCGCAATGAGCATTAACGAAATCACTGTGTGTGCGAGACGCATTACAGCCTCCGAAATAGGTGTCGTTGCTAGAACTCATCTTTTGCTAAATCGCCTGTGCTCAAAAGGGCCTTGTCCAGCTGTAGGCGGTTAATAGCTTCTTCGGTTTGTGCCAGTGCGAAAGCGACGTTCTGATCGAAGTCTCTTTTCGTTGGGAATAAAAAGGTCTGGTAAATAACGTCCTGATTAGCGGTTATTGTGATCCAGCTTCCCCAGACTTTGTTGAATAAATCGAACTTTTGCTGAGTTGAAGGA